>NZ_JAMYQL010000020.1:0-114098 GCF_040320865.1 Mesorhizobium sp. M0598 | reverse complement strand
GCCTGCGCACGCCCGAAATCCGCCCGCCGCAAGGCGGCCACGGCATAGTCTGCCGCTTCAAAGATCGACATCCGCTCAAGTCCGGACCGATGCACCAACGCCCCCTCGGATGCCTCCGTGATCGGGACGACGCCGCTGCTGCCCGAACTCATCCTGGCGTTTCTCGAAGTACCCGTGCGGAGGCCGGCATCGCCCGCGCCGAACGACTGGTCGCTGTCATTCTCGACCAGCTCCGGGCGAGCCCGGTCGCGCCGTTGTCTCTTCCCTCGCCGATATCCGAACGCCTCCGGGCCCTCGCCGAAGACATCCGGAACGACCCGGGTGCAGACTGGCCGCTCGATGAGATTGCGTCATGCGCCGCCATGTCCCCGCGCAGCCTCCAGCGTCACTTCCAGTCGGAGACTGGCATGAGTTTTCGCGCCTGGCGGCAGCAGGCGAAACTCCTCAAAGCGGTGGAGTGGCTCGCCGCCGGCCGAAGCGTCGGCGACATCGCCTTCATCGCGGTGTTTCGCGCGGCCTTCGGTGCCTCTCCTGGAAAGTATTTTCAAGAGCCATCTCCGGAAGCGTAACGCGCCGGACGCGCGGCGGCTTGTCGCTCATTCTCCAGCCTTATCACCTCAGCCGAAGATGAGATTGGCACCCGGTTTCAGTTTGCAATTATATGCGACTTTCGAAGCACATATCATGAACATCCGTTGGGCCTTAACTTGCTAACTCAACGTCGGCTTTGCGCCCCCTTTCAGACGCTGAGGCAAACTTTGCCGTCGCCCAGAAGCAGACGTTGCGACGGGGCAGCCCCGGCGGCCGCTTCGCCGGGACGGCGCCTTCTAGGCCGTCCGCCGTCTGTCGCCGGTTGCTGCCTACGACCGCGTTTGCATACGCGGCTTACCGACGAAATAGGCGTCTGCCGCGGTGCGGCGCTATGACGATGATGCTGGGATATGACCGCATGCGCGATCAGGCCCAGGCGTGAAAGGATAGGCCAGCACTGCCCGAGCGGCAGCAAGTAAGTGGGTAGGTGGCTGAAATCTTGCGGCGGGAAAGGAAGCGCCGGCGACGGATTTTTATCCGGCGCCGTCGGCTTCACTGTCAAGAAAGCAGCAGTATTCATTGTGGCCGCAGCCTTGATGGTTTTCGTCCCGGCAGGGTTGCGCCCTCAATCGCTGCCTGACTGGCGAAGCCCGGTGGCAGAGCGGCAAACTCAGGGATCAAGTTCTCCAATTTTGATGACACTAACCAACCCGTTGACGTAAGATCCGCGTTTCGGGAATCACGTTGTAATCTTTAGCGGAGTTTACTCTGGTCGATCTCAGACGCCCCTCGAAACAGCCTGCGAATGTTCGCACCCAGATAATCTTTGTGCATGGGATAACCGGGCATTTCGAGACGACCTGGCAGTCGAGTGGCAAATCAAAGGAATTCTGGCCGGACTGGCTTAATGACGACCTTCCGGAAGGCATTGCCATCTGGAGCCTCGGTTATCCGGCCCGCGGAACTGACTGGATGCCTGGCAATTCGCTTGCGCTCCCGGACAGGGCGCGCAATCTGCTGCAGTGTCTGCTTGCCGAACCCGACCTGCAACAGGGCAACATCGTGTTTGTCGCCCATAGCCTGGGTGGTCTTGTCGTTGAGCAGATCATACGTAGCGCCGATGGCCTGGCCAGACATCAGGAAGAGGTCGCTGCTCTGCTGAACCGTATTCGAGGAGTGGCATTCATTGGCACCCCTCACCGCGGATCAGGGATTGCATCAGCTATAAACCGATGGAGAATTCTCAAGTCATCGGCGGCCTTGCTTGGCCTTGGGAGGAATGACCCTCATCTGCGTGATCTTAATCTCTGGTTCCGCGAATTTAGTCACGGAGGACGGATAAAGGCCACTGTGCTTCAGGAGACAAAATCTCTGAAGGGGCTTCTTTTTATTGTAGGGCAGGACAGCTCTGATCCGGGACTGGAGCCTTCCGCTTCCGTAATTCCGATCGATGCCGACCATATTTCCATCGTGAAGCCAAAGGACCGCACCGCGGATACGTACATCCATCTACGGAAGTTTTTGTCTGGGGACTTCACGGCTCCGCAAACGGCGATCGTCCCGAAGAGCGAACTTGCCGATGTCAAAGCGGAGGCTGAAGCCACCCGGAAGACGGCTGACAGAATACTGGAAGCTGTAAGAAATGCCCCGCCCGCCCGACCGGTGGGAACGGTGAATGTCGTCGATGAAGCCGCCCGCAATTCGATCATGAGGCTGAGGCGACGGCGTTTTTTCGGGCGCTGCAACTCAAAAGATGACGTCCTCCTTTTGACGACTGAGCTTCTGACCGGCGATCTTTCTCTCGCATCTGCTCAGACGCGGTGCGCCGGCCTGAGCTGGTGTTCGCGGCTGCTTGTCGGAATGGTCCTCTCCACTGATCCGGAAGCATCATCAGCGAGGGACGAGCTGATCGGTGAAGCCCGTCGTATTCACAGCGAAGCTGCGCGGCTGGGCACCGAGGACGAACTGGTCATCGCTGAAGCGTTTCTGATCAAGGAAGAAGTGGGGGTGGCAGAAGCACTAGCAGTGCTGACCTCGTTGACTTCAGCCGCAGCACACACAGCCAGATTCCTGATCGCAACCAGAGGAAGCGATGGGGCGGCGGCGCTCAAGTGGATGGAAGCTGCCGGCATAAGCTTTGCCGATCTGGATGCCGACGGAAAGCTGCTTTTCATTGGCAGGAAGCTGGAAAACTCCGAGTGGGAAGCGGCACTCGATGCAGCTGGCGCTCTTAGGGAAGATGATTTCACACACACACCAATGCTGCTAATGCAGGCCGCAGCGTGTCACCTGCTTCAGGCTGTCACCGAACCATTCAGGGCTCACCTCGCTGAAAATCCGCCGTTTGACTGGGCAGACTTCCCGCTGGCGACCGTTGGCGAGGCGCCACAACACAGACGGAGTGCGCGAGAACTCTACCTCAAGGCAGAGAAGGCGGCGCGAGACCTAGGATGCCCGCCTACTGCCGAACATGCCCGCGAACGGTCGGTCTGGCTCGATCTACGCGATCCGGATCGTCATCAGGAAGGCAGAAAGGCCCTTCTGGAACTGCTGGCTTCGGAGCAGTCACTCCGGTACGTGCCAATGGCTCTTCAGTTTGGGATCGCGCTCGACCACAGCGCCATAGACCGGGAAATTGCCCGGCAGGAAGCTCTTGGGCTGGAGAATTCCTATGAGGTCGTCTTAGCCCGATTCTCACTGACGAGCGCGTCCGGAAGTGCGGGTGAAGTTGCCAGCTACATCCAGCAGAACCGTGAAAGGCTCAATAAGTATTTCAGCGCGGACTTCATGACGGGAATGGAGATTGAGGCGCTGGCGCGTTCTGATCAGCTGGCTGAGGCTCAATCAAGGCTTGAGGAATTCGCAAAAGGTGGTGCTGATGCGGAGATGGTCCGCAAGTTTTCCGCCTTAATCGAGGAAGTGCGGGGAGGCGATACAATCAGTGACAGGGAGGCACGTTACGAGCAGTCAAGGGCCATTGAAGACCTCGCTCCCCTGGTGGAGCTGCTTGACAGGAAGTCGGACTGGCAAAGACTGGCCGTCAGGTCTCTGGAACTCTTCGAACACACGCAGGGACTCCAGGAAGCGCTCCGGCATGTGAAAGCGCTGTCACGCCTGCAGGCAGATACCGAACTTCTTGGCTTTCTGGGCAGGTATCCCGAACTGCGGGACCAGTCGGATGACATTGCAGGTGCACAGGCATGGGCACTTTTTCGAAGCGGCGATCTTAAGGAAGCACAGGGAGAGCTCACCAGACTCCACGGTCGCCGCAACCATCCGAATGACCGGATTCTTCAGTTCAATATTCTGATTACGGGTGGACAGTGGGAAGCACTGGCAACGCTTCTCGACACAGAGTGGGCCGAGCGCGATGAAAGATCGGCAGCGGACCTGCTGCGTGCAGGGCAGCTCGCGGGCCGCTTCGCCCTGCCCCGGTCTCGGGAGTTTATCTGTGCCGCAGCGCAGAAAGGTAGCGACGATCCCGGCATCCTTATCGGCTGCTACGCAGCCGCCGTAAGTGGAGGCTGGGAGAACGATCCGGAGACCGCCGGCTGGCTGATGGCCGCCGCGTCACTGTCCGGTAAAGACGGACCGGTCAGAACCATGTCGCTGGAAGAAATCGTCAGCCGCAAACCTGACTGGGACGATCAGGAGTCCAGCGTCACGCGTCAATTCGTGTCAGGCGAGCTTCCGATGTTCGCTGTCACACAGCTTCTGCGTCGGCCACTCATCGCACTGACATTGTACACGGCGATGATGAACCTCGACCAACGGGATCCCCGTCAGCGGGGCATGATTTTCGGTTACAGCGGGGCAAGGACGAAACGCCCGGTGAGCCCCCGGTCGATCGCGATCGAGGTGACGGGTCTGTACACGCTCGGATTCCTCGGTCTGGCCGACAAGGCGCTGCGCAGCTTCGATCAGGTTTATATACCCCATTCGACCCTTACGTGGATGGCACAGGACGGTCAGGACGGGCCGTTCCATCAGCCCAGTCAGGTAGCAGATGCCAGACGTCTTCGTCAGCAGCTGAGCGAAGGCAAAATGATCAGGCTGGAGAAGACTACAGAGGCCGACCCTGTGCTCTCGAAAGAGGTCGGAGATGATCTTGCAACTCTCATCGCACACGCGGGCGTGACCGGGCCAGAAGCACCGTCACAGCAACTGGTTGTACGGCCGTATCCGGTTCATCGCCTGGGCTCACTGCTGAAGGAGCCTGCCGACCTGAGCGCTCACGCAGAACATCTCTGCGCGTGCGGCGACCTCGTCGAATTTCTCAAGAATAACGGCCGGCTTACCACCAGCCAAGCTGAGAAGGCATCGACTTACCTGGATGCTCACGAAAAGAGATGGCCGCATCAGGTCACCATCGAACCAGGTGCAACACTGTATCTCGATCCGCTGGCGGAAACCTATCTCTCTCTCCTGGAGCTTATACTACCGCTTCACGATGCGGGGTTCACTCTGATCCTGACCGACAGCGTCATCCGGGAGGCTGATGCACTCATCAGCCACGACAGCTATTCCACTGCCGTTATCGGGATACATGAAGAAATCCGCAAAGTTGTGGCCGCGGGTATTTCTGTTGGCAGGATCATCCTCGGACCGGTCATTGATGAAAGGGAAGATGATCCTTCGTCCGTGGGCGCTCACCCGACCGCGTCGATCCTGAGCATTCAGCCAGACGTTGACGCCTATGTGATCGACGACCGTTTCATCAACCAGCATATGCACGTTGAAAACAGAGGTACGTCGCGCCCGTTAATGACAACGCTTGATCTCCTCGACCTGATCGAAGAGGCGAACACAATCTCCGCGGCCGAAAAGCTTGAACTGCGAACGAAGCTTCGCCGCGGGGGTTACGCACTGATCCCGGTGGAGACGGACGAACTCAGGAAGGCTCTCGAAGGTACCACCGTGCGGGAGGGGGTTCTGACAGAAACAGCCGAACTCAAGGCGATCCGTGAAAGCGTGCTCCGGATCAAAATGAGCGACGCACTGCAGCTTCCGAAAGAGCATCCCTGGATTGAGGAGCTTCGCAAGAACGCCCAACTGCTTCTTGAAGAACAGTGGCGGGACGGTGTGCCCGACGACATTGCGAGGGCGCGCAGCGACTGGCTGCTTGATCTGGGCAATCTGAACGGATGGGATCACCGGCTGCCCGGCATTGACAGTGATGCAAAACGGGCGCAGCGCGACTTGGCTCAGGCGTGGGCGATTCTGGGAACAAGCATCCGGCATCGTGATGCCATGCAGCGTTTTCTTGCCTGGGCCGATGAGCGCGTCTTCCTGCCTGTCCGGGAGAGCGACCCGGCAGTTTTTGAAGGAATCATGGAGCGGGTCAAGGCGCTGATCATCGACATTTCCAGCGCGGAACCATCGGAGCCGCAGGAATGAAGCAGACGATACCCCAGGCAGTCATTGCGCGCGACGCGCTCGCCCAGTTCCCTGAAAGCATACGGGACGCAGCGTTCAGGAACACTGATTTTTTGCGGTCGATGGGACTGAGCATTTCATCAAGCGCGACCCTCGGTGAAGGCGGATCGTTTCCCATCCGGATTCTTTATGATGCGCTGGGCCGCGTCATTTCGGGATTGGGTCCGCAGCAGGTTACCGCAAAAGACGGGTCTGTTTGGACAGCGGTTTCCGGCACCTCAGAAGGTGAAGAAGGCATCAGGCTGTCATCCGGGGAACGCCAGCATCGCATTGCGGAACCCTGGTTCATTCACCCATCAGCCGAGATCCGACTGGCCGGTCTTGAGCGCCTCACAAGGGAAGCGAACGTTGCGGGGCCAGAAATGGAAACATGGAAGGCGAAACTCTCTCAGGGCCCACTCGACTACGGATTCATCCCGCAATTACAGGAGGAGATAGCACTTTTCCCTGTCAACAATGCTGAAGCATTGCAGCTGGGTGTGAGCCGTGGAGAATTTTCAAACTCGACACTCGTCCCGGAAGAGGCCCGGTATTATCACCGCCTTGCCGGTAATCCGGCAGGTTCTGCCAGCGCGCTCGAATATCTGCAGGGTGCCTGCAGACAGCACATCAGGAATCTGCTGAACTGGGACAGGATTCAGGGTCTGCATCTTTCCCTCCTGCTATCTTCGCATTCTCAAGTTGCGAAATGCATCGATCTGGAAGGTTTCGAAGCGACGGAACTCACCCAGGTGTATGAGTGGCTTTTAGCGCACGGCGACCGGCTTTCTCAGGTCGGCGGCTTCGAACTCGGGGTGCGGCACGTCGACCGGTTTCCCGGTATTGAACCACATCTTGCAGACATCGCAGTGCAGATTTCGCAGGATGATCCCAACAAGACATCAGGTCGCCTTTACGGGAGCGCTCATCTGTTTATTTTTGTTGAAGGTTCGCTCGCCAGAAGAGGCACCCTGCGCAGCTTCCCGCCGTTCTGGCGGCGGCAGGCAAGCTTTGCCCAGGCGTCCCTCATCGAAAGGCAGCTCGTTGCACACAATGTTCAGACTGAAGACATAGGCGAATGGCTGAACGCCGGGCGAGGTCAATATTTCTATCTTCAGACGATAACAGATATGCGCCGCGAACCCCGGTGGATACCTGATTTCATCGAGCCCCACCAGCTCAGGCATGAATTCGTCGGTCGGATTGTTGCTGCGGCACGTGAAAATGCCGAAAAGCTGCCGCCAGCCATTCGCGCCCTCATGCTGGACGGGGAGAAGCCACTCGCGGCCCATCTGACTTTTCCCCAATCCTACAATCCAGGCCCTATGGAGGGCGGTTCCTCAGCTCCAAAGGAACCGCCTGATGAGATTTTCGCCGAAATCCGGAAGAATCTCGAAGGTGCCGCTGGTGATGTTACGACTTTCGCAGCGTTGGTAAACTGCTCGCTTGTATTCACGATCGGTCCGGAACTGGTAGGTCTGGCGGCAAAGACCATCCGGGACCTCAGATACCTCCTCAACACGGGAAGGACGGAGTCGGTTTTCCCTGTCCTAAGCGGCTTGGCGATGGTCGCGGCAGCGACGCGTAGTCCGGAGCTTGCCCGGGAAGTACGCGTTCTGGTCAGGGCGGCCTTCAGACGTTCGCCAGATGTCATTGATGCAACCAATGCCATGCGGATTGGCCTCTTCGCTGCAGCAGCCCATGAAGGTCGGGATGAGTGGCAGGAGTTTGTCGGTGAGTGGATCACAGAAATAGCATTCAGCGAACTTTCGGATGATGATGCCCGGCAGGTGCTGTCGCATATTAGGACCCTGGTGCAGATTGAACCAGGTCTGGGATCGACGCTGAGCAAAGCGCAGGCTGCGCTGCAGGCCTTGCTTTCAAGGTAGATGAGCACACGACCCATTATTGGACCGTCTCTTTGCAGAAAGCGGCATAGTTTCGCCCCCTCATTCGCTACCCAAAATATTCAGACTGATCGGCTGAATGGCAGCTTTTTGGCAAAGGACGTTTGCATTGCAAATAGGCCAAATGGGGTTGAAGCCCGAAGGTCAGCTTTCTCAGTTACTCGGCCAGAACCAGACAGTCAGCAACCGGCCCCAAAGCTGCCAGGCGGGAACGCGCCTAATGTCAGACGTTCAGCCGACACACTGCTTGTCCTGAAACCGGTCATTGATTCAGGATCGCTTTGGCACCAAGCGGGAGGTCTGCAACAGGGACTTTCGTGCTGTTTGCAGGTGTCGCCGCGAACTAGCGATGTCGTCAGTAGAAGACATAGTTCGACGGTCTGTCGAGTGGCCATCGCCTTCGCGGTGCCGCCGCTGGAGTGGCTGCTGCCATGGGTGCGACCATGGAAGTGGCGTTCGGAGCGCAGGCACGGTGCCGATGGGGCGCAGTCCACCAATCGGACGTGGTGGCAAGCGCGATCAACCGCCAAAACCAACCACATGGGTCGCGACGCCCACACCACCTCCGGCTCCGCCCCATCCCGCGCAGACGATCTGCACAGCGTGTGGCGCGTGCGATCGGTCCAAGCCGGTTCGAACCGCCAGAAATCGCTTGCCTAGAAATAGCTGCGTGCTTTGATGCGAGCAGGGGGATTTCTAAGATGCCGTCGCTAGACTTCGAAGCCGAGAAGGCCACTTTCCGTGAATACTACAACGACAACGCCCAGCGTCTCGATCAGGCGAAGGAGGCGTTCCTGACCTTGCTCGGCTCGCTCCTCGCGCACGCTGAGCTAGACGTGGCGGGCGCGAGCGGACGCATCAAGGACCGCGAGGAATCGATCAAGAAGTTCATGCGGAAGTATCAGGGCGACCTGGAGGAGAGCGGCACGCCCTATGAGATCAAGGACCACATCACCGACCTGATCGGGCTTCGGCTCGTCTGTCTCTACGAGGACGAGATCGAGCCGATCGGCCAGCTCATCCGCGAGCACCTCGACGTAATCGACGTAACGGACAAGACGGCCGAGATCGAGGGCACCGAGAACGCGTTCGGCTACAAGGGGCTCCACCTCGACCTGCGGCTGGACGGGGTGCGTGCCGCGATGCCAGATTATGCTCTGTTCGCGCCATACAGCTTCGAGCTGCAGATACGCACCGTAGTCCAGGATTCCTGGAGCACGCTCGACCACAAGATCAAATACAAGAAGTCGATCCCCGCCGCGCTGAAGCGCCGCATCAACACCCTCGCTGCGCTGTTCGAGCTGGCCGATCGCGAATTCCGGCAGGTGCGCGAGGAGACCGAGCTTCAGATCGTGAAGGCGGAAGCCGAGCCGGACGCCGAAGCCGAGGCCCAGGAGATCGCGCAGGGGGTCGAGGCGCCGGGGCCTGCAGTCGATGCCGACATCGAGCGGGGACAATACGCGCCGCTGGATGCCTTTAGGCTTCTCCGCATCGCGCGCCACTTCTTCCCCGGTGTCGAATTTGAGGCCAAAAAGGTCGACGGTTTCACCGCCGACATCGTCGAGCGCGATCCCGGGATCAGCCGCGGGAAGTTCAACTTCTACCTGCGTTCGACGATAGGGCTCGTACGGCAATACAAGGCATGGTTCCTCGACAGCGGGCGCGGTGAGAAGTTCAACGCGTTCACCGAGATACGCCACGCGCTCTACGCGGCGAACCCGGCGGCCTTCGCGGGCATGCTGACCAATGTCGCGCGCGAGACCTTCGACGAATGGCGCGCGGACAATGCGAATCAGCAGGCCTAAACCGTCGCCAGCCGAATCGGCGTCGGCGATCGTGGTCACCGCGTCCAGCAGCACCTTCCCTCGACGAGCATCCCGCATTCGAGGATCGTCGACGTCGACCGCTTCAGCAGATTCGCCGATCCGACATAGGCTGCGACGCCGTCGGCCAGCACGATCTTCCCGTGGAAGGTTTCGTTGGCCAAGTTCGCGTCACCATAGTCGATGATCCGTGTCGCGCTGGCCTCGACACGCGGCCCTCCGGCCCCGCAGCTCAGAAGTTGGGACGCGTCGCGCAACACGAGCGGCGCTCGGCAGCCTTAGTCGCCTCGAACAGCTAGGCAGCCCATTCGGCGCCGACGCTATCGATAAATGGGATCATGATGCTGAACCGCTCGCGCGCGAGGCTGGCCAGATGCCTGAACGCGTCCGTGGTGCGCGTAAGCGAGACATACTCGCTGGCGACGTCGGCGGCGAGCGCATCGGCTCGGCGGCTAGGTTCCGGCGGCATGGTCACGACCAGCCTAGCAGTCGCCTTGGGCGAAAAGAGGATTTCGCCGCTCATCAGGCGAGCGAGGAATCGAAGAAGCCGATCAGGTTCGGGGCAGATTTCGGTTCCCACTCGGGTCCTTTTCCGCCCTTCAGCACGGCTCGCGACAGGAGCAGGTTCGATGCGATGCAGCTGACCTCCGACACCATCACGCAGGCCGGGCAGGCGCCGCCGCGGGCATCGCAAAGGCTGCCCGATCCGCACCGCAGCGTGCGCGGGTCCAGCGCGGGCTTCGGGAATGCCTCGGCGTCGGTAGATGACGAACGACAGGTCGGCGGGGAAGATGTGTTCGCCTATGCCGTCGCGATCGACGCCGGACGTGTCCGCGAGCGAGTGCATCATCTGGTGCGAGAGCGTGTGAAGCAGGAGATAGACGTATGCCGGCAGCGTGCAGGGGTAGCCGCCCATACCTTCCCTGTCCTTGAACACCTCCAGGAACGGTCCGAAGTCGTCGTAGCGCTCCAGATAGGCGCGACCGACATGGTCGCCTAGCACGTCGACGATCTGGTTTGCCGCCAGCCAGCGGAGCACCCGGTCCTCGTCGAGCTTGAAATATAGCGCCTCGTTAAGTTGCTGCGTGACGTATATCGGTCGCTTGTTGTCGGCGATCGGCAGTGGATCGAACGCCTTCAGCCGGACCGGCATTTCGACGCTGTTCCGTTGTGCTCGCGTTTGTAGATCGGCGTCGCCGACACCCGCGTGTAGCCGAAGCTGAACTCGCAGATCGGCAGGCCGCGGACCAGGACGAGCCGCTCGACGCCGATGTGGCGAAGCAGCGGGCCGACCGTATCCTGATACTTAGCCTTTCGCGCCGGATCGTTGACGACGTCCGTCAGGGTGATGTCGGGGTTCATGACGTCGACCGCCACGTTAACCTTCATCGCCTTCTCGATGTGCTCGCGCAAAAACGCGTCGTGCTGGATCGTCAGGCGGATGGGGTCGTAGCGGCGCGTCCAGTCCTCGCGTATTGCGATCGCCTGGAGGACGGCGGGGCTACCCAGCCGTCCTCGTTCTACGACCCCGTCGGCGAACCACGCCTCGCGTTGGTCGTGCGCGTTGTCGCGGTGCCGGCGCGCCGCCGCGGCCCGGCCACCTTCCTCGGCCTTCCTCGCCATGTCGAGATAGGTCTCATACTCGCGCCACTCGCCGGCGCGGGCGGGATCCGCCTCGACCCGGTCCCGGATCTCGTCGTCGGAAGGTTCGGAGAAGGGTATGTCGTGAATTTGGGCTAGGCGGGTGACAAGCGCGTCGCGGCGTGTCGGGGTCATCAGCTCGACGACGGCGCTGTCCTCGAAGACGATGAAGCTGGTCCGCTGGACGGAGCAGGTCGAGTTCGCCCGGTAGGAGACGGGTAGCATGTTGACCTCGATCCACTGGAACGTCCGGCCGCCGTCGTTCTGCTGGATCTGGAGGCGCGAAAGCACCTCGGGGTTGGCCTTCTTGAGCGGCCGGGTCTCACCGCAGCCCTCGCAGACGTATCGCCATTCCGAGAAGACGGGTGCGTCGTTGCGCAGCCTGAAGCTGGCGGAGCCGCAGGTGCACATGCGGATCTGGCGTGTGCCGCCGGTCTGGGGATCGAAGTTGTAGTTGAAGGGGCTGAGGGGTTCGATGTCGCCGGACCAGTGGACGTAGACGACATCGATCTGGGTCCAGCGTGCCTCGTGGCCATTGCACTTCCTCGGCAGCGGCTGCCGCGCCTGGTCGCCGACGCTTCCGAACTCGCGGGTGGATCCGCAGATGCCGCATCGGTAGAGCAGCGGATAGGGGACGTAGCCGACCTTGTCCGGGCTGGTCATCTGGAAATGGGTGCGCTCGACCCGCGCTTCGCCGGTCTTGGAATCGCGGAACGGCGTGTCGAGGACGAGTTCGGGTAGGGCGTCGGGTAGCGCCTTGATCGCGCGGTCACGCCAGTTCGTGACGGAATCGCGCAGGTTCTCGAAGATCAGCGCGATGGTTGTCGGCTTCAGGTCCTTCGCCTCGTTGGCCAGCGGGGCCGAGCGGCAGATCCCCTTGCCGCCCTCCCATGTCATGAGCACGCCGGGCGCGTAGGAGCCGGCGATCTGGACGCGCGATCGCGACATGGTCGGTGGCTCGAGCGGATCGGGTTCCGATCGGGCGGCGCCGAAGGCGGCGGGTCGTCGCGTCGAGGCGGTGCGCCAGTCTTTTCCCTTATCGTCAGCCATTGCTGCCCCCATCTGCATCCATTTCCGAGGAGCTGCCACGCTGCGTCCTGATGGCGCGCATCACCTTGGCCAGGTCGCGCCTGTCGACATCCGTCGTCTTCCCCTTCGCAAGGGGATCGCGCGCGGCGGCGACGATGTATCCTGCCTCGTCGACGTCGCGTAGCGATGTCATAGGTGGCTTGAACGCGGGCAGGTCCTTCCAATAGTCGCGCAGGCTCGAGATCGTTCCCCTGCTCGAGATGTCACGCGCGAAGTTCTCGACCTGCTTGTCGACGAGGCCGTGGTAGAATTCCTCGTAATGCGGCGCGCCGAGGTGCGCCGTACCCTTCCCGGCGAAACCGCTGGCGCGCAACATGAACTCGACCAGAGCCTTGGTGAAGGCGAGATGATCACGCTGCTCCATGGCGGCTAGCCGGTTGACTTGGTCCATGTGCGCGACCTCGAATTTGCGGGCATCGTCCTTCGCGATGAAGTCGCGCGCCTCTCTCAGCATCGCCCAGGCCTGCACATAAGACGCCATCGTCCGCTTGATCGCGTTCTCGGCCCAGCGCTCGACGGCAGGCGGCGCGATCATGCGCTCGAGGAAGCGGTGAAAGATGTCGTGGGTTTCGACGACATAGCGATCCCGTCGGTTCTGCGGCGTTGGCAGCAGCATGACGAAGCCGACGTGCGTGCGCCCGACGCGGCTCGACGTCTGGATGTATTCGGCGATGTCCGACGGAAGGCCGGCGAAAAACATGCTGTTGAAGCGGTCAACCCGCCGTGGCTGATGGCGGACGTCGCCACGATGTTGCGCACGGTCTGGGTGACGTCGGGATAATCGGTGCCGGCGAACGGCGACTCGGCGGCCTCCATCACCGCCTGGATGTCCTTCATGTCGATGCCGCCGGAGATCAGCCGGCTATCGAACGCGGCATGCGCCCGTTTGATGTGGCGATGCTCGTGTTCCACCGCCGCGCTCAGCGCGTCAATGATCTGGTCGCCGCCCTTCTTGTTGGTGACATAGGCGAGTGCGATCCGGTGGAGGTCGACGAGGGCCAAGATGTCGGCTTCGCGGCCCTCGGCCACGGCGCGGTCGATGGCGGCGAGATGCCAGTCGCCGGTCCTGCCTTGCGACACCGCGTCGCGGAGACCGGCAATAGTGTCTGCCCGGCGGGCATCGTCCAGCAAGCCATCCCACAGTGCGGTGATGATGCCGTGGAAAGCGGCGAGCACTCCAACCGTCGTTACCGTGTGCGTTGCGTCGTTGGTCATGAGCGACACGTACAGGCGCATCCACGGTGCGGTGGCCTCGGGCGCCTGAGCGAACGGCAGCGCGGCCGCGAGGCTTACGCCGTCCGGGTTTGCAGCAGGCGGCGCGGCCGGTTCGGCGAAGAAGGAATGGTAGAGATCGGGTCCGGGATAGGGGAAGCGGAGTGGGATGCGCTGATAGAGCGTCTCGAGTTGCCGCTCTGGCGCCGAGATGGTGGCGGTCGCCGCGATGACCTTGGGCATGCGTGCCGCGCCCCAGCCGGCGCCCGTCCATCGCCGTGCAACCTCCAGTTCGTCGCCGGCCATGTCGGCGATGTCCTCGAGGATGGTGTCTAACAGCGTGTCGAACAGGCCGCTGAAAGTGCCGAGGCTCTCCTCCAGCAGATGAGCCTCGTCGCTGGATGATCAGCGAGGGGGATGGGTCGCGGAATACGCGCTCCCCGTCCGAATAGGCGGGGAAGACGTTGGCGCAGTGGTCGGCCGCAGGGTCACGCTTCAGGTCGGCTTCGCTGCGTGGGTTGTCCAGGTTGCCGCGCTCGTCGATCCGGCGCGCGAGGCCGAACATGCCGAGCACCTTGCTGATGGTGCCGGTGTTCTGGCCGAGCATCGCCAGCTTATCGACGATACCGAGCACGATGGCCGGGGCGCGCGCGTAGATCGCGTCGTCGGTAAGCAGGAAGGGTAGTGGGTGGCGCCCGCCATGCTCGCGGTTCCAGTCGCACCGGTCGTTGAAGCACAGGATCGCTACGCGGCGGCCATAATTCCCGTCGCTCTCGTCGCGCCGAAGGCCGGTGGGCTCACCACAGATGGGGCAGTCCGGAATCTTGTTGTAGGCCTCGCGCGCCTCGACGTAGCGGCGGCCGCGATCGCGTTCCTGGCCGTCACCGGTCTCGCCGTCGAGGCCCTCGTCGTCGGGATGGTCGGGATCGGCGGCCAGCGGGATGTCTCCCCTGAAGTCGCGGTAGTGGTTCGGCGTGTTCTGGCTGCCAACCCAGAAGCCCATCTCGAACGGCCAGTTCCCGACGCCATGCCGCTTGCGGACCAGCTCGGCGCGCACGATCAGCTTCAGGAGCCGTTGCGCCTGTTGGAGCGTAAGGAGGCGCAAGGGGTAGCGGATCATCGCGGTGATGCCGCGGTCCTTCCCGCGCAGGCGGTCGAGGAACATCGCGAACAGCAGCGTGCCGTAGAACGCCTCCGACTTGCCGCCGCCCGTCAGGAAGTAGAGCAGGCTGATGCCGTCCTCGTCGAGAAGAAGGTCGTGGTGCTCTCGCCACTCGTCCACCCAGTCCCACCCAAGCCGGTTGCGTGCGTTGCGGGTCAGATCGAGGATCAGCAAGTCTGGGACACGCGTGATCGCGCGGAGGTCGACGCCGAGGCGCTCACCGGCGCGGACCGTGTAGAGGAAGAACGACGCCTTCGCTGGATCGTCGCCCTCGCCCGAGCGCCGCTGCTTGGCGATGTCGGTCTTGGTGCGAGTCCGCCACAGGAGAGTGCTGTTTGATGAGCGCTCGCCCCTCGGCGGCCCGTCGGCACGATCTCGGTCGAGTATCGGATGCTCGAACTCCGCGTAGTCTCGCCCGTCCGTGGCCCGGCCGGTTAGGTTTCTCACACGTGCGAGGACCTGATGGAAGTCCTTAGCCGCATCACTGGCTGCGTTGATGTAGCGCTTCAGGTGCTCGAAGTTGACTGCACCGAGTGCATGCCATCGGCATCGCTTTCATCGGCGACGAGGTGGCAGACACGCAAAGGACAATCGTGGAATTCAGCGGCGTGCCGCAACTCGGCAGGCTGCCGCACCTCGATCCGCTGACGAGCAAGACCCTGAGTGAGGCGATGGTTGCCGGATTCGACCTCGCCCTGATTGCGGGAGGCGAGTGATGTCGCAGTCTAAAGTCTGGCATCCGTTCACCCAGCATGCGCTCGAGCCGGCGATCCCTGAAATCGTCCGGACGGAAGGCGCCTACCTCCACAAGGCCGACGGCTCCCGCATCCTGGACGCCATTTCCTCCTGGTGGGTCGTCACCCACGGCCACCGCCATCCCCGCATCATGAAGGCCATCGAGACGACCGCGTCGAGCCTCGATCAGATCATCTTTGCGGGCTTCACGCACGAACCGGCCGAACGCCTGGCCAAGGCGCTTGTCGGTCTCGCTCCCTCCGGACTCGACTGGGTGTTCTATTCCGACAGCGGCTCGACCTCTGTCGAAGTCGCGCTGAAGATGGCGCTCGGCTATTTCCGCAACATCGGCGCGCCGCGCTCGCGCATCGTCGTCATGGAGCACAGCTATCATGGCGACACGATCGGCACGATGAGCGTCGGTGCTCGTGGCGTGTTCAACGCCGCCTACGGACCCTTGCTGTTCGAGGTCGACACCATTCCCTTCCCGGCCGCCGGCCGCGAGCAGGCAACGCTGGATAGATTCGAGGCCGTCAGCCGCGACCGGCGCGCCGCCGCGCTGATCGTCGAACCGCTCGTGCTTGGCGCCGGCGGCATGCGGATGTATCCGGCCTCGGTTCTGACCGGATTGAAGAAGATTGCCGAAGCCTCCGGCACGCTGCTGATTGCCGACGAGGTGATGACCGGCTGGGGCCGCACCGGGAGCATGTTCGCCTGCGAGCAGGCATCGGTTTCTCCAGATATCCTGTGCACCTCCAAAGGCTTAACTGGCGGCGTGATCCCGCTGGCGGCCACGCTTGCCACCGATGCGATCTTCCAGGCTCATTATTCGGCGGATCGCAAGAAGACGTTTTTCCACTCGAGTTCCTACATGGCCAATCCGATTGCCTGCGCGGCAGCACTCGCCAATGTCGAGATCTGGCGTGACGAGCCGGTGGCCAAGCGGATCGCGGCCTTGAGCGAGAGACAGGCCGCCGGCCTTCGGCGCTTTCGCGATAATGCCAACTTCACCGACAGCCGGGCGACCGGCACGATCCTGGCTCTCGACCTGCGCGCCGGCTCTGCCGGCTATCTGGCCGAGATCGGGCCTAAGCTGCGGGCATTTTTCCTCGAGCTCGGCCTGCTTGTGCGCCCGCTCGGCAATGTCCTTTATCTCCTGCCGCCCTATTGCGTCACCGGCGACGAGCTCGATCGGCTCCATGACGCGATCAAGGAGGCCGGCGAACGCTTTGGTTCGAGGCCATGAGCAGGTCGTCGCGCATTCTCGGGTTTGGCCATCATGCGCCCGCGCGAAGAGTGATGAATGCGGAGATCGAGAGCAATCTCGGCCTCGAACCCGGCTGGATCGAGCAGCGCACCGGAATTCGTTCGCGCTTCTGGGCAACGGACGAAGACACGCTGTCTGGCTTGGCCACGCATGCCGGCGACATGGCGCTGATGAGCGCCGGCATCGACCGCAGCGACGTCGGCCTGCTGTTGCTTGCCACCTCAACACCCGACCACCTACTGCCGCCAAGTGCGCCTCTGGTCGCGCACAAGCTCGGCCTTGGCCGCGCAGGCGCGGTCGACCTCGCTGGCGCCTGCGCCGGCTTCATCTATGCGCTGATGTTCGCGGATGGATTCACCCGCCTGCACGGCAAACCAGCACTGGTCATCGCCGCCAACATCCTCAGCCGCCGCATCAATCCAGCCGAGCGCGCAAGCTCGGTCCTTTTCGCCGATGCCGCGGGCGCCCTGGTGATTGGTCCCGGCGAGGAGCCCGATCAAGGCATTCTCGGCGCTTCGGTGGATTCGGACGGTTCGCGCTACGCGCTGATCCAGATCCCGGCGGGCGGAAGCAGCACGCCATTCCATCGCGACCTTGACATCGGACAGACCCGGATGACGATGACCGACGGCCGCGAAGTGTTCGCCAAGGCTGTCGAGATGATGACTGCCTGCTCGCAGGACGCACTCGCCGCGGCCGGGATACGGCCGCAGGACATCGGTCGGTTTGTGCCGCATCAGGCCAATGCCCGCATTTTGATGCGGTCGGGAGGAGCCTCGGCATTGCTGATGGTGCGGTCGTCAAGACGATCGCCGACTACGGCAATTCCTCCGCCGCGACCATCCCGCTCTCCCTGTCGCTGGCCCATCAGATGCAGCCTTTCCGACAGGGCGAAAAGATTCTGCTTGCGGCGGCGGGCGCAGGCCTTAGCGGCGGTGCGCTCGTGGTCGGAATTTAGTGAAGGGAGCAAGACCGGTCGTGCAATTTAGCCAAACTATCGGCTGCGCGAGTCCGCTTCAACAGGTCGCTCAAAATATTGGCTTAGCCGTCGATCCAAGGATACTTCATTGTGGCAGAAAGTGCCGCTAGTATTGCCAACTGACTTCACGAAACGGGGGGCGACATGCGAGCAACACAGTCAAGCGGCGGTCTGAAAGTCAATGCCATCGCCGGGACCTACGTGGTGACGTTCGGTCTCGATCTCCCGCAGGACCAGTGCGACAACTTGATGGGATTTTCGTTCCATCGACGGGATCACAATGAGGATGAGGCCTACTTCCTCGAGGCGATGAAATGCTTCGCCGAGACCGATCCCGGGTTTCCTGCTGGCGCGCAGTACCCGACGAACGAACAACCGATCCAGAGCTTTCAATGGGCGGATTACTCCGCCAAACCTGGCTATCGCTACACCTATACGATTACGGCCCTCAAAGGATCGCCCACCGCTCTTGCGCCACACGCTGCCGTTGCGATCGAGGTCGAGACCGAGAGCCCCGAAGGCGGCGACCACGATGTTTACTTCAATCGCGGCGTTGCCGCCTCGCAGGCGTATGTCGCACGCTTCGGCAATCGTCTGCCCAAAGATGTCCAGAACAATCAGGGCTGGATCTGGCTATCGCGCGGCCTCTACGAGGCGATGGAAGCCTTCGTCAACGATGCCCAGCCGGGCACGCATTCCCTGCGCATCGCATCCTACGAATTCCACTACCTGCCCTTTCTCAAGGTCGTGAGGGCTGCCATCGAACGCGGCGTCGATGTGGAAGTGATCTATGACGGCCGCGAGGCAAAGCCCGGCGACGCGAACCGGGCGGCGGTGATCGAGGTCGACGCGGCCGGCGGCGCCTTGCTCGGCGACCACTGCAAGCAGCGCAAGTCGAATCCCTCCTACATCTCGCACAACAAATTCATCGTGAAACTCGAGAACGGACAACCCAAATCTGTCTGGACCGGCGGCACCAATTTCTCGGACGGCGGCATCTTCGGTCATTCCAACGTCGCTCACGTCGTCGAGGATCCCGACGTCGCGCAACTCTATCTCGACTATTGGAGCGCACTACACGACGATCCAACGAACGCCGACCTCGCGCCAGTGACCGAGGAGCTCACGCCGCTGCCTGCCATGCCGCCGCCGACGGGAACCAGTGTCGTGTTCAGCCCACGCTCGAATCTCGATGCGTTGCACTGGTACGCCGAACTCGCCATGACCGCCCAGGAAGGCCTCTTCATGACCTTCGCCTTCGGCATGCACGACCTGTTCAAGGATGTGTACCGCACGAGCCCGGCGCCATTTCGCCTCGCGTTGCTTGAGAAAGCAACGCGCCCGCTCAAGACGGGCAGCCCAGAACGCATCTCCGAGGAGCAAGCGATCCAGGACCTGCGCAACATGCCGGAAAACACCTTCGCGATCGGTTCGCTCATCGCGACCAACAAGATCGACGGATGGGTGAAGGAGACCCTGAGCGGTCTCAACAGTAACGTGAAATACGTGCACAACAAATTCATGATCATCGACCCGATGTCGGACAATCCCGTGGTCGTTGGCGGCTCCGCCAATTTCAGCGACGCGTCGACCAACCAAAACGACGAGAACATGATCATCGTCGTTGGCAACAAGCGGGTGGCCGACATCTATCTCGGCGAATTCATGCGTCTCTACAGTCACCATGCGTTTCGCGAGTCCCTGAAGTGGCGGGAGGCGGACGACCCACCCAAGCCGCTCCGGACAGATGATTGGTGGTCGGACTATTTCGGCGACACCGAGCGCTCCGCCCGTCGCCAGTTCTTCGCGCGCCAACTCTCGGAGTGACCATGACCGCCTGACAGCGACTACCACCGTTGCGGCATTCGTCCTCGCCGCGTCTCGGGGCGATGTTTTGTAGAACTGCCAAGCGACCAAACCATCTGGGCGAGCTACGTTTCCGCAAATTCCAAGGGGGTAATCATGAACAAAGTTCTGTCCGCTCTTCTAGTCGCGATCTCAACACTCGCCGTTCCCGCATCTGCTGCTGAGCTCAAACTCGGCAACTGGAACGTGCAGACGCTTCTCTATGCGGGCGACCCAGTAACGGTGTTCCCTGGCGACTACATACGGCAGCCGCAGGACTATGCCGACTTGAAGGCTTGGCGAGACAAAGTCGGAGCCTCGGTCTTTTTTCTCCAAGAGGTGAGCAGCCCCGCGGCGATCAATGAGGTGTTCCCGGTTAGCGATGGATGGGCTCATTGCATCAGCGGCCAGTTTGCCGCCAATGAAGGACTGGCGACACCGGGTCCGATATGCACCAGGGCAGGTGATACACCGGTAAAGCCCGCTGCGTCTGAACGTCACCAGTATACAGCGGTAGCCTGGAGGGTCGATGCCGGGATCACGGCGACGGCTGCTGACCTACCGCAGCTCAATGTCAAATCGGACGATGGCGGGATCATCCGGGACGTGCGCTGGGGTCTGGACGTTACAGTAACGGCAGGCGCGACGTCGGTGCGGGCGCTCGTGGTCCATATGAAGTCGGGGTGCTTCGACGACCTGATTGACTTCAGGCTGTTCATGGTTGACCCGTCAACCACCCCACCCACCAAGAACGCTTGCGACACGCTTGGTCGACAGATGTTCCCGCTGCGAGCTTGGGTCGAAGCGCGACAGAACGCCGGCGATGCCTGGATGGTGGTCGGCGACTTCAATCGGCGCCTCGATGCCGGCGCCGGCCGCTTCCAGGACGAGGTCTGGCAGGCCGTCTCTGGATACTCGCCGGCCGTTGATATGCATGACCGCGACAACCGTCCGGACATTGCGCTGTTCCGCGCGCCCTACAAGAAGGCGTCGCTCTGCTGGGCAGACACGTCCAACCCTTATCCGACCTCGCTTCCGACCGCCGACGACTACAACATGCTGCCGATAGAGTTCTTCGTGTTCGGGGCCAAGGTCCGTGATCTCGCCGTGGCCAACTCGGACGGGCAGGTTCCCTGGACACCTTCGGTTGCTGCAGACCATCAGCGGCTGTCGGACCATTGCCCGAGCACCCTTTCGATCACCGGCCAATGAGGTTCGTTGCCGTTGCCGCGCTGAGAGCAATGGCGATCCGAGCCTGGGAAGCCGGAAGGCGTAGGCTCGTCAAAGTCTGGGAAGAGCTCCCCAGTTGGGGTCGGATCACGGTCTTGTCCTCGGCCCTAGGCATGCGCGCGCGGCCGACGGATGGCGGCAGCGGTAAGCGGCTCAGCGTACGGGGCGAGTTGCGGACGGTTGATGCGGGAACGAATAGTGAGCGGCTGTCAAGGGGCTTGGCCGGAGAACCTGGGCGATCCCGCATCCCTGGCCAAGCTATATTTACTCGAACTAATGAAGTTTGGGACACACTGCTTCAGATGAGCTATTTCTCCGCGTAGCGCGTATTTTGCTGGCTCAGGCAAGCGCGCAAGGGGGGAATTGTTGGCCTTATCGCCGCTTGAGCTAATATCTGCCCATCCATGGGATCGTGCCGTCTTCACGACATACGCGTTGAGCCTGTCCTTCTTCGAGGCTGTGCTGCTCGACGCTCTCGTGCGCGGCGGTGGCCGGGAGGCGGTCATCCTTGCCGATGTCGAGGGAGTCAGGGCAGCGCTCAGCGAGCAAGGAGCACGGCGCGTGGGGCGGGACTACGAGCTCGAACCGATCTCGGTCGACACGGGCGTTTTCCATTCCAAGCTTTCCGCCTTGGTCGCCGACGACGAATGCCACCTGTTGGTTGGATCAGGGAACCTGACCTTCAACGGGTGGGGCGGGAACCTCGAGGTCGTCGAGCATCTGCATCCGGGCTTCGCGGCCGACGCGATCGATGACGCTGCGGGCTTCTTCGAATTGCTGACTCTCGCCGACAACATCCGCCACGGCGCCGCCCATCATTGCGAGCTTGTCGCCAACGATCTTCGGAAGTCGACGCTCGGACGGTCCCACAACGGGGACATCCGCCTCTTCCACAGCCTGGACGGGGCGATATCGGACAAAATCGCCGATGCCGTCGAGGTCCTTGGCGGAGCGACAAGGATGGTTGCGGCGGCACCGTTCTGGGATAGCGGGAAAGCGATCGGCCGCCTTTGTGAAACCGTCGGCCTTGATCATGTTTTCATTCATGCACACAGCGGCGGCACGGTCCAGGGAAAGATCGGTTCAAACTGGCCATCCGAGACCACCGTCGAAGTACGCGCGATCGAACTCGACGTGCTCAAGGAAGAAAAGCCACGCAAGCTCCACGCGAAGGCTTTCGAAATAATATGTAGACGCGGCCGGCTGCTTGTTTCCGGCAGCCCCAACGCCTCGACCGCCGCCTTGGGCGCGGGACGCAACGTCGAAGCCTGCATAGCCCGGATTCAACGGGATCGCATGGTTGGCTGGACATATGTTCCCTCGTCGCCGCCTCAGCTGATCAACGCGGGCGACGAGGCTGACGACGGAAGCGAACCGATCGGCATCCTGCGCGCGGTGCTCGAAGGCGACCACATCTCCGGCCAAGTGCTTTCGCCCGCAATGACGGGGGCGGCCTCGGTCTTCCAGATCACCACTGAAGGGCCTCGCAAGCTAGACGACGTCGACCTTGCAGCCGACGGTTCGTTCACCGCCAGCGCGCCAGACTTGGAGGTTCAGTCATGGAAGGGCCGACGGCTGGTGGTGCGCGTCGAAGCTGCCGATGGATCGGTCGCTGAAGGCTTCGTTTCGCTTGCCGCGTTCACGGAGATGACACGGGGTGCCGGACCGCTCGGACCACGCCTGCTGGCTATCCTGGCGGGGACTGAGACGCCTGCTGACGTTGCAGCCATGATGAGTTGGTTCCACGAGGACCCCCGCAGAATGACGCAGACCGCAATGCCGATCGGCGGCGGCGGCGCCGGAGTGCGCGCGTCGCCGGAGGATCAGACGGTCGCGGTTTCTGACCTGCGCCTCGTTCGCGCCTCGGTGCCGGGAACGGACCGGCCGAGTGCTGGCGGAGCTGGCTGGGTCCGCTTTATGGGATATGTCTTCGCCGCGCTGCGGGAGAAACGCGGGCCTCTGGAACAAGTCGGGGCAGTACGAAATGCCGACAGCGAAGACGAAGGCGACGCCATCACGGAAGAGGTCCAGGCCGTCGATCGGGCCGTGGACCATTCATTGGCCGTGTTCGAGCAGTTCCTCGACAAGATGCTTTCTCCTGGATTGGTCGAGCTTCATGCTTTCCAGGCATTGGACCTGACGCAGTACATCTGCGAACGGCTGCAGCCGGACCCGCAACGGGCAAAGGGGTGGCTCCAGCGGCTGCTCGACGGCTTGATCAGGATTGAAGTTCCCGATGACAGGCGCGAACTGGTTTCTGCAGTCGTCCTTACTCTCCTCGGGACGCGGATCGACGAGAACGACCTGCGCGCCGCCCGATCGAGGCTCGTTGGGATCGGAACTGATCTGCAAGGCGACTGCCCGTTGCCCGAACTCGCGCGCGGCTTTCATTCCGTGCTGAATCAGAATGCGACTTTCCCCGAGCTTTGGGACCGGGTGCGCGGAATCCGCACTTATCGGGAGCAGGCCAGATCCTACCTCGACGCTCTCGCGGCGGGACATCCCGCAGACGGATATGGGGAGCTCGCCCTCGCTGCAAAGGACGAGTTCGCCATCATGACCGACGCGTTCAAGTCCGAGCGGTCGAGAAAGAAGATCGAAGTCATGAAGCAATGGTCGGAGGCATGCCCGAAATGCCATCGCACGCTGCCGAAGATCGAGGTAGGCAAATTGCGCTCGACAGCGGTGGCGACAGCCAGGAACTGCTGCGGTCACGTCCTGATCTGGCCGGAGAAGGTTGAAAATGGCTGAAGCTTCCCTTGCCGAATTGGCATCGGCCGCCAGCGCAGCCGAAGGTCCCGTCTTCGTACCTCCGACCACCCCCAGACTGGGCGGCGTCGATCCTTTGGGGCTGCGCCAGACCAACTTCGACCTGATGGACCAGATTCTCCCGGGCCTGAACAATGTCGCCCGTCACATCCGGCCCTTCGTAATCGTCGCCTGGGCATGGCGCCGAGCGCGCTACCTCGCGGAGAAGGAGGATGCCGGAAAGATCAAGGTCGATCTTCTGATGGATTTCGTGGACCGCGTCGAAGTGATCTACGCGTGGTCCCAGTTCCTTCTGGACCCCAACGCGGATTTGCCTGGCCGTCAGGTTCTTGGGCCGCTCGTGCGTGAAACTCACTTCGAGTTCGGTGGTCCGGCATGGAAGAAGCGCCGGGATGAACGGCGCTATTCCACGGCATTCACGGCTGCCGTGAACTACGGCCCCGGGCTGAAGTCGCTCGGCTGGGTCGACAGGCACCCTGTCCATGCTGAAATACTGGTGCCAACGGCTGCTGCCGAGCGTGCGCTTGACGCGTTCGAGGCACTGATTGCGGACAGGCTCGATCATCCCGCCTTCAGTACTCTCGGCAGCGTGAGCGTCAGTTCGGACGAGGTTCTGGGCTGGGCCGCAGCATGGTCGTTCGGGACGGTCACCGACGCCGAGAAGGAAGCAGCCGCTGACATGCTGTTCGGGACGTTGGCACCCATGCACAGAAGACTGGGAGGCAGTCTCATGCTGGAAGCGGTCGCCAATGCTTCTACTGCTGACGTCGGGCTCGTCCGTAGTACGATGGCCGGAGCGCCTTCAGGCTTCACTCCGCCGACCGTTCTGGAAGAAACCGCGGCGAGATGGCGGAAACTCCAGGTCCGCCAACTGTTCCGCCTGACCTTGGAAACGCTCTTCAGCTGGATCCTGCGGCAGCTCGACGACGGGTCAAAGACCACCGAGGAGCTTGTCACAGCGTTTCTCGACGAAGCCGGAATCGCCCCTGAGCAGCGGACTGCGGGAACGTGGCTGGAAGCCGGTCACCTTTTCGAAGTCGGCCCGACCGACTTGATGGATCGCATGGCCGAGGTTCTGGCCGACGGTTCACGCGCCGGGTTCCCCGCCGCCATCGTCGACGGGTTGGCTTTCTCCATAGCCAACGCGCCGGACGCCGGAGAGCATTTCGACCGACGAGACCGACTGCCGCTGTTCCGTGCCAAGCATGAAGCGGCCGCCTGGGAGAGCGCTCCAGCGAGGGAGTTCGCTCGCCATGTGCTTGAAACTTGGGTGCTGGCTCAGTACGTGTATTGGTCAGTCGGACGGGGACTGGCGGATGCGCGGGCGCGCGGCAGGTTCATCCTCCGTCTGAAGGTCGTGATGGATGAGGGCGGCTGGACATTGGCGCCGGGAGTGTCAAGCGCCTTCACGCCCCGGCCGACCCCTGATAGGCTTCAGACGGCTCTCAGCTTGGCAACCGAATGCGGCCTGCTGTGAACCGATCATCTGACAACCCGGGGTCGGAACAAGAACTGTTCCCAGCGACACGCTAAGATCGGACAGAGCATGAACGTCATGCAGCGTGGCGTAGCCGAACCGGAAGTCTGAGCGACCGGAAGCCTTCGGGCATCTGATGTTCTGCATCCCAGGTGTAGATGCCTGTCTGATTGATGTGCTCCCAGCTCAGCGGCGAGATGTGCTTGAGCAGGAGATCCGGAATTTCGCGACGCATTTTGCGCAAGTGGGTGACGGCCCGTTCGATAGACAGTGTTCCAGTGGACGATCGCGCTGACGACAAGATTGAGGCCCGATGCGCGGAATGGGGACTGTCAGGAATTCTGTGCGCGAGGCCGGTCTCGTCATTGGCTGACGAACCTCTCGCCGAAGACAACGGCGAACTGGGTCTTGGCCTCGAACCATTCGCGCGGCGGTCGTTTCCATTCCTCAGCCGCATGGTTCAGGACCAGATATAGCAGTTTCATCGCCGCGTCGTCACTCGGGAAGTGTCCGCGGGTGCGGACGGCGCGGCGCAGCTTGGAGTTCAACGCCTCAATTGCATTCGTAACCGGTATGATCATGACGGTGCCATCCGATCCCCGCTGGAGATGAGCGATTTTCGGCGTATGGTGCGACCATCCGGGACAGGGGCACCGGGAGCACGCCAAGTGCGGGCAGGCCGATGTATTCGATGAGCTGCGAGCTCGCGTTAGTAGCTGGCCGCCCCTGCGACCTGCCCGGTTGCGCCGAGAGCGCGGATCCGTAGGTGTCGCGTCGCCCGCCGGCTCCCGATTGTTGAGGAGAGGGAGCCGATGAGACGTGTGATTGGAATGGACATCCACCGCACCTTTGCGGAGGTGGTGGTTTGGGAAGACGGCCGGCTGCGCCATCACGGACGGGTCGACATGACCCGCTCGGGACTGGAAGGGTTCGGCCGCAGTTTGCGACGGACTGATGAGGTTGTCGTCGAGGCTACGGGCAACGCCATGGCGGTGGTGCGGGTTCTGTCGCCCTATGTCGGCCGGGTGATTGTCGCCAACCCGATGCAGGTGAAGGCGATCGCTCATGCCAGGATCAAGACCGACAAGATCGATGCCGGCGTTCTGGCGCAGCTCCATGCCAGCGGCTTTCTGCCGGAGGTCTGGGTACCTGACGAGCGGACCGAGCGGCTTCGCCGCCTCGTCGCGCGGCGCAACCAGGTAGTTCGGCATCGCACGCGCGTGAAGAACGAGGTGCATGGCATCCTGCAGGCGCACCTAGTGCCGAAGTGCCCGCATGCCGATCTGTTCAACAATCGCGGTCGCGCCTGGCTCGAGCGGCAGGTGCTTCCCGACGACGAGCGGGCCGCCATCGCTCGCCACATCCGCGAGATTGACCGCCTGGCCGAGGATCTGGCCGACCTCGATCGCGACATCGCCCGGGAAGCGATTGATGATGTGCAAGTCCGGCGGCTTCAGACGATCACCGGCGTCAATGCCATCGTCGCGAGCGGTATCATCGCCGCCGTCGGCGATATCCGGCGGTTTCGCGAACCGCAGAAGCTGGTGAGCTACTTCGGCCTCAATCCGCGTGTGCGCCAATCCGGTCTTGGCTTGGCGCAATATGGCCGGATCAGCAAACATGGTCGTTCCCATGCCCGCGCCATGCTGGTCGAGGCCGCCTGGGCGACGGCGAGGGCGCCCGGACCGCTCAGGGCCTTCTTCCTACGCATCCGTAACAAGCGCGGCCATCAGGTCGCAGCCGTGGCACTCGCCCGCAAGCTCGCCGTGTTGATCTGGCATCTGCTGACAAAGGAGCAGGACTACTTCTGGGCTCGCCCGGCGCTGGTGGCGGCAAAGCAGAGGCAGCTCGCTCTCAAGGCCGGCGCGCCGGGCGAGCGCGGTGTCGGTCGCCGCGGTTCGGCTTACGCCTACAACGTGAAGGAGTTGCGAAACAGCGAGAAAGCCGCGGCCGAGAATGCCGAACGTGCCTACGAGCTAATGGTTCGGCATTGGCGGTCACGAGGGCCGAAGCGGCGCACGGACGCCACAAACGAGGAACGACTATAACGGCTGCGTGGCGGCACTCTCATCCTCTCGCACCACTCTTTGCCACGTGGTCGTCCGTGCCGGACAAATATAGCACAAGGAAATGTGGCGGCACGACCGACGCCCTCGGTCCGCTCCAGAATGGCGCCGTGCTCGACGCCGTCAAGGCGTGGCCTGGAAACCTCGCAGCCGGCCGTGGCGCCATCGCACCGGCCAGCCTTGACTGCGTCTCGACACGCTCGCGTGGGAAATCCTGTGGGCCGGGACGAAGAAACAGGCTCACCTGAGCCGAACAAAGAAACGCAACAGGAATCGAAAAAGTCGAAATCAGGGTTGTCGATGTCATCCGTCGTGTAGATGATCCGGCGCACGCTTTCTGGGAAGGCGAAGAACGGCACGACGTGCTGCCAGTTGCGCCGCCAGCTCTGAGTGATCGCGGGATATCGCTGGCCCCAGTAGCCGGCCTCGAATTCCTCCAGGGCCTTCATGCCGGCTTCGGCGTCCTTGGCCCGGTAGATCGCACGCAGCGCCGGCACGACGGGCTTGCGATCCTTCCACGACACGAACTCCAGGGAATGGCGGATCAGGTGCACGATGCAGGTTTGAACCACGGTTTGGGGGAAGACGGCGTTGATCGCCTCGGGAAAGCCCTTTAGGCCATCGACGACGGCGATCAAGACGTCGGCGACGCCACGACTCTTCAACTCGTTCATGACGCGCAGCCAGAACTTGGCGCCCTCGGTCTGCTCGATCCAGATGCCGAGGATCTCCTTCGTGCCATCCGGCAGGATGCCGAGCGCGATGTAGACGGCCTTGTTCCTGACGAAGCCCTCGTCCCTGATCTTGACCCGGATGGCATCGAAGAAGACGAGCGGATAGACCACATCCAGCGGGCGATTCTGCCACTCTGCCACTTCCTCCAGGACAGCGTCGGTGACGGCCGAGATCAGGTCCGGCGACACGTCTATGCCGTAGAGCTCCTCCAGGTGGCCGCGGATCTCGCGCACCGTCATGCCGCGCGCATACATGGAGATGATCTTCTCGTCGAAGTCTGGGAAGCGGCGCTGATATTTGGCGATCAGCTTCGGATCGAAGGTTCCGGCACGGTCGCGCGGGATCGTCAGCGTCATCTTCGATGTGCCCGTCAGCACCGATTTCCGCGAATGGCCATTGCGGCGATTGGCGTTGCCGTCGGCCTGCTCCTCATCGAGGTGCTCGTCCAGTTCGGCGTTCAGAATCCGCTCCGAAAGCGCCTTCTTCAGATCGTCGAGCAGCCCGTCTCTGGCGAAAACCTCATTCGGATCGCGACCCGCAAGCAGTTGGTCCAGAAGTTCCTTCTCAATAGCCATGTGATGATTCTCTCCTTTCCATCATCATGGCCTCGCGCACAGAATTCCTGACAGTCCCGCGGAATGCCTGACTTTCGAACGACCGGTCGCGGAGTTCGCCACGCTCGTGGAAGAAGACGGCGCGCTTCAGCTTATGCGCCGCCTCACCGGAACCCTATCAACGACCGACCGCTGCATGACTATCATGCCGAAGTCGACTACGCCTTCGGGGGCAAGCCTGCGTTCGGTAGCAACAGTTGCGGTTCTTCCGCGCCAAACGACGATGCCGGGACAACGTCACTTGCACTCACTTACGACAACGGCACAGATAAGGACAGCAATGAGACCCGTGAGCAGCTAAAGATGGCTCTTACCTACCAACACTAGCCTGGATGTCGCCTGCGGATGGACAGGAGCGAGGTCCGAGGGTCCCCCCGCCTGTTCATTCGATCAGCCTCGACTGCAGGATAACAGCCAAGAACACCCGGTAGTAGCCTGCTATGAGTTTCCACTTGTCAAGCCGATTGACGGTGCGGCGGGCATTCTTGGCGTCATCCCCACCGTTACGCGGCAAGTAGTGGCCGATGCCCTTGCCCCTGTGTGGCGGTTTGCTGCCATTCCAACGTCCATCGATCAGACCGAGGATCAGAATGCGTGCGCTGATGTTCGGATTGAGCATCATGTCCGGATTCGCGACACGCAGCGCTACAGGGAGCCAGCCTCTGCCGTCGAGTTCCTTCTCGGCTTGCATCACACCTTCCGGCTTCGGCGTGCGCTCGACTGCGTTCGCCGCATCTTCCGAGCACCCGGCCTCACGCATCACGCCGAGATGTCTGCCTTCGACAGCCGCGACAGGAAGGCAGCCTCCGGCGTCCACCACAGGCGCATGTCCAGTCCCATCGCCACGGCCATCCGGTCGGCATGGGTGACCCGTTCAGGCCAGCTTCATCGACCTCGTCACCCTTGCGGATCAGAACGCAGAAGGCGTCAATGTCCTCCACGGTAAGCACCTGTGGATTCTTCACGCTGACTTCGGGTAATCGGGTAATGGCTGTCGTGTCACTGCTTTCTAACTGATGCTGGTTGATGGAAGAGAGACGCTGCCCGCGCGGAATGGCCGACGGTCGTGGAGCCCGACCGGCGCAGGCCGAGCCTGACGTCTATAGTCTATAGTTGGGCCTGATTTTCTCTTCGCAATGTATGGCCACTGCCAAGGCTGGAGCCGCGTCGAAACGGGAAACCTCCTGCAGGAGTTTGTATTCTCGAGCGTCGAGATGGCGAAGCATCCCGGCTATCCAAGTACCAGTTGCATTGACGCACGGCAATCGTAAGACCCTGCAAGACTAACTGGCGGCGTTGTCGTTAGGATCAGGCGGAAACCGCTCTGGTAGGTCGGCACATTCGGCGCGCGGATCATTGTCGGCCATTGGTCTGAGCCTTATCCGCATCTTCGGTCGGGGCGCTGCGCCAGCGGGCGTTTTCGAACCTCCCTCGTGGTATGTCCGGGGTCGGTCGAACGTATGGTCTGGGTTGGCTCGGGTCTCTTCGGCCATCGCCTGTGAGAGCTTCTCCAACTCGTCCGTGTAGTTGCGATAGAAGTCGCGGGCTGCCGCAGGAGCGGGATAGCCCAGCTTCTCTTCAGCACTCCCCTGGATCATCTGGTCGAGCAGTGACTCACCGCGATCGGCAGCGGCCTTGTCGGATCTTCGCCTCGATGTGGCGAAGCGCCGGGAAATGTCTTCAAATGCCGCCATGACATTGCGGAACCGAACCCACCGGTGGTTGGCAAAAAACTGAACATTTTCTTCGCCGCTCTCAGGATCGCGCTTTGCTTCCGGATCAAAACGCGCGGCAATCAGAAGTCCTGCGGCACGGCCTCTCAGATCCAGGTCGCTCAAGACCTTGGCGTCCATATCAAGATTCAGGCCGCCCTCGTCTTCGCGCAAGGCAATATTCACAATGCGATCGCGTATCCCTGGCGCCATAAGCATCTGGTTGTCGCTCCATTCAGGACGGCTCTTCGCCGAACGCCGTTCATCGCGCGGCTGCGCGATTGCCTTGCCGGCCGGATGCTCATGGGATTGGTCTTCCTGCGATCCATCGGCCGCGACGGTCGGCGCTCCGACACCATAGTCGATGAGATTCAGACAAAAGGTTGGCCTTGAGGGAATGGGGCTATCGAAGAAATGGATCGGGAAGTTCGACGTCAGTCCGCCGTCGGAAAACCAGATCGCACGCAGCGGAATTTTTCCATCGGCTGCTTTCCCCTTTTCAAAATCTGGGGTGAGTAGAGGAACAGCGGACAAGAGGATAGGGAAGCTCAGGGACAATCTGGCAGCGAAGACGAGCGGCAGGTCCTGCGGAAGCGGAAGCCTTATCCAGCCTTCCCGTTGCTCATTCCGCTCTTCATAGGCGCCCGCCTTGGCTTCCATCCATTCCACGATTTTGGTCGGAAAGTATCGGCGCAAGGTGGCGATATCCAGATAGATGGGTGACGGTGATTCAAGGAACGGCAGCTGGACAGTGCGATTGCGGCTGATGTCGCTGGCGATCATCGCAAGCTCGATGGAGCGCGGTGCCGTCGGGTCAATCCCGCCCGCCTTTGCTCCGGTCGCGGGCGGGGCGTTCCACAAGTCCCCGAATGTCAGCGGCGCCTCGTCCACGCTTCGCCCCGCTGCAGACTGCACGATGCGGTGCATCCACGGCGTAAGGCCTTCGAATGCGGCGATGGCTGGACCGCTCGCGAATGACGGTGCGGATCTACCCGTGCATATTCCATAGCCATTGGCGCGCCACAGCGGCAGCCAGCTTCGTGTCAAGACAATGGTGAGCATTGCCAGCCAGACGACTAGCAAAAGACACAGACCAGCAACCACGCTGATCAGAGTGAGAATGACCTGACCGCGCACGAGTGCCTCAATGACCAACGCGAGGCCTGCCAGTGTCGCAACAGTTACCCCGACCGTGAGCGGCCAGGCAGATAAGGAGGCCGTGAGTATGCCTGTGATCTTTCCTCTGAAATTGCGGGCGCTCATCAACGGCGTGACCAAGGCGAGCAATGGTTTTGTCGACGCCTCGGGTGTGAACAAATGAAAAAGCCGCGAATGCCCGTCCGGCGCGACGTCACCGAGACTTTTTGGCATCGCCGCGATCTCGTCAAATGCCCTCGAATTACTTCCGGTCCGTCGTCCGTACTCCGCGGCAGCGGTAACCGCCGCGGCAATTGCACCAACGGAGGTGCCCCCGATCGACCGGAATGAGTATCTGCGGGCGATCATCGCCACCGCACCTGGGTAGATAACGCCGCTGGTCACACCGCCGGCCATGACAATGTCGCATGGCAGCAATGGAGCCGACACGGGGTTCTGATCCTGCTGCCCTTCTTGTTCCCCCACCGGACCTCTCTCCTCCCCAGGCGACTAATGGCAATCCCAAGCGGTACCGAAGACGGCATCGACAACGTCACGGCAAATCGTCGACGAGCGCAGGGCTAACCGCGACGCTCCGACCAAACCTGCCGCAGGAAATCTCCTAACCTGCAATCTGCAAGGCCCCGCCCGCACCGGTCCGCATATTTGTCTCAGGCCTCACCAAACGCCGCTGGCGAAACCCGCCATCGCCAAATAAGCGATCGAAGCAATGACTGCCACCAACGAAGGGCTGGCCTTTGAAAGCGCTTCGACAAGATCTTTGAGCACAACAAAGAAGCTTGTCACGTTAGGGATTGCGTCAGCTGTCTGGGCAGCACCATTGGCAGATTTGAATTGTGCGATGACCTGGGCTGCGGCCGTGACCAAATACAATACAAATGAGGCGATTGAGAGCCACAGCGCCCACTCAGCGATCGTATCTTTCATGATTAGACTCCCTAGCGAGCGAAAATCTTGACGGATGGTTCAGGCGTGGCAGCCGGCGGGGCCTCGAAAGGATCAGTCGGAAAGGCAAATTTTGGAACATCAGTCGTAAGATCAACCATGCTAGGGTACTTTGCCCGCACCCAAACGCGGAACTTCTCGATGCCCTTTGCCACCTGCAGCGAGTAATCGAGGGGCTGCGTGCCCTGGACCGAGGACGCAGTCCCAAGGTTCATAAAATAGCGCCCGAGGGCTTCGTCGTCGGACGTGTTGCTCGGGGGAGCCGGTAGAAGCATTTGAGCGTTTCGCTCGGCAAGACTTCCTTTCGGGACTGCTCGCCCCCAATCGAGCGCCTGCCCGTGGCAGGCGATGCAAGATGATCTCGGATTGTCCACCGGCCCATTTAGCCGACCGAACAGGCCCAGATTGTGCCGTGGCAAAGGAAAAAACTTCTCAGCCACAGCAGCATTGACCCATGACTCTGCCACGGCCTTGCCCTGCTGCTCATATTGAAATGCCGTCAGCGTGGGATCATTGCCCCATGTCAGACCGACGGGTACTAGCCGCTCAAAGGGCGTGTTGCCGGGAGTGCCGGCGTCATACATGAACGTACCGAAAAACCAACCGGCACCTCCCGGAATGCGGCTGTCCTTTACCGCAACGTCGACTTGAAGCAGCCGCAGCGTGGCCACTTCGCCCGCATCGCCTATTGCTGCATCCCACTCCAAAGAGCCAGCGAGATAGGGCACTTCGGAAGGTGTCGCCTGAGTGAAGAGCACCTTGATCGCATAGCTGCCATCGGGAAACGCAAAACTCTTTGTTTTCGGGAAAGCGGGATCCTGCCAGACCTCAGCCAGCCTGCGGCATGCAGCCGAATTGTATAGGCCTATGGCCCAGTTTTGCCGCCACTCCCCTTGCAACGCATGAAGCTCGTGCGAACGTGAGCGACGCTCTGCGGTCATGCCTCGCAGACGCTCGCGCACGTCCTGAAACCATGGGGCGTGACACCAGGCGTTGGATGGATCATCCTCGATGCGCCAGTCGATATTCTGATTGTCCTTGATACCGTAATCCAGCAGTGCCTTCACATAAGCAGAGGGATCCTTGAGCGGATCGATGGCCTGCCAGGGATATTTCTGCTGCGGCTGCTGTGACAGAGACGGAAGCTTGACGACAAATTCTCGCTTCTTTGCGCCCCCTTGCAAGGGCCTCGTGCTCGAGCATTCGATCTTGATGCTTGCGGCCTTGCTGAATGGGGTTCCTTCCGGCACGGCGCAAGGTTGACTGTCGGCGAGCTGAGCAGGACTGGCGGACAGGAAGACCGCGAGAAACATGCTCACAAGAGAAATGAAGAGTGCACGGTTTGCCATCACTGCCGTCCCCCAGATCAACTCAACGATTATTCTTCGCCACGAGGTCAATCGCGGCAATGTAATCATCGATGTCGCTGTCCGCGAAACCCTCATGCAATTCAAGCGATATTCCGGTCGCTACGGCTTCCTCGGCTCCCGGTAAGGACACTGATTTATAGTCATACTGGCGCCCCGACACGACTTCTGCTGGCCACACCCCCGGGAAGAATGACTTTTGCAGAAAGTAATAGCTCCGATAGATCGGCTCGCGCACATATGCCGCCCTGGCGGGGATTCCCTCTTTCGCGAGGGCTCTCAAAAACTGGTCGCGGGTGCAGGTGATGATCCGCGGGTCGATCCGCAAAAGATAGAAGAAGTAGCTGCACTCGGCATCAGCCGGTTTTCTCTGCGGAATCACACCGCGGATTTTGGATAACTCGCGGTCCAGGCGATCACCCAACTCTCGGCGCCTGCGAACAATGCCGTCCAGTTTCGGAAGCTGAGTCGCTGCCATCGCACCGTCGAGCTCGCTCATGCGGTAGTTCGGTGCGAGCGCCTGCAGCCGGATATTCCTGCCGTAGCGATCATAAAATTTGTCGGCGTAGTTATGACAGAGATAGTAGTCATGGTCGGTGCCGGTTAACACGAAACCGCCCTCACCAGACGTGATGTGTTTTTGATCATTCAGACTGAAGCATCCGAAATGTCCAAATAGCCCGACGGATTTACTCTTGTAGGTCGCGCCCAACGCCTGAGCGCAGTCCTCTATGAGGGCCAACCCCCTGCGTGCGCATATCGCTGCGATGTCGTCGATTTCCATGGGACAACCCGTCAAATGGACGGCGACTACGCCGCGTGTCCGATCAGTAATCGCAGCGGTGATATGCTCCGGTCGAGGCATGGCAGTGTTGGGATCGACATCCGCGAACACCGGGATGAGGTTCTGGTACAGGATGGCGTTGATCGTGCCTATATCGGTGATCGGTGTGGTGATCACCTCAGAACCAGGCGGCATTCTGGAAGCTGCGACGGCCACATGGAGACTGGCGGTTCCCGACGAGGTGGCGACGGCACTATGGGCACCGAACCTCTTCGCATAAGCTTCCATCGCAGTCGCGACGATCGACGTTTCATTTGCTTTCGGCCAGTACCAAAGGCTGTTCTTGTCAAGCGCTGCTGTCAGCGCAGCCAGTTCTTCGGCACCAAAGCGATCCGGACGCGGCGGCAGTTCCTTTGTTCTCACAGGCACGGAGATTTCTCCTAGTTGAACGTGATTGAACCACTCATTGGATAGAGCGGTCTCAAGAAAAAAGACAGTGGGGTGGGCGTCGCCTGTTCTGGTGATTTGGCGAATTCACGATGATTTCACGGAGCATCGGAGGAGGCACTATTGAGCGCGGTATTTAGTGTAGCGGGCTGCTGCCTCAGGGCGTTATGTGACAGGGACAGTACTTTCCTGACAAGCGCGTTGGGCAACCACTAGAACTCCAGCAGATCGCCCACCCGAACAGTGGCCTTCTTCTCTATCGCCCCCATGAGGGGCAGTCGCCGAAGCGTGTTCACTGGATACGTCGGATCAAGGAGGGCTGCCGGCGTAAAGCCCGGTTCCTGCTGCCGCAGGGCGTTCACCGACTTCCTCAGCTGCGGCGTCTCCTCGTTGCGAAGATTCAATGCAACCTCATAGCGCCGCGTTGAGACAAAATCCGGACGGAACCGAAGCGCCGTTTTCGCGTGCAAAAGCGCCTGGTCGTAGTCAGCCAGGGCAGCAGCGGCCATGCAGGCAAAATGCTCGAAATAAAACTGAAAAGGGCTGTGTTTGGTGAGCTCCAACGAGCGCCGGGCTGTCTGGTAGCCTTCTTCGACCATACCATTGGTGGTCAAAGCGTTGGAGAGCAGCGCCCACCCTAGAGGATCCGTCGGGTCACGTTCGACACCGCCCTGAGCCATCAGCAGAGAGGCACGCAGATTGCCTTGATGAACATATTCAATCTGGGAACTGATCGTCTGAACGGAAGCATCATCCGGGGAGTGGCGTAGCGCCTCCACCGCAAGTTCGGTGATCGGCGCGGCGTTGTCCAAAAATGACATCGAGCGGTGCTGAAAAAATGCGGCGTTGCGCAGGAAGGCACGCCACACCAAGTACCGGCCGCGCGGCTCGATCTCAAACGCACGCCTGAACAGGCGATCGGCATCGATCAAGCTTCCCTTATCCAGGCGGAAGAACAAACTTCTCGCCTGACGCGCCAGGACGAATGCGCAAGCATCCGCTCCATCAATCGATGCGGCCTCGGCGAAAGCATTGCAAACGTGCTCGACTGTGTTCAACGCAAGCCTGTCGAGATCGACAGAGTCATGCATCGCGCCAATAGCGCCGGGCACGCTCGCATTTTCAGACCACAGCTTTCGTCCGTTGTGAATCTCGCAAGAGAGGAAAACCCCGTCACTGAGCGCAACGGAAAGCACGCGGATCAAGAGCATCGCCTGCGGCTGCCCCCCTGGTGTGCTTACATCATCAACGTCATCAGCGCCGCTCGCAGTCATGATCTCCAGATTATCGATCTGCCGCAGCGCGCTCAGAATCCGGTTCTGCAGCAATCGTGCGCCAACATCAGCCGCCGGGGCTCCTCGCGCATCGCTTCGCAGCAATACTATGCACCTGCGCCTTGGCGCGGTTCTTCTTTGACTAACCCATCTCTGGAGAACCTGGCTGCGTATATCACGGATGGCCTGCTCGAATTCGCGGTCGTGTATGTCTACGTCTTCGAAAGCTTTGACCGCGCCTCCGATCTGGCTTTCCGCAGGAGCCTCGTACACAACAGTGAAGCCCGCCTGATTCAAAGTTACCGCATGCCTTGAGGCGACCAGCAACTGCCTGTGCGGACCAAGCGCTCTGCGTATTTCGGTGAGAGCTGCCCGCAAGCTGCCTGACGCTTGCTCGGGTGCGCGGTCGCTCCAAAGTCGCTCCTGCAGCCAGGTCCGCGTGCGCGTGTGACCGGGTGCGACGGCTAAAAACACAATCACTCCCCTCGCCTTGCTGCCGAGCGGCGCAAAATCATGACCCTCCGTATCGGTGAGGGTTAGCCTGCCAAGAACATTCAGCTTTAGCATGTCGCCCATGAAAGTAACTTGTGTCCTATTACATTAGCGTAGTTTCATGTGCCTCGCTATCCACCGGGAGGAGTAAACTTTCCAGTCGCGCTGGCGGCGCTCGTGGAGAACCAAAATCCACTCTGTTGAAGGAGCGTAATCTTTTCGGCGAGCATTTCTTGGACGGTCAATGCGAACAAAGCACAATGGCAAGTGCTCGTTCCTTAGGTAGCCCAGTTGATTTCACGGTGTTTTCACGGTCGGGATTTTTTTCCTGATCTAGGATCATAGGCATCTTGTTGGAGCCATCTGCAAACCGCAGGCGAAGAGCTCCGGCGATCAAGATGCTTGTCAAAGGAGGATGCTGTGGATACTCGAGCACCGAAAACAGAAGTCAGGTCAAATCCCCGCGCACGCAGGGCAGACGGCGCCGCATCTGCCAATCCACTCGGCATCATTGTTGACTTGTTGCCGCCAGGATTTCCGACGCGACCAGGAACGCGGATCCGGCCGACCACCCTGACCATTCACAACACAGACAATCCTGGCCCCGGCGCCGATGCTGCGGCACATAACCGCTACATTCGTAGCCCCGACGCGGTTGCCCGCCGGGTGTCATGGCATTTCACCGTGGACGACAAGGACGTCTACCAGCATCTTCCCGTGAACGAGAGTGGCTGGCACGCGCATGCCGCCGCCAATGCATCCAGCATTGGCATCGAGATCTGCATGCATCGAGGCATGGATGAAATGTCCGCGTACGATCGCGCGGCGCGGCTTTGCGTTTTCCTGGCCATGCAACTCGGCATCACCGTACCCGATGGCCTACGTCAGCATCATGATTGGACAGGCAAGAACTGCCCCAGCGTCCTACGTGGGCGACCCCACGGCTGGCAGGCATTTCTCGAGCGTGTCGGCTTCTATGCCAAGCGAGGCCGAGCCATGGCTGAAGTCCGCTTCACGGCTGCGCCGAAGTCGGCGCCCGCGACCAGAACGATGGAGATTGATGGCGCCGACTCAATCCTCGCATCCATCGCACAGCATTTCTCAGCCCATGCCGATGCAGGGCCAACAGCGATGCAAGCGCGGCCGATACCAAGCGCAGACCCGATCGCTTTCGCTGCATCGACCGCAACCACCGCCTATTGGCCTGTCGTGACCCGCCATCCTCGCGCCTTGGAAGTCAACACGCTTCTTGTCGGCGGAGGCGCTTCCGGTGCCAATGCCTCTCGACGCTTCCTTGCTTATCGAAACGGCGGCACACGTTTTCACTGCGCGATCGATCTTTATTGCTCGGAAGGGGACCCGGTCGTTGCGTTGGAAGACGGCCGGATCGTCAACTTCTATCACTTCTACCAGAACACCTACGCCCTCCTGATCCAGCACGATGGGTACGTGGTGAACTATGGTGAAGTCGCGCCCAACTCTCTCGCATCGCTTGGCCTTCGCGTCGGCGATCGGGTCAGTGCCGGCCAGAGGATCGGCACTGTCGGCCGACTGAACATGCTGCATTTTGAAACCTATGCGAGCGGCACGACCAGGAATTACTCCTGGCCCAAGGCCAACCCCCGCCCGAGCCGGCTGCGAAATCCCAGTCAGCTTCTCCTTGACGTTGCTGCGTCCGCCATACGTCTCGACGCAGATCAGGTCGTGACCCCCCTGAAGTTTTCACCATCAAGCGGCGTCCAGACAGTCAGCGTTCCTCCAATTGATTTCGCGCCGACGGCGATACCGCCAATGGATGAGAAAGGTTGGCATTCGTTCGGCATAGGAACGAGGGAGTGGCGATACGACGAGCGCGGCCTTGCCACCCGCGAAAACGGCACGGTCAAGCAGCAACGCTGGGAGGAGAGCCTCGATACGATGCGCAAGATCATGGAACATATGGGTTCCGAACTGCTTGTCGCGAGCGACAAGCACGGAATTCCACCCGCGCTCCTTCTGATGACGGTCGCCACGGAGACCCACATCTACAAGGCGCACAAATTCACCGGCCCGAAGACGTTCCGGTGGGAAGCGCATGTGAAGAATGGTGACGTCAATCCACCGACTCTTGGCGACTACTCGGCAGGTCCGATGCAATCGCTGGGCACGACGGCGCGCTGGGTCATTCGTTCGAAGGGATCGCAGTTCGGGCTGGACTACGACCCGTTTGCGGTTGCGCCAGTTTATCCGGCCAAGCCCGAGCCCAGGCCAGCTGATCATCCGTTGTATGAGTTCGCAACCAACCTTGATCTTGGTGCCGCAGAGATCCGCATGCGGCTCGGCGCGAGCGGCTTCGATCCAATCTTCGTAGCCGCAGCGTTCAACGCGGGCGGACTGTACAACAGCGCTCACAGCCGATGGGGTTTGCGCGCCTACGACGATCATCTCGATCGGGCGGCCAAATGGTATGGCGACGCCTGCGCATATTTGATTGAAAGCGGCATCGTCTAGCCGACGGATCGTGTGGTTGCGATCGCCGAAGACACTCGGCTCGAGCTGAAGCCACCAACTTGGCGGCCGCGATCACAAGACCACGATTTTCGACAACCTGATGTCCTGCGAAGCGCATTGCAGGTCGGATGCGTCCCCGATCCTGTTTCGCGAATGGCGTGACCGGACGCTCATCAAGAGGAGAAGCGAAATGGCAAAAAAAACAGTTGGGTCCGGTGTGTCCGCTCAGGCCACACCTGGACCGAATCTTAGTAGCAGCATAGACGAGTTGCTTCTGGCTGCGACCGCACGTGGTGACGGCACGTTGCGGACAGGACGCTATGTCGTCACCTTTAAGGAAGGCGCCGGCAGCCCGACTGACAACCTCACGTCACTCGGCTTGCGGACCGCAGACGCGCGCGATTTTGCCGATCAGTCTCTCGAGATCGCGGATGTTGGCGATGCACACGCCATCGTCTTGCCTGAAATTGGCGTCGCGGTGGTTTCCGATCTTGGCATGCAGACTGCTGGACTTAGCATTGAAGCCGAAGCCGCCTCAGACAGCGCCATACAAACCATCGAGGACGAGTACTTCGTCTTCGCACAGCAGGAAACCTCGGACTACCTACGCGGGTTCCTCAAGGCGACCGAAGCGATTATCGCTGGGCTGGAGCTCGACCAGATGCGGAAAGAAGAGCTCGACTTCGAGGCCGAGGTCGCTGGTGCCACGTGGGGGCTGGTTGCATGCCGCGTCCCCCAAAGTTCGCGCTCTGGCGCTGGTGTGAAGGTCGCCGTGCTCGATACCGGTATGGATCTCGGGCATCCGGACTTCGCCGGTCGGCCGATCGTGACCAGCAGTTTTGTCGGGCAACCAGTCCAGGACTTGCATAGTCATGGCACACACTGCATCGGTACGGCTTGCGGACCGAAAGCTCCCGCAGGCTCCATCCCTCGCTATGGCATTGCGCATTCTGCTTCAATCTTTGTCGGCAAAGTCCTCAGCAACTCGGGCAACGGCAGCAGTGCGAGCGTGCTGGCCGGGATGAACTGGGCGATTGCCAATGGATGCGCTGTGATATCCATGTCGCTTGGTTCGCAATCGCCAGTCCAGGCGGCCTATACGGCCGCGGGCCAAGCGGCGCTCAACCGCGGCTGCCTTATTATCGCAGCTGCAGGAAACGCGAGCTCAAACACCGGGGCCCCCGCCAACTCACCCACCATCATGTCTGTGGGCTCCCTCGATCAGACTCTTGTCCCTTCGAACTTCTCGAATTTTGGCAAAATGGAGATTGCGGCGCCGGGGCGCGACGTGTTCTCATCTGTGCCGCGGCCCACGCGTTACGGGACGAAGAGCGGCACCAGCATGGCAACGCCCCACGTCGCGGGCTGCGCGGCACTTTGGGCACAAACGAGTCCGAGCCTTCGAGGGCAAGCGCTGTGGAACCGGATGTTGCAGGCGGCAAGGCCGCTTCCGTTCCCGCAGGCTAAGGTCGGCCGAGGGCTTGTCCAAGCGCCGGCGTAGAGGCCGCGGCATGCACCCGACAGGAGATAGTCATGGCAGAGAAACGAAAGTGGATTGTAACCTCGTCGGGTGCACGCCCTCTTGAGCACTTGAAGACAGACCTGCTCCAACTCGGGTTTCAGGTCGAAAATACCATGGATGAGATCGGCGTGATCGCCGGCACCGCCGAGGCTGCGGTTGCCGGCAAGGTACGGCGCGTTAAAGGAGTTGCGGACGTTTCCCCGGATCAAGACGTCGACATTGGTCCACCTGACTCAGATAAGGCTTGGTAACGGGCTTCGCTGACCAGGAGCAAAGAAGGAGGCGAACCATCGTCTTCTTCAATTGCGGATCCGTCCAGTCTGAAATTTCAGCAACTCATGTTCGTCTGTGACGATACAGGAGGAGTAACGCCATGCTAAGATTATTCGTTGCCACAGTAGTCTCGTTCATTGTTTCGATCGCGCAGGCTGCAGATCTCACCGTTGCGACGTTCAACACCGAGTCCGATACTGATACGCAACCGGCAAAGGTCGCTATCTCGATCGGAGAGATCGGCGCGTTTGACATCCTGGCCTTGCAGGAGGTTGAGAGCGCGCAAGCGCTGAAGGCATACGCTGAGGCGGCGGCCGCCCAAGGCGGGAGATGGCGCTATATCGTTAGCGAAAGTGGAGTCAATTCAGACCGCGAATCGGATTTCCTTGGCATAGTGTACCGGACAGACAAATTCCGTCAGCTCAAGACCACGGAAATACACTTCATACGGTCACGGCCGGACGGCTCGGTCTATGGTGAACCAGACTGGTCTTTGCGCGGCGCGCTCTTGCTTCGGCTCCAAGACATTGCGACGGGGGCAGAGTTCCAAATTGCCACCGTTCACCTCAAATGTTGCAATGAACCAGGAGTGCGTGCCCACCAAGCTGCGCTGCTCGCCGTGGAAATTGTTCACGACAGCGAAATTCCGACAATCCTGCTTGGCGATACCAATATCCCGATCGAGCCAGGTAAGGAGGGTCCTGAAGGATCGCACGCAGACGCGTTCAACAATCTGACTTCAGGCGCCAACCTTGTGTGGGTCAAACCACACAATCCAATCAAGACACAATGCGACCCTTCCTTCAACTCAATGCTCGATCAAGTGTATGCGCCTACCTCCCTCGCCAAAGGGGCAACGGCGGAGATCAAATTTCCCGACGCATCATACTGTGACAAGGACGCCCAAGGCTTCTCCGACCATCGACCGATCGTGGCAGTGTTCCCCAACGCGCTCCAGGGAGCAGGGCCAACCCTGACCGCTGGCGCACTTGTGTCGGAGGCTGCCGCCGAACAGAAAGAGTATCTGGCACAGAAAGCCGAGCGGCCGGGCGACTTTGTCGGCCACTGAGCCACTGACGTCGTGCCGAACCGTAGAGGCGAACATGAATCCGTCGCTGGAGTGTAACGGTGGTGCAGGTACCATTCAGCTGCGGCAGCACTCGACGTGTTCTTGGCCGCCTCGGGGCCGGTGCGCTGCGAATTCGTCAGTTGCGATCGCTACGGCCGCTTTGTTGGCGACTGCCGACGCGGATGGGCGTCAGCGTCGCCAGGTGGATGGTCGAGCACGGCCAAGCGCTCGACTGGCCCGCTACAGTCACGGTGCCTATGCAGGGCAGTAGGCGAAGGCCGAGGCGGCGAAGGTCGGACTGTGGGTCGTGCCGTTTCAGGCGCCATGGATTGGCGCGCTGGACATGGAGACAATGTGCGACCGGAAGGGAGCCAACCGCTCGGCATCATCGGCCGTCGACAGGTGGCGCAAAGCTATACCTGCCAGCCACGCCGAACCTGTTCCCAGATCATCTCGTGCGACGAAGGCAACTGGAACCTGCAGAACTGCTCATGGGGCAGGAAGCTCGACCGCGACAAGGACGGCATTCCGTGTGAAAACTTGTGCTAGGGGGGAATCATGTCGATTGTTAAGGCTGGTGTTCTGAAAAAAGCAGCTCTAGGGCTGTTGGGACTGGTCGCCGCTATCGTGGCTGGGTGCAGTTCGATCGACTATCAGAAGCTCACCACAGGGCGGCTATCTGGCAGCCTCTTCGTCATGTGGGTTGGCGAGGGCAACGGTTCGGGCGACGGAAATTTCCTGTTCGTGCCCGACCCACGGGATCCGTTGATTTTCCATCGCGCATATCCGTCTTCTCCGGGAAGCACGATCCAGCCAGGTCTCATGTACACGGACGGCGGTTCGATCCCGAAGATCGCCCAAGTCTTCAAGGGTCTGTCGCCTTGGGGCTACGCGCCCGCCTACATGATCCACGATTGGGTATTCATCGCTCACCACTGCATAGTAGATGGCAGCACCGAAAACAGATTCGACCAGGTTCGCGGAATCGAATTCGACGATTCAGCAGCAATTCTTGGTGAAGCGATCAAGGCATTGATCAAAGCACGGCAGGTGGCTCCCGACGACGTAGCGCCAGGTGCCATAACTTCTGCCGTCGGAAGCGTGGTTGCGAAGAACCTTTGGGATGAGAAAGGAGCGTGCAAGTCGCTGCAGGTCAGCAGGAAGGACATCGCTGCCGCGGAAGCTGCCATTCCAGGGTCGACCACCAAGGAGCAGAATTTGAGAAGCTTCCGGATTCCGGAGACGATCGGACCTGAGGTTGTCCCGGCAAAGCCCGCCAAGATCGTGGCTCGCGTGACATTCTGAGTGGTACTCCGCCGAAGGGGTTCCGCGGTCTGAGTAATTGGTTGTGGGACTATGATGAGACTGGGTCGGCGAGCCGCAGTTTCGGCCGCGGTACCCTTGGCGCCCGCAACCCTCATGCACGACATCGCAGCAGGCGCTAACCGAAAACCCGAGTGCTATCAGCACCCGGCCCTTGTGCAGGATACCTTCCGCTCCTCTTGGCTATGCTTGTCAACTGTCTTACTGAAATTCCGGGAGCCCTGGAGTATGCATGGCAAACTCGTGCTCTCGCACGATATCCCAACACTCCAGTTTCTTCGCCCATTCTGACACAATCCGCTGGCCTGCACTGGCCCGCAGCACGTCGTTTACCTGTTTTGCCCATTCGGCAATCAAGTTGGCGAAGGCATCGGAGATGCCCTGCTGCTGCCAGACAGTGGCGGTCGAAATGCGTTTGCCCAGCCGGTGGGCGATGAGCGAAACCGTGTACGAGGTGATGTTGGCCTGGAATCCTTGAAAAGCCGGGCGGATGAGTTTTTCCGCGCGCCGAAAGATGATGGCCTGCGCCATCAGATTCTTGAATTCTGCAAGATCCGGCACCGCTCCCCCAGCCAGGACCTCCTCATTGAATATCTGGAAGTTTTTCTGACTTCCCAGACTTACGAGATGCGGTTGGTGGCTCCAGGCATGAACAAATTTTGCAAGGTCCGTCTTTGTAACCTTCCTCGCGGGGGGCATCGAATTCTTGAGATCGCGCAGCCGTGCTGGTGTTTTCCCTTCACGCGCGAGCATGACATTGTAGCTGCCAGTCGCTCGCTCATAGAACCAGCGTCCCACGCCGTCGGGGCAGTATGTCGATGCTGACAACCGTTCCATCTCGACGTGGAAGGGTTTGTTGGCGGACAGATCCGAAACCCTGACCTGATTTTGACTATTGGCATATCGCGAGATATCCGAGATGAGAGCTTCCTCCGACGCCTCATCGCTCGATCTGAGAACGATAATTTTCGCCGGTACCCGAACGTTGGATAAATCGATTTCCGGGAATTTCCGCTTCGTGAAATAGATGGATGCCGTCGTCTGGCCTCCATTCACGATCTGCATGCCCCGAAGCCAGGCGATTCCGGTGCCGCCCTCTTTCGAAGTGCCGATGTTCAGTTCGTCCGCCACCACCACGATGCCGTTGTTGTAGGCAAGAAAGCGGTCAGGCGCCGTGCGCAGAGTATCCCGAATTCCCTTGTTGATCTTGCCAGTCTGACTGAGGAAAGAGCGAACGTTGGCTTCAAGCAGCCTCGAACCCCACTTTTCATAAAGAGTTCTTAGCATCGCTCCAGGAAATGCCGCGAGGGCGTAGTCATACTCGCCCGAGCGTCCAGGTACATAGACGCAGGGGATAGGGCTGCCGAAGGTCTCCTGGAAGTTGACGAGCAGTTCGTCCCGCGGCTTTCCCTCGGACAGGTGGCGATAGAGCCGTTCGATGTCCATTACCTCAAGAAGAACCGATTTCCCCCCGATCTCCCGCGGCTTGTAGCTTTTGGACTTCGCCACCCCGTCAGTCAGCACATAAACACGTACCTGGTCGAGCGCCTCATAGCAGTCGCGGATCGTGAGGATCAGATCGTAGGCATCGTCCGAAGGATCAATTTTCGAGGCCAGTTTTCCAGATACTGTGTTTTCCAGGAAGCGGATGCACTGTTGCGCAGCGGCCGTAATATCAGCCTCCGGCACTGAGGTGAGCTCCCGAGCATCAAGATAGAGGCTCACGAACAGGTCAAGCTGATCGGTGTCGTCCGAGATAGCGTATCCACTCAATTTTAGGATCGCGCTGCCGAGCCTGCGTTCGATATGAAGAACCTGCGGTTCGTTCGTAATCCCAAATTCTGCCATGTGCTGCATGACGATTTCAGAGAACAGAGAAACCGGGTGAGGAAATGGGCCTGGCTGGCCCGTACGCTCGGCCGCCTCACGCCTCACGTCACCTTGCGTCTGTTGCAGGAATTCTTCCAAGGTCATAACGGCACCAGCCCTCCAAGCACCAGAAACAATTCATCCATCTCGATTGTCGTGGCATCCACCAAGTCAAGATCCAGTTCGTATTTGGCGGCTCGTACGGCGAGTGGTGCGGCGCTCCTTGACAACCGTGGGAAATCCTCATCGATCATGAAAACTCGTTCGTCGACAGCGACGAAGCCGCGCACGTACTCCGCCTCATAGGCGTCCTCATAGCCGGCGAGCAGCAGATTTCTTTCAAATGCCACGCGCCCCTCGTCTCCAATGCTCTCTCTGACGTTTTGAACGAGAGCGGGCAGCGTGCATCCGCCGTCCTGCACCGAGAACCTGAGGGCCGCGAGAAAAATGGTTCGGCCGCTCACGTCGTCAAGCTGCTCCAGGGAACTGATCCGGGCGGGGAAGCCGTTCGGCGAGACTGTGGCCTTCACCTCTATGTCCTGCGTTTCGCCCATGAAATCACGAAGACCGTTCGCCGGCCCTTTCCAGTAGTCCAGGACCTCCCGCGGCGATCGACCAGCATGGAGCATACGTTGAACTACAGTCAGCTCTCCAAAAAGACCGAGTTCTTCCTCATCAGAAAGTCGACGGTCCCTCGGCCGCTCCATAAACTGCTGCCAGCTCCGGATGCGGGACAGGAACTGATAATACGCCCGCACTTCATCTGCCTTTGACCCGGTATCTACCACGGCAAGGATATCGGCCGCCATCAGCGTGAACATCTCCAGACTGGCTGTCGGCTTCCTCACGACGCCGAGCCAGATTTCGTGTGCTCCGCTCGAGGCTTCCCCGACCCGGGTGACGGAAAAGCCGCGTCCCTGGGGAAGATCGGAAGCTCCCGTCGGGGCAATGTTAAAACCGACAAGCAGGGCTTCCCCGCCATCCGGGAAACGTACCCCCGCACGACATCGGCGCTCACCAATCGAAATTGTTCGCCATCCGTTGCTCGGTTCACCCCCGCTCAGCGAGCGCCACGCTGACAGCAGTTCTTCATGCTCATTCAGCAGAGCCATATTGCTGCTCCCACGCCACGTTGTTGACGCTGTAGGGCACTTTCGCGCCCAATTCGCTGGTGGGAAAGCTCACTGCCATCCCAATCACAGGGGTGGTGGTGCCTTTTAGACCGCCAAGATCACTTTCAGCCGGGTCTATTGGGTAGAGGAGCAAGAGCCCGTGCCCCCGTCCGGCCGAAACATCCGAACCGCCGGTTCCTCGCGCCAATCGCACTGCGGGCCCGTTCGGTTCGTCCGGCTCCGATGCTCTGCGCCCTGGATCGCGATGCCACGCCGCCTTGGTAAGGGCCAACGCTCGGGTCCACTCTGCCTCGGTCAGATCAACCGACTCATCCCGTGGAGAAAGTAGTCGGCCGATGCGATAGTCTTCGTCCGACCCTGATCCCTTGTCTGCAGTTCGTTTTACCTGCATGAGGCCTGGAACGGGATCGAAATTCTTGCCGTTGCCACCGAAGACCGCGACCGTCCAAGTCCGAAGCTCGCCTCCTCTTGTAAGTGACTCCACAAATGCCGCAATGAGATTGCTCCGGGCCTTAAGTGCACTTTCGCTGGTGGTGTACCCCTGAAGAAAATCAAGGACAGGTTCAAAGCCCACCCCTTCCCAAATGCGCCCCTGCCACCTGTGAGGCCTGTCACCTCGAGCCCGTTCGATGCCCGTCGGGTCATCAGGCTGGCCAAGCTTGGTGATAAGGTCCGTGGCCGCCTTGTAGTTTTGCTGGATTTTCCTCGGATCAGTGCTGAACGCAACAGTTTCGATCAGTTGTCCGCTGAACGACAACATCAATGTTCGGGCAGCTCGCATCTTCATTCGCGACGTAACCATCAGGACTGGATGTGACTGGACCTTCAAGCCGAAGTCGCGTGGCGTGCCGCCGCTTGCTGCCATCATCTCGAATTCTTCGCGCAATTCTTCCGAAGCATCTGCGATGTGTCCAAACCACTCCGAAAGTTCTCTCGTGCAGTAGAGCCGGCACAGGTCGATATAGCCGGGCCGGTAGCCGAACCAGCGGCCCATCTGCATGAGCGTGTCGTACATTTTCGAAGACCGAAGGAAATAGCTGACGGACAATCCTTCGAGGGTGAGGCCTCGCGAGAGTTTGTCTCCGCCTACCGCAATGACCTTAAGTCCCGGACCTTTGGTATCTGCGTAGTCCAGAACATCCTTGGCTGTGCCGTTGATCTTCCGTACCTCGATGTCGGCAACAGCGTCGGCGAAGACCGCTTTCACAGCCGACCACGGCGCAGATACAGGAACTTCAAGATCGGGATCGGAATCACTGATACCCGCCGTCGTCTGGACGAAGTCAGCCTCGTATAGCAGGCGCAACCGTTGCAGGATTTCTTCATCGTCAAGGCCACGAACCAACCGTTGACGCTGCGCCTTAAGGTAACCTTCGACCTGATTGAAAACGTGCCCCTGAACGGCAGTGAATCTGGTGACGTGAACGAGCATGGAGCTGTGTTGATCGTCCTGGCCGCGCAGATGCCGGATGGCACAGATGAGCATGAAGGAATCTATCGCCTGCCTCAGCGAACCCGGAAGTTCCAGGCGGCCTCCGACGGTCGGAAGATAGCCGCTCTTGTGCTTGGAGGGCATCCACCCTGCCGTGTCGTCGTCTGTCGAGCCGTCTTCGATATATCGGACGACAGGAAGGCCGCCGATTCGACCGTTTTCCAATGGCCGTCCGAACAGACGTGCGGGACCTACATAATTGCTGGCGGCGCCAAGGTTGATAATGAAGGACGCTGGGAAGAGATCTGGACCCTCATCGACGGTCTGCCCCCGCTCATGAATAAAAATGTTCGCGAACGGCGTCGCTGTGTAACCGACATATGCTGCCTTCGAAAACCTGACGAGCAGTTTTCTGATAAGAGAATTGATGGCTTTAGGCTGGTGGTCTTCGTTCGGCTGGCCATCTTCGTCGATGATGTCCGCACCTGTGTCGACGGACGCATGATCCGCCTCATCGTCAATCAGAAGAAGTGGCAGGTTCGTGACCACCCTTCGACCAGTAGTGGGGTCTTCGTAGTCTGCGACGTGGTTCTTGACCCATTTGTTCAGCTTCTCGAGGACACTTTTGTTCTTCTTGACGACAAACAGCCAAGGACGCTTTTCCGGGCTAATACCAAGTTTATTCGCCACAGACGCGTTGAAGTCGCCGTTGTTCGAACGATTGGTGACGTAGTTGGGTCGTATTGAGGGATCGGCGTCGAGCTCACCCACGCCGATGGTGCGTATCGATTCCGGATCTGGATGGGTTTCATAGCCGAGGAAACCCTCGTCGAGGCGCATTTGTGTTTGCGACCGCAGATTGTTGTGAACCCCGGCGAGGACGATGATAATTTTGTATCCAGCATCGGCCGCCTTGCAGATGAGCCCCGTGTAGTTGCCCGTCTTGCCCGACTGGACATGGCCCACGACCATTCCGCGCCGGTCCCAGTTGCCTGCTCTGAGCGGGTCTTCGAGAAGCGCAAGGATGTCATCGGTGACTTCGTCGAGCCCGTCGACGACGCTCGTCGCCATCTTCCGCTCTAGATACTCTCTGTATCGCTGCCAGTATCGCCACTGTAACTTTCGCTGGGCACTTAACCAGGCTTCATGACCGGCATCGCTTTTGAGCGTGCTGTTGTCTCCCATCCACATACTGAAGCGTCGGATCAGCTCGGCTTGTACCACCTCCCGGTCAATGGCCCTGACCCAGGCGGCATTCAGCATCAGCACCCTGTCTATCGTCGCGCTGATAAACGCGGGGGTAACAGCGGACTTCTCTTCATCGGCAATCAGCTCCTGGGCGAATTTAATCACCTTCTGCTCAATCGCGGCGTCTGCCATTTAGCTCTCCTCCGTCAGCGCTGCGACGAGTTCAGGGAATTGATCGAACGGTTCCGTGCGCAAAAGGCCGGCTCGGGCAAGCTCCGGGGACATCCCTTTTCGTTTTATCATCGAGTTGAAAAGGGTTTGAGCCACCGACCGTACCTCCGCCGTCGGCTCGCCACCGAACCCGGTCCTTGGCGTCTCTTTACTCTCGGCCGTGTCCAGCCATATCCGCTGAACCGGAACGGTCTCCTCGATGACCCTCAGCATGGCAATAACGTCCTTGCGCATTGTACCACCGGCCGCTTCCGCCGCCGCCAGCACCGCGCTGACCGCGGGATGACCGTGACCTATTCGATAGCGGACCCCTGATCGCGCTTTCGTAGTTTCCCACAATTGGCTCACCGGCTCACGACGATCGCCACCGGAGGGCTTGCCGCGGAAAGCGAAAACGCTTCGAGCCCTTTCCCGGGCATCTTCTGCGATATGGGCCAGCTTGGTTCTGACCCCAGGAGGCGGCTGGGCTGTCGACTTTCGGATGTCGATCTTCCAGTCCCCATCTGCCGAATTCGGAAGATCGAGCTGTATCCGAGCGAGACGGTAAGGCTCCTCGCGCGTCCAGTGGCGCCCCTTGCCTAGGCCGAGCCAGCCACCAGACAAGAGGAGCCGGGAGTTGCGGTAGACGAAGAAGCCTTGATGGGCGTTCCAGCCTTCCGGTCCCGCAGCGGCCTCGTATTGAGATGCCTTCAAATGATCACGGTGGGGCAATACGAATGCCTGAACCAAGGCCTCGTTGACGCCTCTGTCCAGCGGTGTCCTGGGGGACGACCATGTAGCGGATAGTCCAGCCAGATAGGGATCCCATGCTGAGACCACACGCTTGTTTATTGTGATCGCCAGACGTCGCTGTGAAATAAATCGGTGGAAGACCATCCCGAGGTGCATTTCCACCCGGTCAAGCAGATCGAGCAGGTCCTGAGCGCTGCCACCGCGAGGCATCATGCGATCGAGCAGCTCCCAAATTACAAGAGTGCCGGCCTCCACACTGTCAAGTTTTTCCAGTAGCTGTTCCGACTGCGAATCCAATCCCTCTAGCAGATGCCAGCCCCCGTCCTTGCTGTTGAGAAGGAAGTCGAGATCCCAGCGCAGCACACTGACTCGTCCGTCCTTCTTGGAAGCGACTGTGAGGCGTCTGCCCTGTGAGAATGACGCGGTTTTAAGACCGAGTCCAAACCGTCCCAGGTCATCTGCGTGTCTATAGTCGAGCGGGCTCTTTTCGCCGAGGCGCATGGCTCGCTCCAGCGATGCGTCGTCCATGCCGGAACCGTCGTCGAGGATTGTGACACTGCCGACCCCATCGCTCCAGAGGACATCCACCCGCACGGTCCGCGCACCTGCTGAAACACTGTTGTCGATGACGTCAGCAATTGCGGTACCCGGTGTATAGCCAAGTCCTCGCAGAGCTTCGACAAGAGCTGTCGCGCGCGGCGGCGCGGAGCGCGTTTTGCTACTGGTCATGGAGCTTTCCAAGCAATCGTTTTGACCTCGAAGGGTGTGATAGTTTGCGCAACGCCTTCGCTTCGATCTGCCTGATTCGCTCGCGTGTAACATCGAACGTCTCTCCAACCTCCTCGAGGGTGCATTCGTCTGCACTGCCCAGTCCAAATCGCAGTCGAATTACTCTCTCCTCGCGCGGATGAAGATCCAGGAGAAGCGTCGCAAGTTCCTGACGAAACATCGTCTCCCACAGCGCTTTCTCTGGTGAGGGTTCCGCATCCACCAGTTCCCGAGCTTTGCCAGCTCCCAGCCGTTCGACATTGTCTCCTGCAGCGGGCATCAGCTGCCCCACGTTCAGTTCCTGTCGGGCAAGAGCCTCGTCGGACATCTCCATTCGATCGGCGAGCTCCCGCCCGCCTGGTGAAGTAAGTTCGATCTGAAGCGCTGCACGCTGACGCAGCAGCTTCCTTGATCGCTCCTGCACGTGGACGGGCAACCTGATCGTACGGCCCAGGTCAGCGATGGCACGCGTTATGGACTGCCTGATCCACCAAATGGCATAAGTTGCCAGTTTCGCGCCGCGGGAAGGATCGAACTTCTGCACCGCGCGGATCAGACCGATGTTCCCCTCCTGGACCAGGTCCAGATAGTCCATGCCTCTGTTTTGGTAGCGTTTCGCAAACCAGGTAACCAGACTGAGATTGGTCTCGACGAGTTGGTCGAATCGGCGCGAAAGCTCCTCGAGGATAGGCCCGATCTCTTCCGCTCTGGGGGCGCCGTTAGCAACCGCCAGCCGGGTGCCGGTTTCGAGTACTTTCAACGGCAGCCGCAAAGCGGTCAGTCGCTCCGTGCCGACCATCTCTGACATGTCTGCGAAGATGCTGGCCAGATGCTCCTCGACCGCCGTATCGACAGAGGGCAGCCGGACGGGGGGTGCGCGATCGTCCTCATATTCCAGGTCATTGTCTCCATCGTCTTCAGGTACGATGGTCGTTTCTTCAGCAGGAACGAAAGTGGCGCCCGCTGCCGCCAAGTAGTCCAGACCCCCCGGCATTGCAGCGAACGCCGACGCCGCGCGACGCCGGAGCTCTTCGGACCTGGCCCACAAGATCGGCTGAATGCCTGCGGCGCCCTCACGCAGGGCCTGCACTTTGGTCAAATAATCGGCTTCGGCATCCCGCCCCAAGAGCACTTCGAGCAGCTCGGCTGCTTCGCCAAACATCTCCCCATCCTGGACCGGCGACGATGCCGCAGGCGCCTCCGCGACCATCAGATCCTCGAAACGAGAGGCCTGCATTTCGATGCCGAGGTCAGACATGATGAATCGCAGCGGCGTCGCATAGGCTGCACTTGCCTTGACCGATCGCAGCGTCTCCCGAACGCGCCGAACCGACAGTCTTCCAGTGTACTGACCCTCAGACAGCATCGCCTGAAGCGCGTGTGGCAGGACGTCGGTTTCATCGACAAGTGTACGCGGCAGCGCAGCAGCTACGGATGACCAGTCCGAAGAATCTATGCTCGCAGCGGCCTTGGAAAAGGCGTCGTGTGCGGCTTCGGCGGCGACAACGCGGAACCGATCCTCGGCAGGGGTTACCGACTCGCGTTCCGCTTCCCAGCCTTCCACTTCCACTGCATCATCGGGTTCCCAGTCTCCTGCGACGCCGGTTGGCCAGGTCTCCTCGACGGACGAGGAAAGCTCAACAGGAACAGGAACAGGAACAGGAACAGGAACAGGAACAGGAACAGTGTCGTCAGTCACGTCGGGGAAGTCAACAAAACCCCATTGCTGGGCGTAGTCATTGACAGTGCGTCCGCTGCTGTCCGGGGTGGTGGGGTCCGCGCCGTGCTTCAGCAGCATTTCACAAATATCCTGCCTGCCGCGCGAAGCTGCGAGCAGAAGGGCAGACGCGCCGGAATTGTCCCGTGCATTGACATCCGCACCTCGTTCGAGATGCGATCTGACCGTCTCGACCCTTCCGGAAGCGATCGCCAGCCTGAACAGCGGCGACATCATCTCCGACGACATCACGAGTCGTCCGTCATCCGACGGTAGACATCCTGCATCCCAAGTTCCCCCACGCATCAAAATCATGATGCAGCAATTTACTACAAACGACGTTCAAATATTGTGTAAAACCGGACCTTTCAGCCCTTTCTATCCGATTATCAATCTCGGTTCTATTGCTGAAGCTTCCGCTGCGGAAGTCCTTGGCGAACGGGTTGACCTCGCCCAGCCTATCCATCTGGCAAACTCGTTTTTCTCATTCCATCACCATTGTCGTGGATCAGGATTCGTGATGCCGATTCCGCCATCAAATATTGATCAAGATGTTGCCGGACTGTACGGGAATGCTGTCCTCGTTGATGTGTGTGCCTATACCGGTGCCAGGCATTGCCGAACGTCGCCGAAGGTCTGAAACCACTTGGCAGCACCTGGGGACTGGCGGATCGTGTTCAGTCGGCATGACTCAGCCTACGCTCGTTTGCCTCGTTGCTCGCGACAGCCTGACGGGCATTGAGGATCGTCCACAGTGCCTCTCCGATCCATCGCGCGAGCAGTGGCGGCACGGCATTTCCAACCTGGACATACTGCTCTGTCCGATTGCCCGTGAAGAGATAATTGTCGGGAAATGTCTGCAGACGCGCCGCCTCGCGGACCGAGAGGCTGCGGCACTGGAGCGGATCCGGATGGATGAAGTAATGCCCATCCTTCGAAATATGGCTCGTGACTGTAGTCGACGGACCGGTCCACAACTGCACTCGAAACCGATCAGCAAACTTTCCAGTATTCCAGTTCTCATGATTGGGTGCGAGTTCGTCGGGAAAATCCGCCGCCTTGGGCGACCGCCCCGCAACCTCGGCAAACACAGCGGCAAAGAAGTATCTGGCGAGATCGCTCGCCATATGGCCGCGAGAACCGTGATTCGGGAGCGTGGAAAGCCGGTCATCGACAAGCCATTTCCGAAGGTCGGTGGGACAGTCGGGGGAAATCCCATCGCCACTTGCCTCGCGCCTCGGCAGGACGTTCATTCCCCGAAATTCAGCCAGATACTCCTTGGCCCGAGCCTCGAACGCGAGCTGAAGTTCGTCGGAAAGATCGGTGTCCATGCCGGCGACAAAGTTCATTGCGGTCTCAACGACCTTTCTCCATTCCTCGGCGCCATCGACGCCGCGGCTGAGCCCGCTGCGCAGTTTCGGCATGCCGCCAAGCACATGGCCGACGGTAGCCTTGAGACTGTGGCGAACCATCAGATCGGCAAGCGAAGAGTTTGGGAGACCTTTGGCGAGGTCTGCGCGAAGCCCCACGACAATCACGCGGTGCCGGGCCTGCGGAACGCCGAAGTCTTCGGCACGGACGATGAAATCCGACGCGCGCGGCACGAAGCCTGTCAGATCGAGCTGGCGGCGCGACCGAGGGTCAAGCGCGATGAGACGATACCGAGTTGCGCCCCGACGTTCGCCCCGAAGATCGTGCAGCACCTGGTCGAAGATCCGATTCTCTCCATCGATTGAGGACGAGAGCATGCCCTTGACATTCTCCATGACGAAGGCGGCGGGCTTCAGACGATCCAGGATCCGAATGTATTCCCTGTAGAGGAAGTGCTTCTCGTCCTTGCTGGCATCATAGTCCTTGATGCCCTGATTTCGAGCGCGACCGACAAGCGAGTAGGCTTGGCAAGGCGGCCCGCCAATCAGGATGGTATTGCCGTCGCTTTCAGCGTGGATTGCATCGAGACGAGCGTTCAAGCGCCTTTCCGGGTCCTCCTTGCCGAGTTCCAACTGCCAGGCCTCTTCGGCGGCCGTCGCCCATTCGTCAGGATATTCGATTGACCAGTCCGGCTCCTCGCCTCTCCCATTGATGTAGGCATAGTATCGGTCCGGCAAAGTGCCGCCGAATTGCCGGAGGAAGCTTCTCAGCCGTAGCGTCGAATAGGCGGCCGCTTCCTTCTCTATGGATAGCGCGATTCGAAAAGCTCGCCCGCCATCTCCCGCAGGAACATTCGAAAATCCTTCGGCCAGGCCTCCTGGACCTGCAAAGATGTCGACAACGGAATATGCTGGCAAGAATCGTGTGCTTTCAGTGTTATAGCAAATGTTGCGATGAATATCAGGTCCAGGCGGAAATGACAGGCTTCGATCCATGACCGACGTGGTGGATCCTCCCACCCGCTCTCGCATGATGGCGGGGATCAGGGGCAAGGATACGAAGCCCGAGATCGCGCTCCGGCGGAGGCTGCATGCCGTTGGCCTTCGCTTTCGGTTACATGCAGCCAAGCTCCCTGGAAAGCCGGATGTCGTACTGCCTTCGCGACAAGCTGCAATCTTTGTTCATGGCTGTTTCTGGCATCGTCACGAGGGATGCCACTGGTGTAGTACGCCGGCGTCTAACGCCGAGTTCTGGGCAGCCAAGTTCCAGCGGAATAGGGCACGTGATGCCGAGGTGCGGGATGCCTTGCACGCCGCTGGCTGGCGGGTTGCTGTCGTCTGGGAATGTGGCTTGCGCGCAACGAGCCTCGGTGAGACGGTTGAACGGTTGCTTGCGTGGGCGGATGCGGGAGGCGGCGACTTCGAAAGTGCTGTTGTCAGACCCCGTGCCAGCATCGACGCGGCCCGATGTCGTTTTTGACGAATTGCGTTACATATCCTGGGTGCATATTCGTTATTCACCCAGGATATGTAACAGCGGCCATGTTACAAAACCTGGGTTGAAATTCACTTTACACCCAGGATATGTAACGCGACCATGACCTCACCGCCGACTCAACGCGAACGCCTACGCGCACTCCTCGACGCTCATCCGATCGTGCGCGCGTATGAACTGCGCAGGGCCGGCGTTTCCGCCCCGACGATCTCGCGCGCAGTCCACGACGGGGAACTGACAAGAATATCCCGCGGCCTCTATCGGCGTGCGGACGGCGAGGTCGAGACGGAGCAGCAGCTCGCCGAAGCAACAAAGCTTGTGCCGAAGGGTGTCATCGCCATGAGTTCGGCGCTCGCCTTTCACGGACTTACCGACCAGATGCCCCGGGAAATATGGGTCGCCATCAGCGTCAAGGACTGGGCACCGTCACCGCCCTACCCACCGATCCGCATCATCGAATTCAGCGAAAAGTACATGCAGCAGGGAATCGAGTACCATCGGATTTCGGGCGTCAATGTCCCCGTCTTTTCCGTGCCGAAGACACTGGCCGATGTCTTCCGCAGCAAGCTCGTCGACCGCTCGGTTGCCATTGAGTCGCTGCGCGCGGCGCTCGAGCAGCGCAAGGCGACTCCGGCCGCCATCGCCGAGGCGGCGATGGCGGGCGGTGCCTGGAAGAAGATGCGCGCATATCTCGAGGCGCTGACGTCCAATGGCTAGCGAAGGTGGCAACCGGGCAGCGTCGATCAAGCAGCGGCTTCTGAACCTAGCTCGGAGGGACGGTCGGGTTTATGAGGTCGTACTGGTGCGATATGCGCTCGAACGACTACTCTATCGTCTGTCGATCTCGGCGCAGCGGGATCGGTTCATCCTCAAGGGAGGAATGCTCGTCACGCTCTGGCTCGAGGGCGGAAATCGCGAAACCCGCGATGCCGACTTCCTCGGTTTCGGCGATGCAGATCAGGAACGTCTGAGAACCGACTTTGCCGAGATCATGGCAATCAATGTGGACGACGACGGGCTCATCTTCGACATCCAAGAACTCAGGGCAACAATCATCCGCGAGGACGTGGCATATAATGGAGTTCGCCTGCGGACGACAGCCCTTCTTGAGCGGACTCGAATCCCGGTTACGATAGACATAGGCTTTGGCGATATTCTCTCTACCCCAGCGCCGACTCTGGCATATCCGTCTTTGCTGGGCATGGAAACGCCGAGCATCCGAACCTACCCGCCCGCGGCAGTCATCGCCGAGAAATTCCAAGCCATGGTCGCGCTTGGCGTCATTAACGGACGCATGAAGGACTACTTCGACCTCTGGGCGATTCCTCAGGCCTTGACCATCCCGGATGCAGAGCTGGATGCGGCCATCAGCGCAACGTTCAAGCGAAGAGGGACGTCGATTCCAACCGATCTGCCTCCGGGTCTTTCGGAGGCTTTCCTGCGCGATGCAAGCAAGCAGGCACAGTGGCGGGCTTACACGCGGTCGATCCAGCTGGAAGGCGTCACGCTGGATGAAGTCGTCGCCGAGATCTGGAAGCTCGTGGGACCATCCTGCGCTCGATTGTCCGCGCAACGCCACTAGAAGCGGAGTGTTCCCGGTCGCATCGCATGGGTCGCAACATGGACGAGGATCGTGCTCAGCAGCTGCTCGCGCAGGCGCAGCGTCGCGGGAGGCCAATGCTGGAGCTCCTCGGACATGATGGTTATGACGAAGCGCGCATGTATCAGAAGACTGACGGGCTCGTCGTAGCCTGCGAGTTCGAACTTCTCTTCGCAGAGTTGGATTGCAATGCTGCGCTTCTTGTCTGTTGACAGGGCCCCCGACGGAACAAGCATTCCGAGCAGAAGAGGTATCGGACCGGCCTGCCCTTGCGCCTGGTCACAATTTGCACCTCCGCGCAGCACGATCAGCTGACCCTCCAGGCGTCGAGTCTGCTTCAGCTTGAATTCCTGATCACGAAGATGCGCCGTCGTGAAGCCGAATCTCGCAGTCATTGCAGGATCAGTCAGCCTGACCTCATCAAGTGGAATGATCGCACCCCAGTCGTTCCGACTGACGGCTTCACCAGGAGGAACAGCAAGATGCAACATCCTGTTCATCCGCGCCTTCTGGGGAGCTGTGAGTGTCGGCCCAGGCTGGAAGGTGACAGCCTGTTCCCACAGCGCGTTTCCGTGCGGGTCCTGCGGCCGGTTCAGGATCCGATCACTCAGCAGGGGAGATAGCGCTGCGGCGACAGCACCCTTCCGGTCGTTCGGAGCATTTGTGGCGCCCGCAGCTGCAACAGCCAGGAGGCTGAGAATTCGATCGAGCGCCCCCGGATATGTTCCGACACGTCGCTGATCGTCGGGAATGAGGTCGCCGAGCAAGGCCAGCGTTTCGTTCGCCGCAGCGAGAACATCGCGCTCCCAGCTGAGCAGCGCCTGCAGCTGAGGCATTGATGTCACCTGTTCACGGATGGCTTGGCGAAGGCCTGCTGCATCCCAGGCATTGCCGTTTCGAAATGTAGTCTTGTCGAGCGCGAGAACCGCAAGGGGGCGCTTCGGGGCCGGCAGAAGTTCTTCCAGTCTCTGGGTAAGCCCCGCCCTTTCGTGTTCGTGCGACGTCCAGAGCACGAGAAGATAGGGTCCGTGCTGCTCGGAAATGCAGCGGTCGAGCAGGCTTGCCAGAGTATTGTAATGCTGAACTCCCGCCGGTTGTGCCTGCACCAGATGGAGGTCGCTGAAGAGAATGCGCACCCCCGCAAATAGCGTCGGGTCAGGAAGTCCCAGGGGATCGAATCGGATGCCGATGCAGGGGGCACCCAGGATGTGAAGCGCATCGATGAGCGCATCCAGCTCCGACGGCTCGTCGTCGAGAACGATGTAGCGCGCAGGTGTGAACATCATCGCCTCCCGAAGACGAGTGCGGCTACCGCGCCGTCGTAGCCCTCGGGCACCTCGGCCTGGTCCATGGTCGGGAAGACAAGGCGGCCCTCGTTGAGGTCCATGACGAGGTTGGCGAAGTACAGGCCGAGGCCGCTCCCCCCGGGGCGGCGCGTGAAGAACGGGCTGACCATGGTTGCTGGATCGTCGAGGAACCCCGAGCCATTGTCCGCAACCACGATCGCCGGTCCGCCTTCGTAGTCGGGAACGACATTCACATAGATGCGCCTGTCTGCGGGTTCGGGATGGCGCACCTTTACCCAATGGACGGCATTGTCGATGAGATTGGTGAGCGCCCCAAGGACCAGGCCGGAGGCAAAGGTGGCCGTCGCGTCGGGTCCGTCCTCCTCGAGCGCAGGACATTCCAGCTTGATGCCATGCAGCCTAAAGCGCAGCAGGCTGAGGTCGCGCGCAGTGCGGACAATATCTCTCAGCGAGCCAGGCCGGCTTGTCGTGTTGCGGAGCAGCTGCGATGACGTCTCCAGGATCCCCTGGAGCTGGCCAGCTTGATCGCGGATGGATTCGATCGTCATCCCCGGATCATTGATTGACCCGGTAAGAACCCGAACGCCACGTTCGACCTCGTGGAAGATGATCGCAAGCCCCGCGTGCGACACGCCCGAACGCGCGAAATTCTCGCGCAGCGTCTGATAGTCGTCCTCGATCTTGCGGATCGTGGGTTCGAGGATATCGCCGATGCGGTTCTCTCGGGCCAGCCTGCGGAGTTCTGCCAGCGGCCCCTCCACGCCTTGCGGAGTGTCGCTCGCGGCGCCCGTGAGCTCCCGGATGCGCTCCTTGTCGATGTTGCGCTCGACTTGAAGCACCCAGAGTGCACCAAGCACCACCCGCTGCAGGCGCCCGTAGACTTCATTTTCAACGAAGCCCTCGCGATTGGTCTTCTCATGCAACCCTTGGCTTTCAGCCAGTCCCAGATCGACAACGCCAATCGTGATGTTGCGACTCAGCCGCTTTGTCGGTTCGTTGACCCGCCGCAGATCAAGACCCAGCCAGTCATCGCTTGGCTCGCCGTAATTGTATACGCGCACGCCATCGCGGTACACGCGCACGCCGCCATTCTGGTTGAGGAAGCGCTCCAGAAAGCGAGTATCGCCGTAGAGAGGCAGGACCTTCTTGTCGCGGTCGAAGACATGGAATCGACCCGATACCTTCCCGATGCCCTCCAGCGTCGACTTGTCGGCCGTAATCCGGCTCCGGCGCTTCGGCCTTGGCTGATCGACAGGATCCAGCTCATCCGGCTCCTGGGCGGGTGGAACCTGAAAGTGAGGCTCGTCGCGCTCGACGATGCGCTTCTCCAGTCTCAGGCCCGGAACGCCCACGAATTCGTATCTGTAGTGCAGCTTGGCTCCGTCGAAGTCGAATTCGAATCTGTAAGGCGCCATTTCGAGGAGCTGCTGCACACCCGGCAGGGTGGCCAGCCATTCCGGATGATCTGGGACTTCGAGCTTCACCTCGAAGTTTCCGACCCGGTCACCGAAGGGCGATGCGATCGAGGTCACCTGGCGGTAGAGGTCGCGGATCTCCCCTCTCGTCCATTCGGCGGCCCTCAGCCTGCCGACTTCGATCAGCGTTCCGGTCGCCGCCGCGAATACCTGGGGCGCACGCTCGCGCACAGTGATCTGTGCGTCGGCGAGATAGGTCTCGTCGAGAAGCTGATCCCAGTCGAACTTCGCCACGCATTCGGCATGGCCTTCTGCTCTGGTCACCAGGTTGATCGAGTCACCGAGCTTGTGGACGGCGAACCGGCCGACTCCCTTTTCGCCTAGTGGGAGACGCCCGTACCTGGGAGACCTGACGTTGCTCTCCCGCTCTTGCTCCCGGTGGTCGTGCCCCGGTACCAGCCAGACATGTTCGATTGTGTCTAGAGACATTCCCTGGCCGTTGTCTCGAATGGAGATGATCGCGTCAGCTGTTCCGAGCTTCTCGAACTTGATCGTTACCTCGTTCGCATCGGCGTCGTAGGCGTTCTTGACGAGCTCAAAAAGCGCCAAGCGCGGTGATCCTATGAGCTGATCCCCAAGCAGTTGGAGCAATCGCGCACGAGGTTTGAAGGGGCGTTGCAAGACGCGTTCACCAGTCATTACAAAGAATACCCCCGGATGGTCATGCGCGAGTCAAAGGTCACACATGTCGCCATGTCGACGCTAGCCGATTTGTCGTTTTCTAGAAAGTGCTCCAGCCCATACCCACCGAGTCATCGGCGGCACAATCCGGCTTGATGTGGGTATGAGCGATCCCAAAACAGCTCCGGTTAAACAAAGATCGATTTGGGGGTTTCAAGCCAAATTACAGCTACCGGTGAAATATGTAATGCCGCTTGATCCGGTCGCCTCGAAGAGGGCGAAGGGCGGTTGCTTTTCAAGACGCGCGCTACCGCTTTGCTGTGTGCCTATTCGTCAATGTCGTCGCGATTCATTTGGAAAGCGCTCAACCCAACTGAAATATCCCCCGCGAGCAGCTTTGCCTTCGATAGAAGCCCGGCGTCCTCGAGCGCCTCGAAATCCGGCAGGTCGCGCAGCGTGTCGAAGCCGAAGTGGGACAGAAACGCCTTCGTCGTGACATAGGTATAGGGCGCGCCTGGCTGCGGTGACCGTGGCCCCGACGCGATCAAATCCTGCGAACGAAGGACGCCAATCAGATCGCGCGAAACCTCTTTCCCAAAAAAGCTCGACAGCTCTCCGCGGGTGATCGGCTGGAAGTACGCGACGCACATCAGCACCAGCGCCTCCCCTTGTGACAGCGATCGTGCGCTCTCAGCCTGGCCTGAGGCCGTGCGAATGACGTCACCAAACGCCCTTTTGGTCCGGTGCTGCCAACCGCCGGCGACCGATACCAGCTCGTAGGGCCGGCCGGCGAGCTCTGTGCGGATGTCATCGATGATCAGTTCGATGTTGCAGCTTCTGCCGACGACACGCGCCAGCGTCTCGCGGGTCACCGGCGAGCTGGCGGCAAAGATCACCGCTTCGACCCGGCCCATCCACTCACGCCAGCGCAGCTCCGCAGGCAGGTGCTCAAGTTCGGTGTCGAGCAGCGCTGGCTGATCGTCTTGTTTTCGCCGTGCGGACGCTTCAGCCATCCTACAGTCCATACAGCCGAAAGGAGGAACGATCGGACAGCTCACGCACCGCCTCGAATGTTTGCAGCCGCTCGAACAGCCGCCGTGCACCAAACCGCGACAGGTTTCCGGTGGTCAGCGAGCCAGGCACGGCATCGTCGTCGAGCAGTTTTTTGATCGCGTCCCCTGCCCCTTTGGCGCGCAGTTTTGGCATCATTGCCACAAGTCTTTCGGCGCGTCGCGACAACTCTGTGGCCAGCCGCAAGGCGTCGTCCGCGCCCTGCGCCAGCGCCAGTGACACGGCGCGCTCAAATTCTTTGTGCTCTCCCGGCCGGATCCGCTTGCCACGACCATCGCGGAATGCCGGCGCGAACGCCTGAGCTATCAGCAGCGGCACCGGCCGCGGCCAGCGAAGTTTCTGCGCCAACACAAGATCGGCGCACCACCAGGCCAGCAATTCCGCCCCCGGCGACAGGCCAACAACCCGGCTGGCGATCGCGGCGGCGGCAAACGGCGCCGGCCGGACGGAGCGGACCAGGTCGTCGATTGCTCCGGGGAGATCGGCAAAGCCATCGTCCCAGCGCAGGCCGAGCAGATCGACCACTTCGGTCAGTCTCGCCGTGTCGATCACCGGTGCCAGCGACGCCAGCTGCCGCCACGCGGCCAATATGCTGCCGGCAGGACCAGGGTCGCCGTCGGCGGGACGCAGATACCAGGCGTCGCGGAGCGCCGCCGCGTCTTCGCTGCGGCCAGCGAGGCGTACGGCGGTTGCGGCGCATCTCAAGGCCAGCCGCTGGCGCCAGGCGCCAGCCCAGGCCGGTTCGGAGCGAACAGAACAGTCGAGCGAATTCAGGGCCGCTCCGGCGAAAAACGCCGCATCGGTTTCGTGTTTGACCGACCCGTCCGGCAAGGCCCAGGCTGGCACACGCGGTAGTAGCGGCGAAGTGGTCGGCGATCGATCGGCGCGAATCATGGAACGGATGATAATTCGCCGGTGCGCTTTATGCCATCGTTGCCGTACAAAACCGCACAGCCTGTCGGATGACGTTAACGAACGATAATGTTGCCTTATCGTTCGTATTGCTCTTTATAGAAGAAATGGCCATTTTCGTCGAGCAAAAGCCCAAAAATCACGCTGAGCGACCCTCCGGAGCGTCCCACAGCACAGGGCTGGCCGACGATGTTTCGGCTGCGCGGACGTCGGCCGATCTCGTGGCACAGGCCGAGGACGACCTGCCTGACATCATCGACGTCGTTCTGGAGATGGGGAAGACGCCGGAAGAGTCGGCCGAAACTCCCTCCCCTCCTCCGGCCATCGCCAATCCCCGCCTGCCGACACATCTCGACGCGCTCGCCGGCCGCGCGCGAGAGTATGTCGAGGCGGCGAGCTCGGCCAACACGCGCCGCGCCTATGGATCGGATTGGCGGCAGTTTTCGAGCTGGTGCCGGCGCCAAGGCGTCGAGGTGGTTCCGCCCGATCCCCAGGTGGTTGGACTTTACATCACGGCCCTTGCATCCGGCACGGCCTCTGGGGGCAAAAAAACGGTGGCGACGATCGAGCGCCGGCTATCCTCGCTGACCTGGAATTATACGCAGCGTGGCGAGCCGCTCGATCGAAAGGACCGCCATATCGCCACCGTGCTCGCCGGCATCCGTAAGAGCCACGCAAAACCGTCTGTGCAGAAGGAGGCCATACTTCCTGAAGACCTGATCGCCATGCTGCAGACGCTCGACCGGGGCACCCTGCGCGGCTTGCGCGACCGCGCCATGCTGCTTCTCGGCTTTGCGGGCGGCCTGCGTCGCTCCGAAATTGTCGGCCTCGACGTCGGCAGGGATCAGACGGATGACGGCCGTGGCTGGGTCGAGATTCTCGACAAAGGCGCTCTGGTAACCTTACGTGGCAAGACGGGCTGGCGCGAGGTCGAAATCGGCCGCGGCTCCGCCGACGCCACCTGCCCCGTGGTTGCGCTGCAGACCTGGCTCAAGCTGGCCCGCATTGCCCACGGGCCGCTGTTTCGGCGTGTCATAGGACAGGGCAAAGCAGTCGGCGCGGAGCGATTGAACGATCAGGAGGTGGCCCGCTTGGTCAAGCGTGCCGCGCTGGCCACCGGCGTCCGCGGCGATTTGTCGGAAGGCGAACGACAGCAAAAGTTCGCGGGCCATTCGTTGCGCGCAGGCCTGGCCTCCTCAGCTATGTGCAAAAGCAGCTCGGCCATGCCTCAGCGGAAATGACGCGTAAATACCAGCGTCGGCGCGATCGCTTTCGCGTCAATCTCACTAAGGCGTCCGGGCTCTAGAAAAAAGTCCCCCCCTCCCCTGTCACGGTCACTCAGTCATTTTTATGTAGTCACGATAGTCACAATGGTCACGGAGGCCAGAATGCAGTCTGCTCCAAAGAGGATGCCAACTGGACCGTCGCTCGGGCCAAGGCGCGGCTGTGGGAAGTCATCGAGCGTGCGCAGGCGGCGCCGCAAACGATTACGCGCAACCGTAGGCCAAGCCTCGTTGTCGTCTCCGCCGAGGAATGGCAACGCAAGACGGTGCGCAAGGGTACGCTTGAGGAGTTTCTGCTGGAGTCGCCGCTACGCGGCGCGGAACTCGACCTTGAGCGTCAACGCGATGAACCGCGTGATCTGCCGCTGGGAGGCTACTGCTGGACACGAATATCCTGTCCTAGGTGACAAGGCCGGCGCCGGACGCACGCGTTCTGGAATGGCTGGACAAGCTCGACGAGGATCGCTCGTTCATCAGCGTGGTCTCGATCGCCGAAATCCGGCGCGGCGTTGCTCTCATGGGCGAGGGTCGGAAGCGTGAGGCGCTGGCCGAATGGCTTGCCCGAGACCTGCCTTAGCGTTTTAGAGCAGAGAGTCCTCCCCGTCGACGAGCCGGTTGCTCTGGCCTGCGCGATCTGATTGGTCTTGCGAAGCGCCGCGGCCGCGTGCTGACGTCAATGGACGGATTGATCGCAGCCACAGCCATTGCCCAGGGCTCACTCTGGTAACGCGTAATCCGAAGGATTTCGAAGGCTTCGGAATAGAGCTCTTCGATTCGTGGATGCGTGAATCGCCCAGCACCACATCCCGAATGCGCGAAGCGACTTTCGAACAAGAAGTGTGGGTTTGCTCTCATACCCTTTGCTGAAAAATGTTGTGACAGAGCGCATGGAATGCCACGCGCTTCAAATCGGAGTAGCCATCCGGGAAGCCTGAAGCCCTTCGAAGCGCATGTCCGGCAGCTATTCATAGCGTGGATGACTTTGATCGAAACAAACGATTTCATAACTCTTCGGAAATCTTGCATGGACAGAAGCACATCCCGCACCGATCACCCATCCAAAGGAGAAAATCTTCCATGCGCCCTGACGTGCAGTGGAGGTCGTGCCGAGAAATGAGTTGCAACTGGCCGACCATGTCGGCGGTTCGACGCTAGTCGTCCCTCAATGTTCCTGAGCTGCGAAGTCTTGCAGGGAGCCAGCTGCCCAGCGCGTTTCTGCTTGTGACAGGCTTATTGCCGCAGGCAGATGGTCGGCTCGTCTGGGCAGCGGATTGGAGACCCGGCCGGCAGCGCTACCATACAACATCAGCGCACTTTACATCTACGCGGTATTGCCGTGCTTCCAGTCGGTGCCATGTTTGGCCGACGCATGACGCGATGCGGCCTCCTGCACAAGCGAAGGCGTTATCGGATGTGCGACCGGCAAGCAGGCGGACAGTGCAGCACGTGTCACTCGCCTGTGCGACGGTCTTTCGGGGAATGAAATCGGGCCAGTTCACGGCGCGGTATTATTCGTCAACAGCCGCCCCTTCGCATGATACAGGCACTCCGCGTCACACGTTCGTGCTGCAGATGAAAACGGCATCGCCGGCATGCAAGTCAGCAGCCGCTCAAGATTCGGATCCAGCCAAACTCTCGGCGTCATGGAACGGCAGGCGCCACGATCGAAGCATCTCATGTTGATTCAGGCGGACCCCTTATGAGGCGTTCTTTGATGCCGGTGATGCCTGACAGGCGGTTGCAGCTGCAAGCGACAATGCGGCCTATTTAGTTGGAAACGGAGGCAGGCCAATTTGGCTTGCCCGTCACTATGTGGAGAAAGAAATGCTGTGTCTAGGAATTAGCGGCGGACTTGACCAAGTCCATGAAAACCGATTCGAGCTTCGGAACGCCTTTATGCACGATGGCGCCGCGGTGCTCGTCCGAGACGGACGGGTGATAGCAGCCGTCGAAGAGGAACGCCTCAATCGGATGAAACACTCCAACAAGCTCCCAATTCGTTCGATTCAATACTGTCTGTCAGCGGCGGGGGTTCAGCTCAACGACATTGATCGTGTCGCGCTCTACGCCAGCGAGCCCTATGCCAACGCCATGCTTGAAGGTATGTCCGCATCCCACCCGGACATTCTCTCCATTCCGTTGGGTGCTAAAACGTTGGTGCAGGATCTGTTAACGCGTGAGTTCGGCACTAAGTTGGACAGTTCGCGTATTTCATTCGTAAGTCATCATCAGGCGCACGCCGTGAGCGCCTTTGCAATGTCGGGCTTCGAACAAAGTCTCATTCTAGCCATTGATGGCTCTGGTGATTTCCTATCGGGCCTCGTGGCGGTAGGGTCTGGCACAGAAATTACGCAACTCGAGGCTTTTCCCGAGAACAATTCTCTTGGGCTGTTTTATCTCGAGACGATCCGCTATCTCGGCTACGGCTTGTTCGACGAGTATAAGGTAATGGGACTCGCGCCCTACGGCGACCCCGCTCCCTATCGCGAGCTCTTCGAGCAGTTCTACGAGCTCTCCGCCAACGGCGGTGGCTACCGTGTTCACCTCGACCGCATCGGTCCGGCGTTGCTCCGCAATATCGAGGTCAGGCGAAAGGGAATGCCCTTCACCCAGCAGCATCGAGATGTGAGTGCGTCACTGCAGGAAGCGCTTGAGCGGATCGTGTTCCACATTCTCCGGCATCACCGTGAGGCCACCGGCATGAAGCGGTTGTGCCTGGCGGGGGGGGTGGCCCACAACTGCACGATGAACGGTAAGCTGCTGTATTCAGGGCTTTTCGAAGACATCTTCGTGCAACCCGCGTCTCACGACGCTGGCTGCGCATTGGGAGCTGCGCTGATAGTCTCTAACGAGATGGGCCGCCCCGCGCCGTGTGAGCGACTGCAGGAGGTCTATTGGGGTCCTGATCTCGGGAGCGAGCGCGCCGTGCAACAGGAACTGAATGCATGGGCCGGACATCTCGAGGTTGAACGCTCTGATGACGTGGCAAGCAGTGCAGCCGACTGGATCGCCAACGGCGCCGTGATCGGCTGGGTGCAGGGTCGTTCGGAGTTTGGGCCACGTGCGCTGGGCAACCGCAGCATTCTTGCCGACCCTCGGCCCGCCGCAAACAAGGACCGGATCAATGCGATGGTCAAGAAGCGCGAAGGCTATCGGCCCTTCGCGCCATCTGTGCTGGAGGAGGATGCGAGCGAATTTTTCGACCTCCCGGACGGTAGGCACGAATTTCCATTCATGAATTTCGTCGTTCGCGTGCGTGACTCAAAGCGCGCCTTGCTCGGTGCCATCACGCACGTCGACGGTACCGCTCGCCTGCAAACAGTATCGCGCAACGCCAATCCCGCGTACTGGGAGGTCATCAATGCGTTCAAGAAGCGCACAGGCACTCCAATTCTGCTCAATACCTCCTTTAACAACAATGCCGAACCGATCGTGGATTCGGTTGCAGACGCGATTGCCACCTTTCTGACGACAGAGCTGGATGGACTTGTGGTCGGGCCCTTCCTGGTAAAAAAGCGGGCTGCAACGCTGCAGGATTGGACTGCGCTTGCGGTTTCGTTGCCGCCCTATGTGTCCCTCCATCAAACCCGCGCTTACAAAGCGCCAGATCGTCGGGAGACTCACTGCGAGATCAGCACGACCCACTTCAGCAGTGACAGTGTGCGAATTTCACACGACTTGTTCAATCTGCTGATGCGGATTGAGGGCGAAGCCATGTTGGGAGATCTCCTCAATACAATTGCGCCGGATCAGGCTAAGCGTGACGCTTTGATGGAGGGCCTGCGACGACTGTGGGAGCAGCGCCTCGTTCGGTTGCATCCCTCACAAGCTGCTCGCATGGATCAAGACTGCGATCAAACGCTGGACCAGCATAACGGGCTCTCAGCGTGATAGCGATGCCGCTATCCAAGCTCGGCGCTTTGGGCGCCGGACCGGCCCCGTGTAAACCTCATTAAAGAGAGAGGAACCCTGCCATGGAAGAATTCTTATCGCGCATCGCCACTGGTGCCGGCATCGGCCCGGCTCTCGCAGAGAAGGCCGTTGGGTTAATGCTGGGTTTCCTGCAACGCCACGCGGCCGACGGTCCCGTTGCGCGCATGATCGAGGCCATTCCCGGAGCTTCGAAATTAGTGGCGAAGTATCATGGCGACGACCCAGACGACGGAGGCGGCCTCATTGGGCTCGGCCAGCAATTGATGAGTGAGGGTCTCAGCATTCTAAACATCGCCGCCCTCGCCAACGAGACGATCGCCTTCGCCAAGGAACATGCCGGCGACGAACTCGTGGACGAGGTCCTCAATTCCGTTCCTGGCCTTCCTCAGTTCGTCTGATCAGCGGCGGCCGGGGGCGCATGACCTCGTGCGCCCTGCCGGCCCGTCTGCGCAGGTAGGCATTCTCCGCCGAGCGTTCCGTACCGATCTCGCCAGACCACCAACCGCCGGGCACGCGAAGCGAGCGTTGGAGTACTTCATGCGTCTCTCCCAAAATCGACCGCAGGCGAACCGATGTGTATAACTTCCGGCGGTAACGGTTTATCCTGAACGCTTTCGATGAAGCCCGCGAGATAAGCAAACGTATTGTATTTCTCGAGAACCAACCGCTTCGCCTCTAGTATTGCGCCGCGACGCTCCTTCCACAGGTCCGAGTTGATGATTCCTTGAATTTTTTGGATTACGTTCTTGTCCTCTGGGTCAATCAGAACCATTGAGTCCGAAGGGAAGAACCTCGTGATTGCCGGGCTGCCGTAATAGATCGGCATTGTTTCAGCAACGAAGCAGTCCATAAGCTTCTCTGTAAAATAGTAATCAGCACGAGTATTCTCGAAAGCTATACTGTAACGGTAAGGTGCGAGTGCGTTCCATTTATCTCCAATCAGCCGAAAACCTCGGCCGAACAGGTCAAAATCGAGCTCCTCTCTCAGCCGTTCCAGAAACGCCAGCCGATATCGATGCCCTTTAAGCAGGGCGATGTTACTGGTAATCCATGAGAGCCGAAGCGGCTTGTCCACGACTTCGCTGACCAGAAGTTGGTCATATGTCTTGTTTACAGACCAAGACCGAGTGATAGGTGGAGACAATACGAATCGGCGCCCTGCATTCTGCCGAGCAGCCAGCTCTGCGTCAGACGTCAGGATGATAGTATTTTTCCCCTGCCCTTCATGAAATGCGCGATGAGCTTTCGTCGGCGGTTCGCCGATTGCAAAAATTATCCTGTTTGGGCTCGCCTCGATATCAACAGGGAGCCCAAAAAGAGAAGCAGAGTTAAAGACAATATGCCAATCGGGCGCGAAGGATGTCGTGCGTACAAAAGCGACATTGTTCCAGATTCCACTCCCCTTTGGAGTGAGATGGTGGATTGCATCATCCAAATTGCCCCAAGAATCCAGACATGTAGCAACAATGGGCGCCGGACGTTCCGTCAACAATTTGGCCGACAAAGCAGTTCCACCCCATTCACTTCCGTTGGACCGGGAGCAACTTGTGCATCGGGCGCAAGACCTCTCTGCGCCTGAAATAGCTCGCGATCCTGATCGATATCAAACACACGATTCTGTGCGACTTCGCGCCATTCGACAACTCATCTCTAAGACCGCGGGAATCCCTTCACTCGTGAAGGTACTCATCGCCATTCCGGATTGCGGTAACACTGGGCAGCATAAACCTTCCGGGACCCGCTGTCGAGGCAATGTCGCTTTGCACTTAACGAGGTTCTTCCTCACTTTGTGTGGTGATCGTTGATCGTCTTCAGGCGGTTGATCTGCCTTTCCGCCTGGCCGTTGCTCCACGGAAATTCAATGGCATTGCGAACGGCGTCAATGTCACGGCGTAGGACCCGAGCGAAACGCGTGATGGCGACGAGCCCGGCGTTGACGGCATCGTCGATCCAGGTGGTCGAGCTTGTCCAATTCACGGCCCCGCAAAATGCAGCGGAAGCGCATGGCAAGCCTGTGCATCATGGCAATCGTGACCGGTCTTTCATTGCGTGAGGCCGAACGTGCGATTGCAGCTCCTGCGGCCGCGCAAAGAGAGGTTCAAGATTTGTGCCAACTGCGCTTGGCCGGAAGGTGGCATAGAGCGGCGCCTGAGAATGAAAGTGCCGCCGCCCAGCCTTCATAGCCGTTCCTCCTTTGTGGCGTGGACGGCTCGAAAGTCGCCATCGCGTCAGATGTTCATCAGGGTTCGGCATAGCCGGGGCTTCCGGCGACAGTCATGGCAGCGACTTCGCTTCTGGAGCCGCTCATCCGGCCGCTAAAAACACATGCGCGTCCTAAGCCGTATTGATCCGCCGGAGCTGACCAAAGCCACCTTGCTCTGGATTGCGGCAATGGCGATTGCGGGCGAGAAGCCGAGAAGAACCGATGCGCGAGAAGTCCTGAGGCCATCCGTCCACGAGACGTCACCAGGCCGCTATGACGACTATCCCGCATCCGAATTAAGCGAACCTACCGTCGTCTTCACCGAAGACGGCATCAACAACCTTCGGCATATCGTCGACGCGCGCAGGGCTGCGGGCCACGCACCGCCCAAACCTACCGCAGAAACCATCGCCCGAAATCATAGCCACCGCGGCCTTGGCCGACCTTGGCCGAACGGTTACGAACAAGCCGTGCGTCATTTGCGATCTGGCCAGGGGCAGCATGGGGTGCGCCATGCTCCGCGATGCCGGTCCAGACATTCGGCGCGCCAAGCCGAAGCCCGCATGACGCCGGACGAGCGCCTGGCGTTGCCAGGACGATGTACGCGCTGTCCCGGCGGGTCCGACCCGATAGGCTTGACCCGGCCCCGCGCCCCCAACTCCACTTGTATGAATGGCCGGGGCCGGCCCTTTTCGGAACCGGCCCACCGCCGCGTGACGTTGTGCAGGATGATCGTCTTGACCCGTCTCGCATCTGAAGCGGGTGCAAGCCTGCCGAACATCCCAGCTGCTTGGTCATCCAACCTGGCTGCGAGGCATCGCCACCGTGGGGCGTGGCGTTCGCTGCCAGTCGGCTCCGATCTCGAAACCGCTATGCCGCCATACCGAACACGCAACTCGGTTTAAGCGCCAGGCTGCTGTTCGAGGTATTGACGAAGCAGGCGACGTGACCGGAAAGGCTCGCGGGGTAAGCAGCTTCCATCGATCCGGCGGCATTGCGGATCTGCCTGGCGATGGCGGCCTGAGTTCTTGTCCATCTGCCGCATAGCGGGTGGTCAGGTGCTGGTCGCGTTTCCGGCGAGCCGAAGCATTTGTCTCTCAAGGTTCACCCCTTGGAAATCCAGCACCAGCGGCTTGTCGGGACAAGATAGATGCTATTGGGATTTGGCCGCCGCAGCCGCGAGCATCGCTTCTCCCATCCCATTGACGCCTCGGGCATTCAGCATTTCACCAGCGTTCTGAATGTCGCGCACCTCTTTGTTCTGGCTGAGTTTTGATTTACCAACCAGGCCGGTGATCTCGATTTCCAGGGCGGCGATCGCCTTTAACCATCGTGTCAATGAAGTCCTTCGGCGCGTCGCCCATCTTCCACGGGGCAGGCTGCGAGGCTTCATGCATCTGAGTGAGCTTCGCCACGTTACGGCGCACATAGCGCTCATCATCCCGGACAGTGATGCGTCCGTGGGGCGTGGACGACGAGACAGTTCCACGTCGGCACCTGCTTATGGAATTCATGCTTGCTTGGATACCAGTTCGGCGAGATGTAAGCGTCGGCCGCAGGGAAGATAACGAGGACTTCATCGCCATTGGCAACTTCCTCCCAGACTCGATTTTTTGCGTGCAACATGGCAATTGAGGACGCCTTTGTCTCCCTTCGAGCCGTCAAGCTCGAAGGGAATGTGGTTCGCGTCGAGTGTGCCTTTGCTGTGGGTGACCAGGATACCGAGCGGATGTCTCTCGATTAGGTCAAGCAGGTGTTGTGATCGGGACGGCAAAATGGGGCGGAGCGTACAACGGTGGATCTCCTGTCGCGAATGGGCGGTCGTTAGCGAGCGGCGGTGTCTTGCGGAACGAGCCCGGGCATCTTCGATGCCGGCGAAGAGGGCCCCGGATCTCGCTGTCCACCACGCTCAAGAACTGCCATCGAGAAGTGGGCAGGCAGATCAGATGCCGCCGCGTATGAGTGCGGTTGGTCAGTGACAAGCCGCACACTCTCGCCTTGGCTCAAAATTACTGCGTGGGTACCCACCACTACACTTAGGGACCCCTGAGTCACCGAGATCAACTCGCGCGTATCCGGACTATGAGCATCTGCGGAAAACACGTCGCCCGGCATGATGGCCCAGCTCCACAGTTCGAACATCGTTCGTCCCGAGATCGATGAATGAAGTTGTGCAAAGCTTCCTTTAGCGCTTGTCCAAAGCGTCCTCGCCTCTGTCCGCTCAATAGGAAGGCGAACTGTGGAAGGATGGTCATTCAACAAATCGGCCACCGAAAGCGAAAACGCCGCCGCCAGTCGGCAAAGTATGCCGATGCTGGGGTTCGCCTTGCCTTGCTCCAGCGTGACGACGGTTCCCTTGGATAAGCCGCTCAGTTTTGCCAGTCGATCCAGGGTCAGGTTTTGGTCGCGCCTCAATTGTCGGATCCGAACCGCTATCGCTTGGCCAAGCACCCGCTCGGGGTCCAACGCTGTCGTAACATCGGTCATTATATTGACTTAGTGCCTCGGCTCACTTATTACGGTCAATATAATGACCGGCCTGAAATTGTGCAACTGCCCCGTTAGCGAGGAAATGACCGATGCGTTTTGAAACAAAGGCGATCCATTGCGGCCGAGCTGTCGACGCTTCCACGGGGGCGGTGTCCCTGCCGCTGAACACCAGCACGACATTCCAACGTAGCGTCGACGGCTCGTTTCCTTCCGGATTCGAATACACCCGGGATGGAAATCCGACACGCAACGCGTTCGAAATGGCCATGGCCGCGCTCGAGGGCGGAGAAGATGGCATTGCCTTCTCGTCGGGCATGGCTGCAATCGCTGCAGTCTTTGAGAGCCATCCGTCGACGGGTCGGATCGTTCTGCCGGATGACATGTATTTCGGCATTCGTTCGCTGATTGACGAGACCGACATTGGGTCTCGCTTCGACTTTGCGGCCGTCGACATGCGCGATCTGGATGCCGTGCGCGCCGCGGTCACGTCGAAGCGGACTGGCCTCGTCTGGGTCGAGACGCCGTCAAACCCGATGATCCGGGTTGTCGACATTTCGGCCATCTGCAAAATCGCGCACGAGGCTGGCGCCTTGGCCGTAGTGGACAACACGTGGGCAACTCCAGTGCTTCAACGGCCCCTCGAAGTTGGGGCGGACGCGGTTATGCACTCGGCGACAAAGTACATCGGCGGCCACTCGGACTTGATGGCGGGCGTCGTCATTGTCCCGCACTCGTCACCCTTCGGTCACCCACTGCGGATGGTCCAGAAACACAAGGGCAGCGTCGCAGCGCCATTCGACTGTTGGCTGGCATTGCGGGGCCTGCAGACATTGTCGGTACGCATGCGCGCGCATTGCGAAGGCGCCCAGAAGGTTGCTGAGGCTTTGGCGTCTCATCCGCGTGTCGAAAAAGTACTTTTTCCTGGCCTGCAAACTGATCCGGGACACGATCTCGCTAAGCGGCAAATGAGCCATTACGGAGCGATGCTATCCTTTATCGTCAAAGGCGGAGCCGATGCTGCGATGGCCGTGGCCGGCCGCCTCGAGGTTGTTGCCCGGGCGACAAGCCTTGGCGGGACCCACTCTCTGATTGAGCATCGCGCATCCGTCGAGGGTGCCAAGTCCAAGGCGCCAGGCGGATTACTGCGAATGTCAGTGGGACTTGAGCATCCTCAGGACATTATCGATGATCTGATGCAGGCCCTAGGCGGAACCTTCAAAGCGGCGGCCGAATGACGCGGGTGCAAGAACTCTGGCAGCGCTTTACGTGGCGGCTGGCGCAGCAATGCGGCCTGCTACGGTTGGGCGCCTAGATCAGGCAAAGCATCTTCGACGATGCTTAGATTTCGATCGAAAATCTCGGTGTCGGATGCGTTGGCGCGGAGAGACCGCACCTTGTTCAGGATCGCCGCAACCGCCGCTTCAGGCCTGGCGATGCGGCTCGACCTTTTCGAGGAAACCGCCGGTATCAGCTCGGCGATCTTCTTGTGCGCGACTAAACGGTCGAGACCGTCGAGCTCGTCCCAGACCGCCTGGCGCTCCGGCGTCACCTCCAGCCCGGCGAGAAAGTCGTCATTGTCCGTGAGGGTGACCGCCGCCTCTACGGTGAGAATATTGATCGCCGGCAACTTATGGCGCCTGCCGACCTCAAATTCGTTGAAGTCATGCGCCGGCGTGATCTTGACCGCACCGCTGCCTTTTTCGGGATCGGAATACTCGTCCGCCACCACCGGGATCTTGCGGCCGACGATCGGCAGGATGAGGTTCTTGCCGACGAGATGCCGGAAACGCTCGTCGTCGGGGTGGACTGCGACAGCCGTATCGCCCAGCATCGTCTCGGGGCGGGTCGTCGCAACGGTGATGAAGGTTTTCGGATTTTCCGGATCGAACGTCTTGCCTTCGACCGGATAGCGGAAGTGCCAGAGGTTGCCGTTGACTTCCTGCTGCTCGACCTCGAGATCCGAGATGGCGGTCAACAGCTTCGGGTCCCAGTTCACAAGGCGCTTGTCCTTGTAGATCAGCCCTTCCTTGTAGAGCGTCACGAACACTTCGAGCACCGCCCTGGACAGGCCCTCGTCCATGGTGAAACGCTCCCGGCTCCAGTCGGCCGAGGCGCCCAGCCGCTTCAACTGATGAGGATCGCGCCGCCGGTCTCGATGAGCTCATCGCGCGTCAGGTTGCGGCGGTGGATCTGCTTCTCCATCAGCTGGCGCTCGACCACCATCTGTGTGGCGATCCCGGCATGATCCATGCCCGGCTGCCAAAGGACATTCTTGCCGCGCATGCGCTCGAAGCGCACCAGAATGTCCTGCAGCGTGTTGTTGAGCGCATGACCCATATGCAGCGAGCCGGTGACGTTCGGTGGCGGGATGACGATGGTGAAGGCTTCCGCGCCCTCCTCGGCGCCTGCGCCGGCACGAAACGTCTTTTACAAGCGTATTATGTTTTTTTTGCGCATAGACCAACGAGTTGAACGGCGGCCCCATGAATCGCCGATGTGTAGGTCGGGCAAAGGCGCCCACCAGCTCGTACTTGTCAAGACGATGCCACCCTTGATCTTGCACCCGCCTCCGATACCAGCGATGCACTGCGTCGTATGCTCATGCCTGTCAGGATGGGATGGGCGCTGCTAGCACAGTGGCAGTTTGACAACCCGGCCATCGGGGCGGTAGCACCGTCCAAGGCCAAGAGTCGCAGGGCAGACCGCACCCCATCGGGCTGCGCGACCCAGACCAGCTGACGCCCAACTGGCACACTCATCGCGCATCAGCACCGTGGATGCGACATCTACTTTGTTGCGAGCGCGATATCGGAACTTGGTTGTGACGCAGCTGTGCGTAAGCGCACCGCTGTCAGCAAGTGAGTGAGTGAAAGAACTACGTGGTGGAGGTGAGAAGTCATGCGGCGCCAAGATTCCCCGCCCTTTGCGGCAAACACACTGATCCCTCTTCAGAATCCGGTCTTTCGTTCGATCTGGACAGCCACGCAGATATCCAGCCTTGGCTGGCTGGTGCAGAGCGTGGCTATAAGCTGGCTTATGGCAACGATTTCAGCCTCCGATCTGATGGTTGCGCTCGTGCAGGCTGCATCGACACTGCCCGCCTTCTTCTTGTCGATCCTTGCTGGAGCGATTGCAGACAGCTTCAGCCGCCGCGGCGTGATGCTTGCCGGACATTGCCTGATCGCACTGGCATCCACGGCGCTGGCTCTCTCTGTTGGACTGGGCTTTGTCAGTCCATGGCTGATCTTGGGACTGTGTTTCTTGGCGGGATGCGGCTTTGCCTTGAATGATCCAGCCTGGCACGCCTCGGTCGGCGACATCCTGGAAAAGCGCGACATACCCGCTGCAGTGACGCTGATGTCGGTGGGGTACAACGTGGTTCGGAGCATAGGACCGGCGCTGGGCGGTGTAATTTTGGCTTTGCTGGGCCCCCTTACGGCTTTCGCCTTCGCTGCGCTGACCGACCTGGTCCCGTTGAGCGCTGTGCTGCGCTCCAAGTGGCAAGTTCGCTCTTCGCCTCTTCCGCGCGAGCGGATGACGACGGCCATTCATGATGGCATGCGCTTCACGGCAATCTCCTCTGAGATCAGAGTGGCGATCGTGCGCGCAACCCTGTTCGGGCTGTCAAGCATCTCGATCCTTGCTCTGCTCCCCCTCGTGGTTCGCGACCAACTGGCGGGCGGGCCAATTGTTTACGGCGTCCTGTTAGCCGGCTTCGGCACAGGCGCCTTCATCGCGGGCATTGGCAATAGCTACTTGCGACGCATCACGTCCCAAAATCGATTGATCACGCTCGCGTCCGTTGCTTGCGCAACGTGTTGCCTTTTACTGGCTCTCACATCATCGGTGGCCGTAGCAGCGATCGCGCTTGCAATCGCTGGCGCAGGCTGGGTTGTCACCTGGACCGGAACCGACGTGTGTGTGCAGTTGGCAAGCCCAAGGTGGGTCGTTGGTCGCACCCTGTCGATCTATTACGCCCTGACCTACGGCGGCATGGCAGCGGGCAGCTGGATCTGGGGTGCTGTCGCGCAGTACTATTCCCTGACGTGGGCTTTGGAAGGTGCTGCAGCGGCGCTGTTGCTGGTTGCAGCTGTGGGAAAGCTATTGCCGGTACGGCTATGGGAGGAATCGGATCAAGGGGCCTTCGACTTCAGGCCACCAGAACTGGCCCTCGATTTGAAGCCCAGGAGCGGCCCGATCGTGATCAAGGTGGAGTACTCGATACCCGAGGAGAATATCGAGGAATTTCTGAGCTGCATGCGCGAAAGGCGGCGCGTTCAGAGCCGTGCCGGTGCGCGGGACTGGACCCTCCAGCGCGATCTTCAGAACTCGACTCTTTGGACCGAGACATTCCGCACGCCGACATGGACGGACTATCTTCGTCTAAACCATCGGCTAACGGTGACTGACAGGGAGGTAGGCGAGCGCCTTGCCGCTCTGCAGGTCGGTGATTCTCCTCCTCGTCTCTCACTTTCGATCGAGCGGTCGACAAGCCCCGCCCCCGCCAGCCAAGTCCAGCCTGTGCCCTTTGTATCGCGCCCGTAAGGAAACCAGTAACTTTTCTGGGCTCGGACACGGGAATGGCCGAGACCTACTCCTTCTTTCGTCGGGTCAGCCCGGATTGCCATACGTTGCGGCCGGTTAGGCGAGCATGAGGATTTGTGTGGCACGTATGTCCACCACGGGCCCATGTCCAGCCCCACCGCCTCTGCCATCAGATCGGCTTGGGCACGGGTTCAGGTCGCCTGTCCCCCTGCATCGCGGCGAGCAGCGGGGAGCAAGGGGGGCGGAGGGGTCTCCCCGGCATAGGCGCTAACTTAGGGCACGGCAGCTATCCTTGCTGCGGCGGATTGGTTTTTGCGCCGTCTTGGCGGATCGCAGACATGGCGAATGATTTCGGCGAAGCGTGCGGCGATTTTTCCCGGTCGCAGCACGCTCAGTATGGCGTTGAGGATCGCAGTACGCAGAAGGTTATGCAGCCTCCAAAGGGACAGCGATTGCGCCATGCGTGGTTTCGTCTTCACAGGGGGGAGAGTCGAGAACGTCGTTGACGGCCTCGTCGATAATCAGCGCCAGGATCAGATGGGCCATGAGCCAGCTTCGGGCGAGCCGCTCATCGCGTGCGGGAAGCTTATGGATGCCCATTCCGCTCTTGAGCCGCTTGAAGGCGAGTTCGACCTGCCAGCGCAGGCGATAGGTTTGCAGAACCTCCTCGGCCGTCATCGCGTCGGCCGGATCGATGTCAGCAGCATGACGAAGCCTGCCGCAGTGACGGTCATCAACTGCAGTGTCTGGTGTTGCGGCGTCGCTGATGACCCCGCCTTGCCGCTTTCTCTGACTTTTCGGTGGCCTTCGCATTCTTGCGCCTGACGATGAGCCTTGCCCGCAAGAGCGGCTTGCCTCGGCCCTTGCCTTTGGGGCCCGAATGCTCCACGAGCACGTCCATCTCGCAAATCTCGCCGGGCTGCATGGGCGCGTAGAAGGCGTTCCAGTCCACCAGTTGGCCGTCGAGCGTGGTCAGCCGAACACTGGTCCAGCCCGTGCGCACGATGAAGTCGGCGCCCGCCAACGCCACCTTTTCAAGAGATGGGGCACGGGCGTAGGCGCGGTCGCCAACAACGATGTCGCCTTGGCGAAGCGGAACACGAGAGAAGCTCTCACCACCGTGGACGTCGCTGATCTCCAGATGCGTGAAGCGCGCAAGCGCAGGTTCGTAGGTGGCGTGCAGCCGCCAGTCCGTGCCAGCACTGCCGGGACGCGAGATCGAACTGCCGTCGGCAATGCGCAGCCGACGCCCCTTCGGCACGGTGCTTTTGGCACAAGCGTTTTCGAGCAAGGCGCCTGCGATGCAGCCGAGCCAATCGGCGGCTCCGCGCAAGCGCTTCAAAAGAGCAACATCCGAAAGGCTTGCAACATCGTTCACCCCGGCCCAGGCGGCAGCCGAGCGCAGGCTCATCCCGCCGGGGCCATAAGCTAATGCCAGGCGCAGCAATGTTGCCGCGTCCGCAACATTGCGACGACGCACGAGCGCTCCTGTCGCCCGCGCCGTCGCGTCAAGATCAATGGATTGCGACAGCCCCGATATCAGTGCCTGCCAGTCTGCTTCGATGGAATCATTCGTTCGCATCTGGCCGAGGAATCACATCTCGATTCGACCAGTCTACCCCTAAGTTAGCGCTTATGGGTCTCCCCGGTCTGCACGGAGCGAAGCGGGCAGACGGAGGAATCCGCCAGCGGCGGCTTGCAGGGAGAGGGCCTCGCGCCTCTTTCCCCTCCCTGACAAAACGTGCCGCCAAGCACGTCACGTCGGCGCAGCCGTGCCGCAGAGGCGGCCGCAACAAAGAAGCCCTACAAGGCGGAAGCATCGAAATGTCCGCCAGCGGGACCAATTCAGTTCGGTGCTGGAGAAAGCGGTTCAACAGGGCGGCCGTAGGAGCACCAGCATAGCGCCGCCGTCAGGCGCGATGCGGACCGACAGCCCCGACGAAGGACGCTGATTGATCGACTAAAATTGGATCGGGTCATTTTACCAGCTGACATAATCCATGAATTTCTCACGATGCTTCAGCGCGCGCCTGGATTTTCTGCATTTAGCCTGCAGCGAAGGTCCCGGTGGTGCGGTGGAAGCGAACCCGGGGCATCTTGGATTTATTTGATGCAGCCATCCAGGACTGCTGCATTGCCACAGCAATGGCCACAACCTGCTAGGCGGGCTTCTGGAGATGGACGCGACGATCGGTCAGACGCCCTTTGATTGGCTGCGGTCGGCGCCAGACGGTCGCGGAGCTTCAAATCTGATCGGGCTCCCGAGCGAATTGCCGTCCTACGAGCATTCGGGACCGATCCCGGCCTACAGGCACGCCTTACTTCGGGCGGCGGATCAAGTGATCCGTGAGGGGAATGCCACGCCGGCGTGGCTCGCCAATGACTTCAATGCCAACTGTCGGCAGTCACATCATCAGTTATGCATAGCTCCGCGACACATATCCAAGGTGGCGCACAATCCTGCGAATTCTCATCGCTGTAACAACAATCGCCGCACCAAGCAAAGTGGCGAACTCGATTCTGCTCGTGAGATCCCAACGCTCTCCGAACGGTATTAGATCCATGAAGCGAAACACGGCACCCTGAAGCAGGTAAAGCAGCAGTGTGCTCTGACCAAGCTCCACCGCGACAAAGCGAGCTACGCGAGTTGAATAGCCAACTCTCCAGCATAGGAATATAAGCTGCATCGCCACTGCAGAAGTTGCTACCGAGCCAGCGAACATCAGCAACACTTGTTTGGCCGACTGTGCATCGTAGATCAAACCGAGATTGTTGTAGACGTACGTCTCCTTTCCCCAAACAAGAAAGCACATGAACGCAGCCATAGAAAGTAACCCTCAGTTTCGGGGGAATGGCAAGCCCTGGTCGGCGCGGCGCTGAGTTGGGCGGAAAGATCGACGGCGCAACGCGGGCTCCTGCGCGACGAGCAGATTTTTCGCCCGGTCTGACCCGGCCTCGACTCCAGATGCCGCAATGACCGTCGGGCCCGCGTCGGCGAGCCAGCATCTGAAGGTGCGGCCGAAGCGATGTCGCTCGGCGGTCATGATCGCGCCGGTCATCATGCCGCAGCGGAAAGCTGCCGAAGCTCGTCCGGCCAGGTCGCTGACCGCCTCGTCGTCACGGGCTCAGCGGGATGGGCTGCCAGTTCACGCCCGGCCAATAGCATCCGGCCCGCGGCGCCGACCTCGTCTCACGGTCGTGTGACCAGAAGAACATCGCGAAGTGCGGCTTCATCCTCGACGCCGCGAGCCTGCTTCGCCGTACCGCGGCCGCCGAAAGCCCCTAGGCGCTGTCACCAGGCGCCAGCCCACCTCTCTAGCTGGCGGACCATCGCATTGAGCGCGCCGATGGCCGGACCGGCAGTGATTGCAATGTCCTCAATGCGCCGCAACTGTTTGGGTCGGGGGCAACCCTGCGCAACCAGGCCGGCACCGCCGTCGTCGGCGCGGCTTCCGTGGCACCTGGAAGAGTGCCGTGGTGGCGCACGAGGGTTTTGGCTCAGAACCATGGAACACGATGGATGATCGCGGCGCTTTTGTAGAGCGAACGATAAATCTTGCACGACCAGCCATTTATCCCTCGCCAATTCGATGCCGCGGGCAACCAGCAGGCGAACTCCGTCCGGACTGAGTACCCGTTTCAACGCGGGCAAAAGAAGTTGTGTAGCCATGTCACGAAATGCTTGGTCCGCTTCTCTGCCGGCCGATGGTCCATGAAATCCCCTCCCCACCCATGACACCAGACACCTCCTTGCCAATATGCCGATCAAGCACTGGCCTCCATGGTACCAGCGTGAACTCGCGCGCCTTCTCGACTATGACGTACTTGCCGCTGGCAAGGTCGATCGAGCGGCGCAATCGACCCTCTATTCGATCACCAGGCTGCGCTTCGGAATACGAGAGTCCGAGTTCGTCAGACAGTTGACCGGCCACGCGGTTCAACTCGCGTTGGCGCAGCATCGAAAGCATGTTCGCGCGATAGATGACCCGATCCTGCGCTTCATGCGCGAGACCTTGCGCGATCAGCCACTGCTGTCGACGGGCCTGGACCTGACGTACTTCGCGACCGAAGCCAGAGTCGCGCAAGGGCTCAGGATGAGCTGATACGAGCTCCTGGTCGATCCAGGTGGCGCCGTCGAAGCTGACTTGTTGTTCCAGCGGCGTCGATGAGAGCTTGTCAACCGTGACAGGCTCGGCCCCGGCCCGCTGACGCTCGTAGTCAGACACACGGTCGAGATGATCCGGTGCGACGATCCATGTACCGTCCGGCTCGCGCTCGACACCACCGGTCGCCCGGCGGATCGCCTCCAGTCGCCGCACGTGCGTTTCGGCAAAGCGTTCGGTGGCCGACGGGTCATGCTTGAGATGGATATCGATGCTGTAGCGCCCGTCATGGGCCGTGGCGATCTCGGCAATTGTGCGGTCGACTTGCCTTGGCCCGGTGTCCCTCGGCGTGACCCGCACTATGCAGCCCTCTGGCGTCGGTTGGGTGGCCTCGCCTTTGCCGATATCAACATAGTGGCTTTTGCCGTCCACGCCGTCGACGACGAGGTAATGGCGGTCAGTGATTTCGTCGGCCAGGCCGCGCGCAACGATGCGGCCGACGACAGGCTGCATCTGCTCTGCAGATCGATCATGGATAACATAGTCGGCGGCACTGCGGGCGAGCCCCTTGCCGGTCAGTTCGCGGTGCATGGTCTTGATGATGTCGCCCCGCTCGCCGATGCGGCGCAGCGTCGCTTCAAGCTCGCCATCAAGGCGCCAGCGGCCCGAGCCGACTTCCTCAGCCAGACCCATCCGCTCGAGCTTGCGCAGGCGGCCCTGGTGCAGCGTCTGGCGAAACGTGTCTCGGCTGGCCGGTGAGACATGCCCCTCATGGTCGCGCATGCGGAGCAGCTGCCGATCGATGCTGGTGAAGCGTTCCCGCTCCATTTCCTGGCGCAGGCGTTGCTCGATCTCGCGGTCCGTTCTCGGGCCAAGGTCGAGGCTGACCAGCTCGGCCGCCCGTTCACGGATGCCAGACGAGATGTAGTCTCGCGCGATGACAAGATTTTCGCCGCGGTCATCCTTGCCGCGGACGATAATATGGGTATGCGGATGACCAGTGTTGAAATGATCGACAGCGACCCAGTCGAGCTTTGTGCCGAGGTCTTCTTGCATCTGCGCCATGAGGCGCCGCGTGAGCGGCTTGACGTCGTCATACTCGATGCCGTCTTCAGGTGCGACGATGAAGCGGAACTGATGCCGGTCGCCATCGGCACGATCGATGAAGGCCTTGCCATCAACGCGGTCGCTGTCGGCGCTATAGAGCTCGCCAGGCTCGCCTTCGCGGGTGACGCCGTCGCGCTGGAGGTAGCGAAGGTGTGCACGTGCCCCGTCAACACCCTTGCCGGCCAGCTTGACGATACGCGCCTTGACGACGGTGCGCCGCTGCCGAAACGCCGCGTGGGGGTCGCGCGCTCTGAGAACGGCGGCAGCAGCCCCGCCGCGCCCCGCCCGGCTTCCGATGAAGCGGCCACGGCGACCGCTGCCGCCGCCGGCTCGGTTGATCGCGGCGCGGATCTGGCCGGCGAAACGCTTGCCTGCCTTCGAGCCGCGCGATCCGATTTTGCCCAGGCTCGGCTTGAACTCTTCATCCTGCATTGAGCCTCCTAGTAGTCTTAAGCAAAATCAGAGGTTTGTCGGCAGCAGCTCTCCTGACGCTGAAGGCAGCCTCCGTGAAAAAGGATGTGCAGACAAAGACTTCGCCGGCTCCAGGAGGCGATGCCTTTATCTTGCCTTCCGCGGACCTGCCTCCCTGCCTCCCTGCCCCGCCCGACCCACGGTACCCTGCCCTCACCTGCGATCCAGCCGGCCTGACCTTGCTCGCTCCGATCCGAGCGGCACCACGATTTGGCCATTCGGATCGGTCGCGGAAACACCGTTTCGCAGGAAAAACAGCGACTGCCCGGACGGGATTTCCGGCGCTTTTCCGGAACGGGATTTGCCGGTGAACGCGTCCATGTCGGCCGAGATCCCCGCCGCCTTGAGCTCTTCCAGATACGAAACCGTCTCGCTGGGCAGCGGTCGCCCACGCTGCAAATGCTGTTCGTAGCGGTCCGGCCCAGCGTTATACGCGGCAAACAGGCCGGGAAAGCCGAAGCGGTCATACATGGCGCGCAGATAGGCAGTGCCTGCCAGAATGTTGTCGCGAGGGTCGTGCGGATCGGCTCCCAGGCCAAGCTCTGCGCGCATCTCCTCGTAGGTGCCGGGCATCACCTGCATGAGGCCAATGGCGCCGGCGTGTGAGGCGATCGGCCGTCCGTCCAGCCTTGTCTGCCCCCGGCTTTCGGCATCCATGACGGCATAAATCCAGGGCTGTGGAATGCTGAAACGCTGGCTTGCTTCGGCTACCAAGGGCTGCCATCTTGCCAGCTGCGGACCAGGGGAGATTGCGGCCGGCTGAGCGTCGGTCGCGGCGGAACAGGCGCATGGCGCTATCGCGATCATGCCCAGCATCAGGAGGGTTACTCGGTCCATAGCGGGACCAGCCTCCCGACAATATTTTCGGCCGGCACCGGCCCTAAATAGCGGCTGTCGAAGGAGTGATTTCTATCGGTGCCGAGCAGGAAAAACTCGTCGGCGGCGAGCTTGCGGCAGGCATTCCACCAAGGCAGCGGACGGTGCTGCGTGTCGGTTGCCAGCCGGCGCGCGACGATCTCGCCGCCGATGATGATGGCGTCGCCGAAGGCGCAGACATGCTCGCCAGGCAGCGCGGCAAGGCGCTTGACCAGCGGCACATTGCTGGGCAGATAGAAGCGTTCGGCGGCGAGATCGGCGACCGGTTTTGGCGGGCGGACGAGCACCAGATCGCCACGAGCCGGTGATCCGGACGCGACGCGATAGAGGCCGACCGGCGCACTCGCCGAGGCGTTCCAGACCAGCCAGGGCGATGGGTTGTCGAAAGCGGCGAAGCCGATCAGGCCGAGGCCTATTGTGGCCACGGCGATCGTCTTGCGCGCCCGAATTCGCCGCAGATGGCTGCCGATCAGACGGATAGTGGGACGCCGGCTCATGAGCGGCCTCCCTCACCGGCCGAGCCGGAATTGTGCCCGCCATCCTCGGGCCTGGTCTCCTGCGCGCGTCCCTTCGACCAGTCGTCGAGCTCGTCGATGTGATAGCGGACATAGCGGCCGTGCTTGCGAAATTGCGGGCCACCGCCCTTGAGCCGCATCTTCTCCAGCGTGCGCTGGGATAGCCCGATATAGAAGGCGGCCTGCGCGGTGTTGAGAAACGGACTGCCCTTCTTCGCGCGGGCCGCGCGTTCGTTTTCGTCGTCCATGATGGTCCTCGTTTCGCTACGGACAAGCGAAGGCGAGGATCGGCGAGCGAGATCATTTTGGGGACGGGCGAAGAGTGGGGGGCGAGTTTTCGCCGCCCCTTCTTGAGAAGAGCCCCGCGGGTTGCGGCGCGGGGCTCGAGGCTGGCGGTTCAGTCGACCGGGTTCCAGATGATGGCGTATGTGTCGTCGTCATCCTGGCCGGCGGCGCGGCCGAGATTGGCGTAGAGCTTGCGCGGGCCGAACTCCGGGGCGGCAATCGACAGGCTCACATAGTCCTTGCCGGAGGTCTCGCCGGTGCGGATCCAGCCGGCCCCTACTTCGACCCCTTGCGTCAGCACCCGGAAGTCGGGATGGGTGTCGGCGCTCTTTGCCTGATTGGGCACGATGTCGATGTCGGCGCGGACGCTAAGCGTCTTGAGCTGGCCCTTGTAGCCGCCGTTTTCCTGTTTGGTGACGTATCCGATCGCGGTCATTTTTAGTCTCCTTTGGTGCTCGCCGGGGACCATTCCCCTGCGATGGCGGACCGTGATGGGCGCGTCCGGACCGCCGGAACCGGGACGGCCGCAGCGATAGCGGAGGACCCGAGCGGGCAGCTTTTTTGAAGCGAAGCGGCGCGAGGAAGCCGCCGCAGGCGGCGGGGAAAAAAGCTGCTGGCGAGGGTTTCGGGCGGGCCGGATCCGCCCATAGGTCGTCAAGCCAGCCGCAGGGGAATGGTCCTGAGACACCATGGAGACAGGTGGCGCGATCGGTGGCACAAGAGCGTGCGGCAATGCAGGGGGCTGGCTGCGCGGGCTCTGTCGGGAACCGGATCGGACAATTGGCCCCATGCGCCTGGCGCCTCGGCAAGCAAACCCGGCGTGGTGCAGGGCTGCCGAGATGGGCGCGAGTTGGCGCCGGGATTTCTCGCGCGCGGCACTGGCTCGACAAGACGACCGATCGGCAGCCGGTGCGGCCCGGAGCGGCGCGCGCGACCTGAGCGGCGGCACTCGAAAGAACCGCCGCTCGGGCCCTGATCGACTATTCGCGCGCGAACAGCGGCTGCACTTGTGTCCACTGATCGGCGGTGCGGAAACCGCCGCGGCTGGTGTAGCTTTCGGCGGGGAATTTCATCCAGCGCGGCAGCCAGGTCTCGAGCCTGAGGCGGCCATTCTCGCCCGCAAGGAAGTCACGGATGATCTTCTTTTGCGTCTTGACCTTCTCGGCGACATTGCCATCCGCGACCAGCTTGCCGCCGACCTCGGCCAGCATCGAATTGGCGATTTCCTTGTCGCGCAAGAGGTCGAAGAAGGCGTCGTCCGGTTGCCACCATGCGCCCATATCGACATTCAGATCGTTGCCGAGCGCCTCGATGACGGCGCTGCCGGCTGCAAGCGTCTCGGCCATGACAAGGGTGAGAACGCGCATGACATCGTCGTCGCAGAGCGCCAAGAGGCGCGCGAAGACGCCGGCGATAGCAAAGGCGTCGCCATTGCCGCCGGCGACCACGCCATCCTCATCCGGTGATCCGAGCAGGGCCAACACCTCGCGCCGCTTTTTGCCGAATGCAGCTTCGGCCTTGCAGCCGGCAAGGCTGGCAGTCACCGTTTCGTTGACTGCTCGCTGTGGCTCACGGCGCACCTGCCACAGGCCGGAACCGGTGATGGCGTGCGCCACCACGAGGCGCAGCGCCACGGCGGGATGGTCGAGCATGGCCGCGCGCACGGCGGCATGGCGATGCAGATCGACATAGTTCTGCATCGGGCCGGTGAGTTCAGGGCGCGGCGGCTTGGCGGCTGTTTCTTCTTGCTCGCCGCCCTCGCGGGCGCGGCGGGCTTGCTTGCGTGACAGCCAGCCCTCGTGACACTCGACCTCGCCGCGATGCGTGACCGCGATGAAGACCTTGCCGCCCTTCTTCTTCGGGGTCTTCTCGTGGTCCCATGGGTGGAAATACTGGCCCGGCTCCAGCAGCACCACCTCGCTCCAGCCGTCGTTGAGATAGGTGTCGCGTCTGGCGGCAATCGCTTCGTTCTGCTTTTGCCAGAACAGGTCGGCATCGGCGAAATAGCTGTCATCGCCGAACAGGTCCGAGGTGATCAGGCCGGGATATTCGTCGATGGCAAACAGCGCCACCTTGGTGGAAATCGACTGGCCGCCGAACAGCCATTGCTTCAATTGAAAGCCACGCGGCGCGTATTGATCGGGATCGGCAGACAGAGCCAGCCAGTCCTTCTGCTGCGCCTTGGATGCCATGGTGAGATGGCGCACCGTCTCGGTATCGATCTCCTCGCGCCGGTAGGCTTCGCGGATTTTGGGCAAGAGGTCGCCAAGCGCCAGAATGCGTTTGACCTTCAGGTCAGTGATGCCGAAGGTCGCAGCGATATCGGGAACGGTGCGGCCTTGCCTGACGAGCCGCGAAAACGTCTCCCATTGCGAGACTTCGTCAGGATCGAGGCGGGCGAGGTTTTCGATCAGCGAGGCTTCCAGCGCATCGGCGTCGTCACTGTCCTCCATGATGGCGCAGGGCAAGGGATCGCCTTCGCCGCGCTCGTCGGCAAGCGATTTCGCGGCGAAATAGCGCCGCCTGCCGGCGACGATCTCGAAGGTTTCCGGCTGGCCGTTCGGCCGCACAAGGAGAGGCACCAGCACGCCGCGCGCACGCACGGATGGCAAGATGTCGGAAATGTCGGGCGCGCGTTTTCCATGGCGCATGTTGAGCGCGGAAATGTTGAGCTGATCCAAGGGGATGTGGGCAAGCTGCATGGTTACTCTCCTTCGCTTTGGTTGAGGTTGTCCCGCCGCAGAGGCCGAAGGCCGGCGCGGCGGGACGGTTTTTGCGCCTATCGGCGCTGCTGTTCCGCCGTGTCGGGCGGAAGCTCGGAATGGGGCTTTGAAAGGGCGTCTGCTGCCTGCCGCAGAAGTCGCTCGGCCTCGGTGATGTGGCCGCAAATGCGGGCGGCTTCGGCATAGACGGAGAGCGTAAAGCGCGCCTGGAAATGCAGGTCGCGCTCGATGCCGAGGCCAAGCGGACCTTTTACGGATGCAAGCTCGGCCAGACTGACGCTGCCGAGTTCGGGGAAGCCGAAGCCGAGATCGCAAAGGCCGAACAGCGTGTCGCCATCGGCGTCGAGTTCGCTCAGAAGCCACGTCGCGGCACCTGTGGGATTAAACAGTTTCACAACGGGAAAATGGTCGATGTCGGCGTCGGCGGCGCCATTGGCGAGCAGTCGTGCGCGCAGCGGATCGGTGATCAGGATCATGGAAAGACTCCTTGTCCGAACAGGTCGAGTTGATTTCTGCTGGCTTCATCGAAGAGGCCGATATCGAGCGGCTTTTGCGCCGCGCGCGGACACATCGGCGTCCATCAGGAGGGTGAGCCGATCGCGCGTGGTGATCGGCCGGACACCGGGAATGAGCATCTGCTCGCCTTGCGGCGTCGGCTCGCTCGCGGTCAGTTGAGGATCGCGCATCGTCATGCCGCAATCCCTTCCTGCGCCTCGCCTTCGGCATCGGCCTGAAGGCCAAACAGGAAATCGGCGGCCTTGGAGGCAAGACTGGCGGCACGGAAGATGGCGCGGTTGTCCTCGCGCAGCACCTTCAGCCATGAGCCGATGTAATCGGCATGACGCACGGTCGGCTCGATACCGAGATTGCTGCAGACGAAGGCGGCAGTGATTTCGGCGACCAATTCTTCACGCGCGTAAGCCTTGGAGCCGAACGAGCCGGAGAGGTCGCGAGCAAGCCGCGTCGGGTGGCCGGTCCAGTGGCCAAGCTCGTGAAAGCAGGTCCGGTAATAGTCGATCTGGTGATGGAACGCCGGCTGCGGCGGCACCTGAATGTGGTCGCTGCCCGGCATGTAGAAAGCGCGATCGCCGCCGATCCTGAAATCCGCACCGCTGGCGCGAATGAGCGTCTCGGCCTGCGGCACGATCTCGCACTGAGGCAGCGGCTCGGCGGCGGCATAGAGGTCTTCCGGAAGATTATCGCACTGCGCGACATTGAAGACGGTGAAGCGCTTCAAAAAAGGCACGGCCTGTGGTTCATCGCCCTCGTGGCGTGCGCGCTCCTTCTCGTCCTTGGGGACAAAGCGGTCGGCATGCACGATGGTCGTGCCGCGCTCGCCCTTCCTGACATTGCCGCCAAGGACGAGCGCCTGCCGGAAGGTGAGCCAGTTCTGGCTGGGATAGCTGCGCTCGATGACCGCGCCCCACAGGATGAGGATATTGATGCCGGAATAGGTGCGCCCAGAGGATGCATTGCTCGGCAGGCCAAGGCCTGCCTTTGCGCTGCCCCATGGCTTGACCCATGGCACGGTGCCGCGCTCCAGTTCGGCAATGATGCGGTCGGTGATCTCCTGATAAAGGCTGGCGCCCGGGCGCCCGCCCTTGCCTGCGCCAGCCTCTGTGCTGGCACAACGCTTGCTGTTTGCATGCATCGTCTCATCCTCCGCTCGCCAATCGCCGCGCCTTTCCCCGGAAGCGGGGTGGGCGGCGAGTCGCGACCGGAAAGGCCCGCCGTGGTAGGCGGACCGCATCCGAAGGACCGGAACGAAGAGGAGGACCCTGAGCGGCACGCGAAGGGTTGCGGGCTGCCGCGGCGGGCCTAGAAGGGAGTGCCGCCCACCCCGCGCCACCGGGAAAGGCCAACAGACAAACCGCGCCGCCCGCAAGGGCGGCGGCCGTCTCAGCCCGAAGGGCTGCCCACGCCAAGGGGCGAAGCCGAATGGCCGAGACCGCCTGAGCTTGCCGAAGAAAAGCGGGCTCGGTTCACGAGCACCTGGTGCGCGTCGTCAGGCGCGCGGGCGCCCGCCAGGACGGCAGGCTGGACAGATTTTTCGAACGGATCGCGATAAATACTTCAAATGAATGCTGCACCGAAAACATGTGCGATGCAGCATTTTCGCAAGCATTTACCACGGACGCTCAGACCCGAGACTTCCGCCACCCAGCCTTGCGCGCGGCTTCCTCCGAACAAAACCAGCGCTCGCCTTTCAACAGGTTGATGCGCGTCTCCCAGTAATATTCCTGTCCGGGAACATGATAGATGCGCTCGCCCGTGTTATAGCTGATATTGGCTTTGATGTTGCAGCCGAGAGCGGCAGGGCCGATTTCGAAGGCAAGAAAGCCAGCCAGGATTGTTCCACCAGCAACGATCTTTGCCCACAACGGAACGTCGTTCGAACGATGGCGCTCGCCATACCTGCGACGGTTGTACCGATTGTCCTGATAGCGATGGTTGCCCACGCCCCTTCTCCCCGAAGAGAGAATGCGACGTTTGCAGCCTGGAGTCTATAAGTCTGGTCTAATTCACCGGCCCTGTTCCGAACCATTGAATGAACGGCGCATCCTTACCGGTGATATCCTTCACCGTCTTTAACAGCGCGTCATGGGTGCGTTGGAGAGCCCGGTAATGGTCGCTGCTAGGTGATAGAAGCGGCTGGACGATGCTCTGGTGCAGCCGTTCCGCCTCCGCCAGAAAGCGCTCGATTTCAGCCTGTGAAAGCTGCCTGGAAAGTTTGGTCCTAGCCATTGCGATCTCCGTTGAGGAATCGCCCCACCTAGGATTATCATCCTATATCGGCATGGCCTGGTAAAGACCCACCCGCAGCGGAATGGCAGCTTGCCGAAGAAAAGCGCGCTCGGTTCACGGCACCGGCGCGAGCCGTTAGGCGCGCGGGCGCCCGTTAGCCCGCAGGCTGGACAGAATCTCGCACGGATCAGCGTCAAGCGCCGCAGTTAAGTCGAGAAACTCGATGACGTCGAGACGACGCTCTCCACCCTCGTACTTGGCCACGAAGGATTGGGGACGATCAAGCTTCTCGGCCACCTGCGCCTGAGTCAGGCCTTTGGCCTTGCGCAGGGAAACCAGCTGGGCCAGAAACCGCTGGTGGCGGGGCGAGCGAAGAGATTTGGGCATGTAGGCGAACCGGTCGGGTAAAGACCGGATCAGCGACTAATCCCGGTTTCGGATTATCCCATTTTGGGATATGCTGCGGGCGCTCAACAGCCGAGGTTCGCAGGCATGAATCGACCAATGGGAACAGATGAAAGTCGAAGCTCAACGTTGAGCGATGAAGTCCCCTGGTCGGAGAACCTCACGAGCTACGACAGGGAGCATTTCACGATCTACCTGCGGATCCTGGATGCCTGCGCCGACAATGCCAGCGAAGAGGAGATGGCCGATCTCATTCTCGGCATCGACCCGGCCCTTGAACCGGTCCGCGCCCGCAAGGCTCTTCGCAGCCATATCGACCGGGCGAACTGGATGGTGACGACCGGCTACAAGGAACTGTTCGCCGGCTGACGCACAGCACGGATTGTCATGCTCTTCAAACAAGGAAGTTCAGATACCCGTCACTCATGAGCGCACGGCCGCGAGAGACGGCGCGGCGGGAGCGGTCACAACTGGTTCGCGTGCTGTTTGACTGCCATTTCCAGTGCTTGGCTCAGAGGCACAGCCTTGGAGAACAGGAAGCCTTGAGCGGTTCGGCAGCCAAGCTTGTGCAGGGTTTGCCGATCCGCCTCTGTTTCGACGCCCTCGGCCATGACCTCGATCCCGAGCATGTTACCGAGATCGATGACCGATTTGACAAGCAGTCGGTCCTCTCGGGACTTGGCCAAGCCGCGAATGAAGCCCTGGTCTATTTTGACCTTGCGTATCCGACTGTCCTTGAGCGATGCCAACGTAGAAAAGCCGGTGCCGAAGTCATCGAGCGCGATGGAAATGCCGGCATGTGAAAGCCGTCCGAGCTTTTCATCCACTCTGTCCGGGTCAACCGGGGATTCTTCGGTAATCTCGATCTCGAACATCGTTGCAGGGAGACCTCTTGCCGCCAGACCATCCAGAACCATGTCGTCGATATCGCCGGCTTCCAGTTCGCGCGGTGAAACATTCATCGCCACACGGAGATCACGACAGTCAGCTTTCACCAAGCCGTCGATAAAAGCACAACAGTCGGCGAATACGGTTTGCGTTAGCAGCTGAAGCATTCCGGTTTCGCGTGCAGCTGTGATGATTTCGGGTGGAGAGATGGCACCATGAGTCGGATGGGACCACCTCAGCAAGGCTTCAAAGCCGACCACGGCCTCGGTGTCGAGTTTCACGATCGGCTGGAACCAAGGTTGCAAGCTTCTCGTCTTTATCGCCGAATGAAGGTCCCGTTCGACGGACTGGCGGCGTTGCAGTTCCCTGTCGAGTTCGGCATCGAACAGGCAAAATTCGTTCCTGCCACGACGCTTGGCCGTATAAAGGGCGATATCCGCCCGCAACAACATTTCGGTCAGGCCCGGGCTTTCCGCCAGATATATTCCTATTGATGCCCCGACCCGGACGGACGCGACCTCGATATAGGGGCGGGCAATTTTGGCTATGATATTGGAGGCGAGATCACTGGCAGAAAGCGAAACCCTCGTTGAGGGAAAAAACAGCACGAATTCATCGCCGCCGATACGAGCGAGCGTTGAGCCTTCCGGTGCTTCCTCCTCTATGCGGCGGGCGATCCTGACAAGCAGTTCATCACCGGTCCTGTGACCGTAGGTATCGTTGACGGATTTGAACCCGTCCAGATCAACCAGCATTGCCACGAAGGGGCCATCCGCGGTCTCGAAACGTCCTATTGCGTCTTCGAGGCCACGCCTGTTGAGAAGGGCCGTCAGGTGGTCCTGCCTGGAACTGGCCTTCATCTCCGCCGCAAGCCGCTCGGCCTCATGCCTCAGGCGGCTCGCTTCGCGGAACCGTGCTTGCCCAACAAACGAAGCTCGAACCAAGCCGCCCATGAAGAGCAGAACGGTAAAAGCCAGAATGTAGTCTTCAAAATTGCCTTTCGCCAAAAGGCAAGCCACCGTGATGAGGAGCGGAGGTGTGATGAAGTTGGTCGCCGCCGCGGCATACGAACTGCCGTATGTAACCGCACCAGCGGAAATGCCCGCCAGAATGACCAGATGCAGCGGTGCTTGAGGTGTCGTGTATCCAACAGTCAGGACGGCCAGGAAGGACCAGGCAAACCCTGCCAGAAGAGCAAGGATGCCAAACCAGCGAAGCCGCGGCAAAACCCCCACTAAACCGTCATGGCGCCCCGTTTCCTTTAGCTGATAACGCGCGAGTGCAAGGCGGGCGGCATTTATCGCATTGACGACCAGGAACCAGATTGCAGCGGCAAAGCCGCTGCCAGAAAGGGCGTGCACCGCCCAAATCAGGCCTGACAGGATACCGCTTATCGGCATCGACACGAAGAGGCCGGTCCTCAGGTCAGCAAGCTGATCCTGACGGATTTTGGCCTCCAGCGTGTCTTCATTTTTCGGGGCCATGGACGGACCGGCTTGCTCCCATCGTTGTTCGCGACGACAAGCTTACGCAAGCCCACTGAAGGACGGGTTAACTATCCAGCGGGGGTAACCAGTGCGCTCACCATGGCTCCGGGTCGCACGTCTGCTCTTGGCCTTGCCGTCTGACCATCGAGCTCTTGCCCGCACGCGTGCCTTGATCCGAATCATCCCAGGATCGGCAACGTCACCATGGAATCAGCCCTGCCAACGGCATCAACGCGCCCGGCGAGACAAAAGGAAGCCGGGCCGAGATAGCGTTCCAGAGCGGCAGCGCTGCCTGCGATTCACCGCCTGAGCATGGCCGAAATGCCATGGCGGATAAAGGGAAGATATTGGGCAAAGCGAAGCCCTGCATGTCTTGCAAGCCGTGCCGCCGGGTGCTCGCCTGAGTAGAGAGCGACAAGCGCATTCGTAGCATGATAGAGCGGTGCCGCCGACAGACGCAGCCGGCTTTCGTATCTGCCGAGTATGTCGGGATCAGCAATGTCGCGGCGCTCGCGACATGCCGCCAGCATTCTGTCGGCGAGTTGCTTCTGGCCACTGAGGCCGATGTTGAAGCCATGCGCGGTCACCGGGTGCATGCCGAGGGCAGCATCGCCGATCAGTGCCGCACTCGGAGCCCAGAACTTGTGCGCCAAGGTCGTGACCAGCGGATAGGCATGGCGGGTGCTTGCCAAGGTCATCTCTCCGAGGCGTCCTCGACACCGGCTCGTCGATTCCGTGAGGAACAAATCGTCGTCGAGAGCAAGCAGTCTGTCGGCCTCGCTTGAGCGCAAAGTGAGAAGCAGCGACGACACGCCTTCCATGAGCGGCAACATCGCTATCGTCTGATGGTGATCGAACCATTCGACCGCGATCTGGTGATGGGCGCGCTCGTGCCTCACCCGGCAAATCAGCATGGAGTTGCCAAGCCGATTGATGTCGGCGCCAATGCCGAGCAGGTCGCGCGTCGCGGACAAACGCGAATCCGCTGCAACGAGCAGCCGAGCGGCCAATTGCCTGCCATCAGAGAGCGTTATGACTGCTTCTTTGTGGCTGGTTGTTGCATTGACGACCGAGCGGCCGCACAGCAGCTGGGCATGATCCTGGAAGTGGACAAGCTTGAACAGGGCGTCGCGGATCCGACAATTTGGGACCAGAATTCCGAGTGGTTCCCCAGATCCGCTGGGAGAATCGAAGCTCAGGGCGAAAGGGCTCGATCCGTTGAGCACGCGCGCGCCTTGTAGCGGTGATTTGTCCGAAGCGGGGATGGCATCCCAGGCGCCGAGCTCGCGAAGGATTCCAACCGATGCGTGGGTCAGCGCGATCTCGCGACCGTCGAAAGCCGGATTCGCCAGGCTTTCGAGCGACTGCCGTTCAACCACTGCCACCTTGAGTCGGCTCTGGGCAAGCGACGCGGCGAAGGAAAGTCCGACCGGCCCGGCTCCGACCACAATAACGTCGAATCTATCGACAGAGCCGGCCATCAGCGTGCCGCCATTGCGTCGGCTATCTGCGACGAAGGGCACTGGAACGCATCGCAATCGATCCACGGTTTGCGGCTCATCTCCCCAAGCGTCTCCACGCGACCTAACCGTCCGTTAGACATCCGTTCTCCGTTCAAAAATGCTCAATAAACCATGCCTATGAAGAGATAACCCTGATGTGGATCAACCAGGCTCGATAAACGCGGCAACGGCGGGTTCACGGTCGACTGGTCGATCGCCACGCCATGGTCTGGTCAGGTCATCATGGAATGGCCGGCTTCCCGTTCGGTGCGGCCCTTTCAAGGCGGTAACAGGGGTTCGATTCCCCTTGGGCGTACCAGCAAAATCAAGCACTTAGCATATGTTTCCGCAAACTCGTCTAAGATTCATCTAATTTTGTCATGTGGAAAAAGGTGGATTTGGGTGGAGATTGATGGAATCAGATAGCCGAACGTTGAAATTGGCTCCTATATGAGTGCTTGGGGGGCCAGATGCATTGTGAGGTTGAGTTTCTGCCGGTTGGCTCCGGCTCCAAAGCCGGTGACGCCATTGTAGTGCGTTATGGCGACGCTGCCGCTTATCATCTGATGTTGGTCGACGGCGGACATGCAGAAACCGGAGACAACATCGTAGCGCATCTCAAGAAGCAGTTCGGGCCATTTCCTGTTCTGGAGCATGTGGTGTTGACGCATTCCGATGCGGACCATGCTTCGGGGCTGCGCACGGTTTTGAGCGAGATTCCTGTGCGAAATCTCTGGATGCATATCCCTTGGCTCCTCGCCGAGGAGTCCCGTCACCTTTTTTCGGATAAGCGATGGACTGCTGAGGGGCTGAAGTCCGCTGTAAAGGCCGAATACGGGACGATCAGCGAAATCTACGACTTAGCTTCGGAAGCTGGCACCAATATTTTCTTTCCATTCCAAGGCACGGACATCGGCCCTTTCCGCGTATGCTCGCCCAGCCGCGTTTCGTACAGTTATCTCTTGCCGCAATTCGAAAAGACTCCCGATCCGGACCAGGCCGCGATTGAGGCGGCACAGATGTGGTTAGGCAAGGAGTCGCTCGCGCGCAAGATCTTGGAAGCAGCGAAGGCCGCGCTGCATGGTTGGACGACGGAGAGTTGGGAAAACGAGCGTTTGCAAGACGGGGGAATCACCAGCGCCAGCAATGAAACGAGCGTCGTACTGTATGGCTCTTTTGAGAACGACGCCCGTGTGCTTCTCACGGGGGACACAGGGGTAAATGGATTGCGATGGGCGGCCATTTATGCGGAGAGCGTAGGCCTTCCACTTCAAAAGTTTAGCTTTGTGCAAATCCCCCATCACGGCAGTCGACGCAACGTCGGCCCCACGATTCTTACGCGTCTTTTAGGAGAAATTCAGGCGGAGGTTTCTGCATCACGTTTCAGTGCTTTTGTTTCTGCACCTAAGGACGACGAAAAACATCCCCGCCGGATCGTGTTAAACGCCTTTAAGCGCCGTGGCGGCCATATCATTGCAACTCAAGGCATCGGCAAGGTTCATTGGGGAGGTTTCCCGGCACGTGCTGGATATGACGTTGCGGAAAGTCTGCCATTCTACACACAGGTCGAGGAATATACGTGAGCACAGATGGACCGCCGCGCTCGTTGAAAGATCAGACCCGCTGGCAGCTTTGGCTTACGATTGCCGCGAATTTTGCTTTGTTTTATGGGGTGGCACAGTCTGACGCTCTTGCGGTTTCCGGCATCAAGGGCCTGCTGGTGGGGGCCGCAAACCTTCTTCCGGTCGGGCTAGCTCTCATTGTTACATCAGTCGCAAACGGCCTTCTGAACGCCGCTGCGAAAGCCCGCTTGGTGTTTCTTCGATGGCACTTTGCATTGCCTGGACATCGAGCCTTTAGCAGGCACGGGCCGACAGATCCTCGCATCGATATGTCTCGACTGAAAGACTCTTTGGGAGATACTTTTCCCCGAACACCGGGTGACGAAAATCGCCTGTGGTATCGGTTTTACAAAGACGTCGAGTCAGAGACCGCAATCCTCCATGCTCACAGGGAATTTCTGTTTACTCGCGACTACGCCGCTTTTTCGTTCCTGTTTCTTTTCGGCTTTGGGACCGCAGCGGTTTTCATGGTGCAGTCCCTGAGGGTGTCGTTTATCTATTGCGCCGTTCTGCTGCTACAGTTCTTGGTTGTTCGCCACTCGGCGGCAACCTATGGTGTCCGGTTGGTAACAACGGTGCTGGCGCGCCACGCAGCGAAGACGGTTTGAATTTCCGGGTAGTATAGGCTCCTCTTACCCTCACGCCGTCCTCCAAACCTCGACGCTGGTAAAGAGTTCGGACTCGCCCGAGGCGGCGGCTAGTCCAAACCCGGCCGTGTTGTTGGTTCCCGAACACCAATGCTCGACGCGGTGCGCCTTGCCGGCGAGAGCGGTTCCCCATCCGAACGAGTCGGTTTGTTGGTGAGGGCTGGTGTCAGCCACCGCGCTAGAGCCGGAGGCGACCACAACACCGTCAGTGACATTGAAGAGCCTGGCGATGTGTTGTGTGGCTCCCCATGCCGGCGCCCGCCACCGGACCCTGCAATTTACCGATGGCGTGAATTCGTCGCCGGCCAAGGTGATGACACCAGCGGGATCATATGACTTGGCGTTCAAGGTTCGTGGTCGAAATACACATTTCTTATGTCTGCACTTGCCGTCGTGGCGCTCGCCCTTTCGGCATGCTCGGCGGCGGCTTTCGAGTTCGAACGCGTCACCGTCACCAACGCCAGCTACGACAATCCGCCCGCCGAGCGCATAGAAGAAAGGGCCTGATGCCCGAGGCGATGCGTCAAGGTGCATTGCGGTCCCGACGATGGAACCGACAACGTCTTCGCCGACTTTTCCTACCGTGTCACGTTCCAGCCGGACGGCGGCATAGACGTCGCCGAGTGGTAAGTTGGCCTTGACCGATGTTCCTATTCCGTTCAAGTGTAGGAATAAATTCATACGGTGAAGAATGCCGAGGCGATGGGCTGATGAGGCCGAACTATCCCGCGCTTATCATGGTGTGCGCCAACGCGGGGAAGCGGGTCACGCTCTCCCCGGATACCGCACTATTCGTCGGATTGAAGCTGTTGACTGCCTCGGCGAAACCAACGGCCGCCGAGTCGCACTTATGATCTGCGATAGCAAGTGTGAGCGCCCGTGTTACCCCTGCCAAGGCAAGGCCAACGGGATAGTCCGCGCCTACGGCACTGCGCCGGCTAGCGCCGGTCTACACAGACAAGCATATGTTTACACTACTGAAAAGTCGGCGAGACGCCCGGAATTGCGTGACCTGTTACTTTGGCAGTACTTTTCTATTTACTAATTTAGTAGCGGCTTGTATTATGGCTTGTTTCCGAGATGAAAAGGGGTCTGCAATGAAAGCTTACGGCAAGATCCTACTTGTCGCCGCAACGGGTTTGTTACCTACGGCGGCGTATTCTGATACGTGCGATACGGGGAAAGACTCTTGCAGCATAACATGCCCCAAGCGCTGCTATGCGTCTTGGGATGCCACCGCAAAAACCTGCAGCAAGGGCTGTAGGGACACGCTGGTTGAGAAGAAGAGTCACTCTCTTTATATGTCAATCAACGGATTGACGAAGCAAGAGCTAATGTCGCTCTTGAAAGGAAAAAAGCTCGCAGATTGAGATTGTTACGTTCCGGCGGTCAAGGTCTTGCCGGTTTCGAAAGCGATCATGTCTGCATTTCCTTGTTTGAGAACTCTAGATCTATATCAAGAGGATGGCGAGGCCACGGGGCGACGCAGTCCAACTGGCTTTCCGGGATCTCGCCGGACAGGATGCAGCCGTATCGGTCATAGGCGCCGATACCTGGGGCGAAGAACCATGCGGAACGCCCGGCGGCATCGGTGTGGGCGCCGTCCTCCTCGTCTCGAAAAGGGCGGAGCGGCCCGACACAGAGGCCGCCTCGGGTGCGATAGGTTCCGCCGGTCCTGACGTCGATTGGTTCGCCAAGATCTTGGTCTTGACCGGCTTTAGCGAGCCTGGCTGCGGCCAAGATCAACTTGCTGAATTCGGGCAATTCTATATTTTGGGTGACGGCCATATCGAAGCGTCCTCTTTGGTTGTGGTTAGAGCCGGCGAGTGTTTCTATCACTCGCCGGTTCACTCACACTTCGACAAATCCATTCGCAAATCAAGTACAAAACGTGCTTGCCACGTTTTATCAGGTGATGGCGGAAGATATCTTCCAATGTTGTTTGCGATATGCAAACGATACTGATTTTTAGTTTGCGATATACAAACGGAGGTCTAGAATCCCCGAATGCTAAGGAGTCAGTGCAGGCGCGTGCTCGCGACACTCTCTATGCGGCTCGTCGCCCGATAGATGAATTGTGCCGGACAGCCAGAGCCTGCCGGAGGCGTGCGGGTCCGCCGTGCGTATGATCTTATCTCGGGCAACGGGGGGAAACCGCATCCGTCGCAGCCAAGCCGTTCTTGACGACGACGCCGACGTGAGAGGCATTCAAGGATTGAAGCCGCCGTGCGTGCTTGCTGACGCCCGCATTCAGGGCAGCTTTGAAGTCGTTGTTAACGCGGAGCACGGTTGCTCGGGCGAATTGGCAGGCAAACGGCCGCGCCAATCCTGCAGGTCGGCTTCCGTCAAGCAATGCAATTCTTTGTGAGCAATAGCGGCGTCGGACAGAATGTGCTTTCGCATACGATTGCCGGCATCAAGGCGAGCGCCGCGAGCGCGCTCAACCTTCTCGCGTTCTAGTATGTAAGCCTCGGTGACACTGCGGACAGTTACAGGGTCGCCAGCGGCCTTTGAGACGGCCTCGATACGTTTTGCCTCGACCAGTCTTCTGCGGCGCGACGCGGTAGCCCAGGTGCACGGTCGGGTCGATTGATCGCCAATGAGTTCCGGGCGCCAATTTCGCACCCGCGGCCTTAGTCGTGACCGCCGACTCTTCAAGCGTTCTTAGCATCACTTCCCCCGCGACTCGTCTAATATTCGCCTAATATCGCCCCGCGTAGACCTGTGGAGGCCAATGGAGAGATGCCCGCTAACTTATTGGATTATATGGAAACGTATGGAAAAATAGCAATGCGCGGAGCGGCACAAACGCAGCACTTTCCTGGCCGAAAGTTCGGCAACGTATTCTGGCTGATCCGTTCGCACCCGTCGCGCGCCGAAATCGGCATGAGGCGAAGCAACCGGGGAAAATATTCGAGCGAGTCCTCGCAGGGCAGGCTGGGTCAAGTGCGTGGCTCGTCGCGGTCGATCAGGATCCGCTCGGCGGCGCCATCGAGATCTTCATATTGGCCGCTCCTCAAGGCCCACAGGAACCCGGCCAGCCCAAGCGCCCCGAGGAACAGGGCCACAGGTACGAGGTAGGCGAGCGTCGTCATCAGGATTGTGCCAGTGCGCCAATGTCGGAGCGCCTGTCATGTCGGGCATCTTGCACCGATGCATTTGACACGAAACCTTGCAGGCGTAGCGCATTGCCGATGACCAGGAGGGACGAGGCGGACATCGCGACCGCCGCGATCAGTGGCGTAACGTGCCCCAGAATGGCGACCGGCACGGCGATGCCATTGTAAACGATCGCGATGGCGATGTTCTGCCGGATCAGCCGTCCGGCCTTCCGCGAAATGTCTAAAGCAAGTGGGACCGCCAGAAGACTTTTACGCAGGAACACGAAATCCGCGGCGTTGCGCCCGATATCCGCCGCCGTGGCCGGAGCGATCGAAACGTGTGCGGCGCCCAATGCAGGCGTGTCGTTGAGCCCATCGCCGACCATCAGAACCTTGTGGGCAGTTCGGGTCAATGCTTCGATCTGTTCGACCTTTCCGGAGGGAAGCAACGCGGGAACGAAGCGCTCGACGCCCAGTGCTTCCGCGACCTCGCCGCAGGCAGCTTCTGTGTCGCCCGACAGCATCTCCACCGACACGCCGGCGCCGTTCAGTTGCTCGATGGCCGCCTTGGCATCGGCACGCAGCTCATCCTCGAAATCGAAAGTCGCGACAATGACCCCGTCCTTCGTCAGAACGGTTCCGCCATAGCCTTGTTTGCCTTCGCCGCCGGTGCGGGCTTTCAACTCACCCCATCCGCGGCGACCCAGCCGCCAGGTACTGCCCTCGGCGATGGCTTCGATGCCGAAGCCCGGATGCTCGCTGACGGACACGAGTTTCGCCTGGCCGGCAAAGGCTGCGTTGCCAGCGATTGCCTTCGAAAAGGGATGGCGGGAATGCGCTGCCATCTCGGCCGCCATGGCGAGCATCGTCGGATCGATGGACGGCGCATTGATCAGCCTGGGCAGTCCGAGCGTAAGCGTGCCGGTTTTGTCGAACAATGCCGTGTCGATCCCGGCCAGGCGCTCCATGGCGGAGCCGTCCCTGACCATGACGCCGCTTTCAAACAGCCGCCGCGCAGCGACCACCTGCACGATCGGCACGGCGAGACCGAGCGCACACGGGCATGTAATGATCAAAACGGCGATCGCGATTGTTATTGCCCGGTGCCAGTCGCCGGTCGCCGCCATCCAGCCGAGGAACGTCACAAAGGCGGTGAGGTGGACCACGGGGGCGTAGAGCGCGGAGACGCGATCGGCGATCCTGCGATGGCGGGCGCGGCCGCCCTCTGCCGCTTCCATCAGCCGAACCATTTCGGCCAGGAAGGAATCCTTCGCGGCGGCCGTCGCCTCGATGGTCAGTGGACCGGTGAGATTGAGTGTACCGGCCTGGACCTGCGCCCCCGGGCCCACCGTTCTGGGCGTGCTTTCCCCGGAAACCAGGGAACAGTCGAGATCCGATGCCCCGCCAATGATCCTGCCGTCGATGGGCACCCTCTCGCCAGCCGCAATCAAGAGCGCCATTCCTGGTTCGATCTCGCCAACCGGCAAGTAGTCGCGCGAACCATCCTCGCGCAGCACCATGGCGCCGCGCGCCGCCAGCCGAGCCAGTCCGTTCACGGCCGTCCGCGCCCGTTCCCGCATCACGTGATCCAGCGTGCGGCCGATCAGCAGAAAGAACAGCAGCGACACCGACGCGTCGAAATAAGCATGGTCGCCATGGTTGATCGTCTCGTAGAGGCTCATGGCGTAAGCGAGCGATACCCCGACCGCGATCGGCACGTCCATGTTCATGCGGCTGTGGCGCAGCGCATTCCAGGCCGACTTGAAGAAGATGCCGCCGGCGAAAGCGAGCGCAGGAATGGCAATCAAGGCCGAGACCCAATGGAACAGGTCGCGGGTCGCGCCTTGCGCGCCGGACCAGACGGAGACTGATAGCAGCATGATGTTGCCCGCCGCAAAGCCGGCGACCGCGACGGCGCGGATCAGTTCCGAGAGCGTCCTGTCCTTCCCGTCAGCCTCGGGATCGAACAGGTGCGCGCCATAGCCCAGCCGTCCAAGTGTGGCGACGAATGGCGGAACCTCGTCGCCGCGCCACCGGACCGAAACACGTTTCGTTGAAAGATTGACACGAGCGCCTTCGACGCGATCCAGCTTGCCGATCGCCGTCTCGATCGTCTGGATGCAGGCGGCACAATGCACAGCCGGCACCGAAAGGTCGGTCTGGCGAAGATTTTCGCCAATCGAGCGGCTCGCCAGTCTGATTTCCTGGCCAGAAGGCAGGACCAGTGTGACCTTTTCCAGGTCCAATGCCATTTCGGCGCCTGGCGCGCAGCAGCTCATTGCAGCGCCCCGCGGGAAATCATGATCCGGCGAACGTCGCGATAGGGTTCCGCAAGGCTCGCATCGGCGTCGATTTCGACGATCCAGACGCCATCCGTGGGCATGTGGTGCGCGGCGAATATCTGACCGGAGGCAGCGGCAAGAGTGACGGATTTGTCCTCGGCCTCGTAGGCGGGATGACGAAACAGCACCTTGACGCCATGCAAGGCAACCGGCTTGCCGACAGCATCGGTGAGGCTGTAGCGGACCTCACCGCCTGCGATGGTCAGTTTGCCAGTCCAGCCGAGGGCTGCCTGAGCTCGCCCCTCCTCGGCCTTCTTGTTGAACTGCTGGCTCGCCACATAGGTGTTTTCGACGACAAGGCCGGTCCAGCTCGTGTTGGCGAGCGTCGCCATTGTCAGATTGACCGCTATGACCACGCCGAAGAAGCCAAGGATGGTGAACAGCATATGCCTGCCGGTGAATTCGCGGGATTGTCGCGAGGTGTCGCTCATCTGGCGCTCTCCGGTGCGTTGAAAGTGGCCGTGTATTCGTCCGACTCGAACGTTGCCTTGTTTTCGACCCGGAACTTGAAGCTTTGCGCTGCACCCCGAACCTGATCTGCCGGCTGACGCACGAAAACCTTGAGCATCTTCAGCCGGTCGGGTTCGACCGGGATGGCGAAGGAACGATCCGCCGGCAGGTCGATGCCGACAACGCTCATTTCGGCTCCATGCAGGCCCTGCATCGTGACAATGATCGTTCTTGGTTCGGGGATCATGTTGAGCAGCTTGACGGTGTAGCCGTTGCGGATCGAACCGTCGGACAGCGTCACGAACTGCGGGTTGCGATCGTGCAGGACATTCAATTCGAGCCGTTCGCGGGTCAGCAGCGAATAGAGCAGCGCGAGACCGGCCGCCGACCAGGCGACCATGTAGATCAAGGTGCGCGGGCGAAAGATCTTGCGGATATGGAAACGGGCCACGTTGTCGGAGAACAGGCCGTCAGCGCTCCTGACCAGTGACGGGTTGACTGAACCGGAGCCGCCCGGGGTCGCCAGCATCATGTTGGCGTTGTAGTCGGCCAGCGTCGCATAGGAGATCAACCCGCGCTCCCTGCCGAGCTTGTCCATGATACCGTCACAGGTATCAATGCAGAGCGCGCAGGTGATGCATTCAAGCTGCTGGCCATCACGAATGTCGATCCCCATCGGGCACACCGCGACACAGGCATTGCAGTCGACGCAGTCGCCGACTGGCTGCCCGGCGGCCTGGACCTTCTTGGCGTGACGTGAGCGCGGTTCGCCGCGCCAGTCATTGTAGGTGACAGTGAGCGAATTCTCGTCGAGCATGGCCGCCTGGATGCGCGGCCATGGGCACATGTAGGTGCAGACCTGCTCGCGCATCAGCCCGCCGAACGTATAGGTCGTCGCCGTCAGCACGGGCACGGTGATGTAGGCAACGGGGGCGGCGGTGCCGGTGAAGAGTTCCCCAAGCAGCGTCGGCGCATCGGCGAAATAGAAGATCCAGGCGCCGCCGGTCAGCACCCCTATGACCAGCCAAATGGCGTGTTTCCATGTTCGCAGCACGAGTTTGCGCGCAGTCCAGGGCCCGGCATCGAGCTTCATGCGCGCGTTGCGGTCGCCCTCGATGGCTCGCTCGACGACCAGAAACAGATCGACCCACACGGTCTGCGGGCACGTATAGCCGCACCAGGCCCGGCCGACGGTGGATGTGATCAGGAAAAGGCCGATACCGGCCATGACCAGCAGGCCAGCCACATAATAGAATTCCTGCGGCCAGATCTCGATGAAGAAGAAGTAGAAGCGGCGGTTGGCAAGATCGACCAGCACGGCCTGGTCCGGGGCAAATGGCCCGCGATCCCACCGCAGCCAGGGCGTCAGGTAGTAGATCCCCAGCGTGATTGCCATCACCGACCACTTGAAGCGGCGGAAACTGCCAGAGGCCCGGGCCGGGAAGATCTTCTTGCGTGCGGCATAGAGCGGCTGACGGGTCTTGGCGGAGTTGACCGCATCGGCTTCGAGCCGTTCTATTTGCGTGTTATCGAGCACGAGAAGCTCCAGTCACCAGCGACCCATCGGTTTCTGGATGATGCCGAGGCCCGGCTCGCGCCGGGCCTCGTCGCTTGGCGGTGGGGGGGAGGACGAGAATAGGCTGCGTACCTATTCTCCGCCACCAAGCGAATGGACATAGACCGCGAGTTCCTTGGCCTTGATCTCGCCGAGACGCCCGATCCAGGCCGGCATGACGCCGTGCTTCGGCGCGCGGACCTGCGCGGCGATGGCTGTTTCGCCAGACCCGTATAGCCAGATCGCGTCGGTCAGGTCGGGTGCGCCGAGCTCCCTGTTGCCCTTTGCATTCTCACCATGACAGGCCGCACAATTCTCGGCGAAAACATTGGCGCCGAGTTCGATCAGGCTTGTGTCCTGAACAGGATCGGAGAGGCTTGCGACATAGGCGCCGACCTGCTTGATCTGATCCGTCGTGATGATGTCGCCAAAAGCAGGCATTTCCGACAGGCGCGTATCCGGGTCTGATGCGAAGCGGATGCCGTGCGCAATCGTCTGCTGGATCTGTTCGGCGTTGCCACCCCACAGCCAATCGTCGTCGTTTAGGTTGGGAAAACCCTTGGACCCTTGAGCGCCCGAGCCATGGCACTGCACGCAATTGACCTTGAACGCGGCGCCACCTGCGGCGACGGCGAATTCGCGTAGCGTATCGTCGGCAGTAATCTCGGAGACGGTCTTCGTCTGAATGGCAGCGACAAATTTACCCTTGGCCACTTCGGCCGCGGCCAGTTCATTCTTGACGTCTCTGCGGCTCGAATACCCCAGCACACCCCTGGTCGCGGAAGTCAGCATCGGCCATGCCGGATAGACGACGGTGTAGCCGATCGCCCAGGCAATGGTGATGTAGAAGGTGATGACCCACCAGCGGGGAAGCGGGTTGTTGAGTTCCTTGATGCCGTCCCACTCATGGCCGGTCGTCGAGATACCCGAAACCTCGTCGATATGCTCGCTGCCCATGATCAGTCGTCCTTGAGAGGAATGTGAGCGGCTCTCTCGGCTTGCCTGCGGCTGCCGGGACGAAGTGCAAAGGCAACGCATCCGAGGAAGAAAAGCGCCATGGCAAGCAGGCCCCAGCTGTCGGCAAACTCCCGCATGAAATTGTAGGTCATCGCCATTCTCCTCAGCGGTAACCGGCGGCTTCGTCATAGGTCCTGAAATCGACCAGCGTGCCGAGCATCTGCAAATAGGCGACCAGCGCATCCATTTCGGTGACCTGCTGCGGATCGCCGTCGAAGTCCCCAACCTTGGCTTTCGGATAGCGTCTCTCCAGGCCCGATGTGTCGGCATTCGCATCGGCCTGCGCCATGAGATCGGCATTGGCATGAGCGATCATGTCGTCTGAATAGGGCACACCGACACGGCTGTTGGCGATCAGATGCGTCGAGAAATCCTTCACCTCGATCGGCATGTCCTTCAGGAACGCGTAGCTCGGCATGATCGATTCCGGCACCACCGAACGCGGCTCGGTGAGATGCTGGACGTGCCATCCGTTCGAGTAGCGGTCGCCGACCCGGGCGAGATCCGGCCCGGTGCGCTTCGAGCCCCACTGGAACGGGTGGTCGTACATCGACTCGGCCGCCAGGCTATAGTGGCCGTAGCGCTCGACCTCGTCGCGGAACGGCCTTATCATCTGGCTGTGGCAGAGGTAACAGCCCTCACGCACATAGATGTTGCGCCCGGCGAGCTCGAGCGGCGAATAGGGCCGCATGCCTTCCACCTTCTCGATGGTGTTGTCGAGATAAAAGAGCGGTGCGATCTCGACGATGCCGCCGATTGTCACGACCAGCAGGGACCCGAGGAGAAGAAGTGTGGCGTTCTTCTCGATGACCGCGTGTCTGTCCATCAGGACCATTTTCTGGCTCCTGATCGCACAGGATGGAGGGCGGGGATGGAGCGCGGCATCGGATCCTCCTCGCGCTGGTAGTCGAGGATGGTCATGGCGATGTTCCAGGCCATGATGAGGGCGCCCGACAGATACATCGCGCCGCCGATGGCACGCATGATGTAGTAGGGATGCATGGCGGCGACGGTTTCGGCAAAGGAGTAGACCAGGAAGCCCTGCTCGTTGTATTCGCGCCACATCAGGCCCTGCATGACGCCGGAGACCCACATCACCGCGGCGTAAACGACGATCCCAAGCGTCGCCAGCCAGAAGTGCCAGTTGACGAGCCGCAGCGAATAAAGTCGGTCGCGGTTCCATAACTTCGGGACCATGAAATAAATCGCGCCGAACGAGATCATGCCAACCCATCCGAGCGCGCCCGAATGGACGTGACCGATGGTCCAGTCGGTGTAGTGCGAGAGCGAGTTGACGGCCTTGATTGACATCATCGGGCCTTCGAAAGTCGACATTCCGTAGAAGGCGATGGCCATGACCATCATACGGATGATCGGGTCGGTGCGCAGCTTGTCCCAGGCGCCCGAGAGCGTCATCAGGCCGTTTATCATGCCGCCCCATGACGGCATCCACAGCATGATCGAGAACACCATGCCGAGCGTCTGGGCCCAGTCCGGCAGGGCGGTGTAGTGGAGGTGGTGCGGACCGGCCCAGATGTAGAGAAAGATCAAAGCCCAGAAGTGGATGATCGACAGCCGGTAGGAATAGACCGGTCGGTTGGCCTGCTTGGGCACGAAATAATACATCATCCCGAGGAAGCCGGCGGTGAGGAAGAAGCCGACGGCATTGTGGCCGTACCACCATTGCGTCAGGGCGTCCTGTACGCCGGAGAAGGCTGAATAGCTCTTGGAGCCCAGGAAGGAGACCGGCATCGACAGGTTGTTGATCACATGTAGCATTGCGATGGTCACGATGAAGGCAAGGTAGAACCAGTTGGCGACATAGATGTGCGGTTCCTTGCGCTTTAGGATCGTGCCGAGGAACAGGATGAGATAGGCGACCCAGACAATGGTCAGCCACAGGTCCACATACCATTCGGGCTCGGCGTATTCGCGGCTCTCGGTGATACCGAGCAGGTAGCCGGTTGCCGCCATGACGATGAACAGCTGATAGCCCCAGAACACGAACCAGGCGAGATCGCCGCCGAACAGCCTGGCACGACAGGTCCGCTGCACGACATAAAGTGACGTGCAGATGAGTGCATTGCCGCCGAAGGCAAAAACCACGCCGGAAGTATGCAAAGGCCGCAGTCGGCCGAAATTGAACCAGGGCTGGATGTTGAGATCGGGGTAGGCGAGCTGCAGGGCGATAACCACGCCGACCAGCATGCCGACGACGCCCCAGAATACGGTGGCGATGGCGCCGTAGCGGATCGGCCCATCCATGTAAGCGGCGGGGTCGATCGGAACTGCCCGCTTGAATTCCGTGTTGCGCAACAGAATTGCAGTGAAGCCAGCCACGGCGAAGAGCAAAACCCACATATGCCGGCGAAAAGGTTCATCTACGCCGAAGCCGGCAGCCACCAGGGCCGCAAACGCAAACAGGCTTAGAAGGACGATCTCTGTGCCGAATTTCATCGCAAGCCCCGATTTCCAATTCCGGCGGGCGCCAACCGCAGTGCCTTATTGCGCAGCCGTGGCCTGCTCGCCCTGATCCATGTCAGAGCCGCACGATTTTGCTTCGAGCAGCATCGAGCTCGGTGCGATCAGACTGTGGCGATCGAATGTGGAAGCGCAGCACCGGCCGCCACGCTTATGGACAGGCCCCGCGTCCCCGGTCGGGCCGGGTATGGAGGCGATCGCGGGCGTGTGGGGAAGCGCGCCTTCTGTGACGCTGGAAAGTAGGCCGATGCCTTGCCGAACGTCGATGTTTCAATGCCTTGGGACAGCCAGCGCCAGCGTTGCGCTGCCTTCGTGACATTCATGGTTCGGGGAGACGGCGATTTTCCCCTGCGTATGAGGCGTATTGACTTCGGCCGAGTGCGATCCTGCCTGGAACAGCCGGTTGCACGTCGAGCACCTCGAGGATGGATGCTTCGCCGACGAGTTGGCCGAAACGCACCTGGCTCATGCGATCGGATGGAGAGCGGGCTGTCGCTATGCGACTTCTTCTAAGCCCAACGCGAGCATGCCCTGCCCCGAACGAAGTAAGTGACGTAGGCCATGCAGCTTCGGTGTCATTCAAACGGCGGTTGCGCCTCGGCCGCCGCAGCGCCGTTCCAGCCGGCTCATGCTGTCCACGGTGACACGGCGGTTGTTCTCGATCCGAATCACGCCGTCCATTCTCAGGCTGGTCAGCTGACGGCTCACGGTCTCGTTTGTAATTCCAAGGAAATCAGAGATGTCGGCACGCGTCATCGGCAGCTCGAAGCACGCCGACCTAGCCGCCGGGTCAACACTGGAACCGATATTCCGGGCGATCATGAGGAGAAAGCTCGCCACCTTCTCCGGTGCGGTCTTGCGCCCCAGAGTCACCATCCATTCGCGTGCCTCGTCGAGTTCGTTCAGCGCCTGCTTGAGCAGGCGATGCACAAATTCCGGTGATTCCTTCATCATCCGTTCGATGGCCGCTCTCGGAAACGAGCATAGCGAGACAGCTGTTGCCGCTTCCGCATTGATCGCGCTTTTCATCTTGAAGGGCCGTCCCAGAAAATCCGGCGCGAACTGAAGGCCGACGATCTGCTGGCGGCCGTCCGAAAGGCTCTTCGTCAGCTTCACCACGCCTGAAAGCACGTTTGAATAACAGTCGACCGTCTCGGCGTCGCCGATCAGTTCGACCCCCGGCTCGATATTGTGCCGCGACGACGTCTTGGCGAGCTGAGCCAAATGGTCTGGTTCGAGCGCGCCACAGACACCGCGGTGCCGTGCCTCGCAAGACAGGCAAAGAACGGGAATGCCGGAACTGTGAATGTCCTGCCGTAATGTCATTCGATCGCTCTACCGGTCCAGTGCGGGCAGGATAGCAATCGACGGTAGAAAAATCCTTGCGGCAGTTTGTCCGTGCTGAAGGTTGATCGAAATCAGGGCTTAGGCTCATCCAAGCATCCACAGTTCCGGCGACGCAAACACGGTGGACCACGACATGCGACTGGAGCTAGCTGCCAGACTTGGCGAGAACGTCCCGCGCTATACCAGCTATCCGACCGCGCCGCATTTCCATGCGGGGGTCGATGCCGTCGTTTACCGAGGCTGGTTGGAGGCGCTCCAAGGTGGTGACGAGATATCGCTTTACCTCCATATTCCCTATTGCGACAAGCTTTGCTGGTTCTGCGCTTGCCACACCAAGCAGACACGCCACTACGAACCAGTGACCACATATCTGCGTTCACTGGATGCCGAGATCGCTACCGTCTCCAGTCTTGTCGCAGGCAAGGGCCGCGTGCGTGCCGTCCATTTCGGCGGCGGTTCGCCGACGATGCTCAAACCGGAAGATATCGTGGCGCTGGGAACCGTCCTGCGCAACAGCTTCACGTTTCTCCCCGGTGCAAAGATCAGCGTTGAGATCGAACCCAACGATATGGACGATGCCCGCCTCGATGCACTTGCCGAAATCGGCATGACAAGGGCGAGCCTCGGCGTCCAGGATTTCGACCCTAAGGTGCAGAAAGCGATCAACCGCGAGCAGAGCTTTCTGCAGACAAAGACGGTTGTTGATGGGGTTCGTTCGCGCGGTGTCGAATCCGTCAATCTCGATCTGCTCTACGGCCTGCCGCATCAGACCAGGGAGAGCGTCGCCTCCACGGTTGCACAGGCACTGACCCTGGAATCGGATCGGATCGCGCTTTTTGGCTACGCCCATGTGCCGTGGTTCAAAAAACATCAGACGATGATCGACGAGGCCTGGTTGCCGGGTCCGGCGGAGCGGTTTGCCCAATCGCAATTGGCAGCGCGGGCGATCATGGACCAGGGATACGAAGCAATCGGGCTCGATCATTTCGCCAAGCCGGGCGATGCGCTGGCGCTTGCCGCCCGCGCCGGGACTTTGCACCGGAACTTCCAAGGCTATACCGAGGATCGCTGCGAGACCTTGATCGGCCTTGGCCCGTCATCCATCAGCCAGTTTCGGCAGGGCTATACACAGAACATGCCTTCGACCGCCGAGTATGGGCGCATGGTCGAGAACGGCGGGCTGGCTGCGGTCCGTGGCATTGCGCTTTCCGAAGACGACCGTGTTCGCGGCTGGATCATCGAGCGGCTGATGTGTGACTTCGGCTTCTCGGCGATCGTACTGGTGGAGCGCTTTGGCAAAGCCGGCCAAAGACTTCTCGTCCGAGCGAGTTCCACGGCCCTCCAAGATCCTGCGCGGTTGCTTGAACTTGATGGTGACCGCTTCGTCGTGCCTGCGGAAAGCCGGCCCTTTGTCCGGAGCATCGCGGCAAAGTTCGACAAATATTTCGAAAGTGGAACGGCCAGGCACTCAGCGGCAGTCTGAGCACCGCAGAGGAACGGTCATGGTTCTCAGTCGATCGTGAACCGATTGCGCTATGTTTTTCACTGTTGATCGGCGACCGTCGTGTCGAAACAGGATTCGAAGCGGACCAGACGCGTCTTGGCATAGTGACGATATCGTCCGGTCGTGCCTTCCGGCGCCGTATTCCATTTCGCAGTCCCTAAAGCGCCACGTCCGGCCTCTTTTCTGTATCGGAAGCAGTCGACAATCGTCCTGGCCAGATCATGGTTGTCGGCCGACAGCTCCCTTCGGCCTTGCAACAAGAATCCGCAAGGACCGTGCCAGCTGCAGCAGGCGCCGCCGCATCGCACCACCATACTATCCACCCGTGGCTCGCGCTAACCCTTTGATTGGTTCGCGCCAGGGACGCCCGTCGAAACCGAGCCTCGGCAACAATCCGAGTCGTAAGCGGCTGGCCACGCTCTTGGTGCCGGTGGCAGAAGTCCGCAAGCACCCCGGCAGCGCCGTCAAGCGTGGGACAACCCGTCCACCCGAATATCCGCCGGCGCAGTTTCAGTGAAAAGCGCGCCTAGGCTACACGGCTCTCTTGTTACCCCAGAGCATAACGTGCAGCTGCGGCAGCACACGGGCTTCGAACCACCTGTCGCGGGTCGCGCTATCAACCAGCCACTCCATCCGCTTCAATATTCCGTCAAGGTCGACAGGCGCGTCTTCATTTGCGAGGCGTGGCGGCGTGTGATTGCCGGGTTGCAGATAGATCGGAAGTCGCGGAAATCTCGCAGCGGCGTCTTTCGCGTAGGCGTAGTCCCTTTCGTCGAAAACAATGAGCTTGAGCACGACTTGCGGCCTGCCTTGTGCCGCCTGGAGGCAGGCCTCGAAAGCGGCCCAATCGGTCGTCATTTGGCTTGACGGCGGCTTTGGGCTGAGGACTAGCACGTCAAGGTCGGCAAACCAGTCTCTGGCCACCGAACCTTGGGTTTCCAGCGCAAAACGGTAACCTTCACCATGGCCTCGCTCGATGAGCGCGCCGAGCGGCTGGATGGCCGGATTGCCGCCTGACAGCGATACCATCAGCGGGCGGCCACCGGAAAGCGCAAGCACGTTTTGCCACACCGCGGCAATGGACATCATCTCCCATTCATGGCGGAATTGATTGTCCACCGCATGCAGGCTGTCGCACCAGGAACAGCGATAGTCACACCCGCCGGTTCTGACGAAGACCGTCGGCAAACCGATGAGCACGCCCTCGCCCTGGATCGTCGGCCCGAAAATCTCACTCACGCGGATTGCGGGATGCGTATCGGTCATGGCCGGTATTCCGCCCAGGTTTTCGGCGTTTCGCTCACCCGCACGGCCGAGGTTTCGGGCAGGCGTGCCTTGCACCATTCATAAAAATGTCTGGCCAGATATTCCGCCGTGACTTGCTCATGTCCCAGCACGTCGTTGAGATGTCGGTGGTCGAAGCTCTCGTCGATGTAGCGTTTGAATGGCGCCAAATCGTGATAGTCGCGCACAAAGCCGTTCTCGTTCAGTCCATTCGCTGAAAGCTCCACTTCAACGATGTAGTTATGCCCGTGCAGGCGCGCGCATTGGTGATCGGGTGGCAACGAGGTGAGCTGATGCGAGGCTGAGAAGTGGAATTCCTTGGTGATGCGGAACATTACGCGGTCCTCCTTCGCAGCGCATCGAGCCAGAAGTCGGAGTCCTCGTAGTCGGTGGGGTCCGGCTGCCCAGAGAGATGAAACGCCTCGCGCCGCTCGACACAGGTCCCGCACCTCCCGCAGTGACGCTCGGCGCCCTTGTAGCAGGACCAGGTCTGCGCAAATGGCGTGCCGTATGCTGCTCCATTCCTAACAATGTCCGCCTTCGTGAGATTCACATAGGGTGCATAAATGCGAATCTTCGCGTAGCCGTCGAGCGCGTGGTCCTGCATCATCTGGAAAGCGTCGATGAAGGCCGGACGGCAGTCGGGATAAATGAAATGATCCCCACCATGCACGGCCGTCGCCACCGCCTCAGCGCCGTGCGCTGCGGCGAAGCCGAAGGCAATGGCCAACATGATGGCGTTCCGGTTCGGCACCACCGTGACCTTCATCGTGTCTTCGGCGTAGTGCCCGTCGGGCACGTCCACATTATCGGTCAGCGCGGAGCCGGAAAGGCCGCCGCCGATCTCGTGGATGTCGATGATGCGGTGCGGGACGCTCAGTCGCTCCGCGCAAAGGGCGGCGAAGCCCAATTCCTTCCTATGCCGTTGGCCGTAATCGAAAGATAGGAGGCCGGCGAGTTCGTGCTCCGCTGCCACCTTGTGAGCAAGGGTAACGGAGTCCAATCCGCCGGAGCAGACGACGAGAGTCTTCATTTTTGGGTCCTTGTTTTAACCGGGTAGGCTGCGACCGGAGATTTCTCTGCGCTCCCAGTACTTCAGGAAATCCATTTTGTGAAGTGAACGGGGGACGAGTTTCATGCGCTGACGTGCAGCTGTGTGCAAGGCGCCCTCGCGGTGAGCCTGCAAGGAACACTGACTAGCGAAACGTCACGCTTCAGCGGAATGCTCAAAGGCGAGCGCACCAGAATAAGCTCTGCAGGAGGTCCGGACCTTCGTAAACAAAGTTCTCGACGATCAAGCGCCAGGCGGTCCCGAGCTTCGAGGGACGCCACCGCGAGGGTTTCAGGTACTAGACGGCCCAAGGATGGGCTTGCCGCAAACAACGGACTTACCAGTGGGATGTTCAGCGACGCCGATGCAGATGTCTGGAATGATCACGACATCAATTGTCGCGGCAACTTTGGCTGGCCTGCTCCTCGGGTTCCGTAGATCCAGCGCATTCCGCTTCAGGATCGGTTCGAACCGGAGCACTCCCTCGGTCAATGGACGTCCGGCAACAACCTGAATGATCGGTCGTGAGCCGACATCTGTGAACAAGCGGTGTGGTCGATTGCTATCACCCATGTGTTGCGCGCAGGTACCTTATGGCAGTGGATGAACTGGATTTGATGGTTTTACAGCTGGCGGTCGAAAGCGTCCGCTCGCTCTCCTTAAGCTTCGCTGAAAAGGCCGCCGAGGTAGCCACCAGGAGCCGCGGCATCCTGCTTTTCGACGTGCGGGTCGACGGTGATGCGGGGGTCCAGCGGGTCGCAGCCATCCGATATCAGGGCGACCAGATCGGCGTGCTGGCGTTGGACAGACAGGGCCTTGTTACCCACCATTGCATCGTCAACGGTACGTTCTCACATTTCATTGCTCCCTTGGAGAACTGGCACAGCATGCCCCTGTCGATGCAGGCCAAGATCGATGCCAACGGCCATGCCAGTCTCTTCCTAGGGGCCTTGCGAAATGCCGGACATTTGCTGGGCAGCTAGCATTTGGCCAGAATGCATCTGTGAATTTTTGCATGCGCATCGCTGCCGACAGCGCCGGCATGATTGTCGTGCTCGAAAACGGCTGCGGCGATCGCGGCAAAGCGATCGCCGCGATGATGGCGATCTACGCGTGGGCGTTGCATCGATGCGCCATCGTTTAGACAGAGGTCTCCGCCTGGCATCGAGCAACATGCACGGAGGTACGCAAAGCGCAAATGCATCAAGTATTTGAAGGGACGAGCCCCTCGCGCAAATGGAGCTTGCGCTGCCGTTGTCGTCCCATCGTGCCGCCGAACTCGGGGGCGTGACGATCGACCACGATGGCCTATTTTTTTGCAAAGCCGAATGTCCCGATTCCGAAGCCAAGGAAAAAAACTCCGACCACAGCGAAGAATAGTAACAACACGGGCGACGCAAGCCGCCTTGCCCTCTAGCAGGGGAGGTGCTTGCGGTGCTCTCACCGACACAAGATCGCAAATGGCACGTGGGTGAGCACCAGAACTGGCGACACGCATGGTGATCGGCTTGACTCGCTGGAGGAAGCACAAGGCCTCAGTGGGCGGAGGCGCCAGCGACGGTCGAATACTGGCTGGCTGCTCGGGATCTGATCGTTGAAATGACGTAGGATTTGGTTGCTTAAGCCGATCCGAACCATTTCCCGGAGACCACACCCACCATGAACGATCTTGCGCTGCCGCTGAGCGGTTTGTCATCAGGCGGCGGCAAGTCCGTCGTCGCCCGTTTCGACGGCGGCATGCTGTCGTCCAACAGCGGCGTTCTGGCCTTGGCCGAGGTGGAAAAGCGGTTGCGGGTGGCCGAGCGTCTGGCGCGTTGCATCGACGATCCGCGCTGCCCGGACCAGGTCGTCCACAGCCTGGC
>NZ_JAMYQL010000019.1:0-114733 GCF_040320865.1 Mesorhizobium sp. M0598 | reverse complement strand
GGTGCTGACGGTCATCACCGGCAATGGCGACGTGCACCTGAAGAACTGGTCTTTGATTTATCCCGGTAAAGGCGACAAGCCGGTGCTTGCACCAATCTACGACGTTCTGTCGACCGTGCCATATAGTCCCGCCGACGCCATGGCGCTTTCGCTTGGAGGGGAGCGCTCGTTCAAGGCGCTAGCAGCACCGCGATGGAAGGCATTTGCGAACCGCGCAAGGCTTCCGGAGCGGCAGTCCTGAAGGCAGTGGTCGAGACCGTCGAACTCGTCAACGAGCACTGGTGGCATCTGCCTGAGCGCGACGTTGTCGCGGCGAAAGTGCTCGGGTGGATCGACGAGCATGTGAAGGCGATGACGCCGATACTGAACTCCTGCGCCGATAAGTGAGCCGAGTCGCCTTGGGTTGGTGAAATGGCGGAATTATCGCCCGTGGCCCCGTATAGATGGCCGTGGATCGATGGTGTGCCAGCGGAGCGCGCAGATTCCGCGCAGTGTCGATGAGGACACGCGAGACCAAGCACGTCAGCTCGCCGGAACAGAAGGGTTCGCAGCATCCCGCAATTAACGCAAAGGGTCGAGATGCTGTTCGCCCATCTCAACACAACGATGCGGCTCGAATGAATGCGGTGACTGAGGATCGCGATCCGACGCTTTGTGTCGCCATTGTCGGGTCCGCTACATGGCTTGTTCCGACGATCCTTTCTTTGGCTTCAAGCTAAATACCTGAAAAGCAACCATAAAATTATTCTTCGGTTCGACCAGCCAAATTGGCACGAGTCTTGAAATCCTTGGGTGCGAGGCGGCGACAGCTGCCCGACCGGCATTCGTGTCGCGGCAGCCGCGATGAATGGAACGAAGGAAGGAAAGCTACATGTCAGGTTTGCGTCAGATCGCCTTTTACGGCAAGGGCGGCATCGGCAAGTCCACCACCTCCCAAAATACCCTCGCCGCCCTTGTCGACCTCGGGCAGAGAATCCTCATCGTCGGCTGCGACCCCAAAGCCGACTCCACCCGCCTGATCCTGAACGCGAAGGCGCAGGATACGGTCCTGCACCTCGCGGCTCAGGAAGGTTCGGTGGAAGACCTCGAACTCCAGGATGTGCTCAAGGTCGGCTACAAAGGCATCAAATGCGTGGAGTCGGGCGGCCCCGAGCCGGGTGTCGGCTGCGCCGGTCGCGGCGTGATCACCTCGATCAACTTCCTCGAGGAGAACGGCGCCTATGACGATGTCGACTATGTCTCCTACGACGTGCTCGGGGATGTAGTGTGCGGCGGTTTCGCGATGCCGATCCGCGAGAACAAGGCTCAGGAAATCTACATCGTCATGTCCGGCGAGATGATGGCGCTCTATGCCGCCAACAACATTGCCAAGGGTATCCTGAAATACGCTCATTCGGGTGGCGTGCGGCTCGGCGGCCTGATCTGCAACGAGCGCCAAACCGACCGCGAGCTCGACCTCGCCGAAGCGCTGGCTTCCAGGCTCAATTCCAAGCTCATCCACTTCGTGCCGCGCGACAACATCGTCCAGCACGCCGAGCTCAGGAAGATGTCTGTGATCCAGTATGCGCCGGACTCCAAGCAGGCCGGGGAATACAGGGCGCTGGCCGAGAAGATCCATAACAATTCGGGCCAGGGCACCATCCCCACCCCGATCACCATGGAGGAGCTCGAGGACATGCTGCTCGACTTCGGCATCATGAAGACGGACGAGCAGATGCTTGCCGAGCTTCAGGTCAAGGAAGCGGCGAAGGCGGCCGCACGGTAACGACCGCTACTGACTGGTGGCGCGGCCTGACGTGGCGCGCCTTTCAAAGAACGGCGCCTCGTTGGTGAGGCGTCACCCTGAACCTTGAAAGGGGTCTCATGAGCCTGGAATACGAGAATGACGGCGCCCTCCATGCGAAGCTTATCGAGGAGGTGCTGTCGCAATATCCTGACAAGGCGGCGAAGCGCCGCAAAAAGCACCTCAGCGTCGCAAAGAGCGGCGACGAGGCTGGCGAGGAAAGCGAGGTCCTTTCCGAATGCGAGGTCAAATCGAATATCAAGTCCATCCCCGGAGTGATGACGATTCGCGGCTGCGCCTATGCCGGCTCGAAAGGCGTGGTCTGGGGTCCAGTCAAGGATATGGTCCATATCTCGCACGGCCCGGTCGGCTGCGGGCAATATTCCTGGTCGCAACGCCGCAACTACTACGTCGGCACGACCGGCATCGACACGTTCGTCACGATGCAGTTCACCTCCGATTTCCAGGAGAAGGACATTGTTTTCGGCGGCGACAAGAAGCTGGAACGGATCATCGACGAGATCGAGGAACTGTTTCCGCTGAACAAGGGCATGAGCGTGCAATCCGAATGTCCGATCGGCCTGATTGGGGACGACACCGAAGCTGTGTCCCGCAACAAGGCCAAGGAGCACGAAAAGACGATCGTGCCGGTGCGCTGCGAGGGCTTCCGCGGCGTCTCGCAATCACTCGGCCACCACATCGCCAACGATGCGATCCGCGACTGGGTGTTCGAGAAGAAAGACGTCGAGTTCGAGGCCAGCCCGTACGATGTCAATGTGATCGGCGACTACAACATCGGCGGCGACGCCTGGGCTTCGCGCATCCTGCTCGAGGAGATGGGCCTGCGCGTGGTCGGCAACTGGTCGGGCGACGCTACGCTGGCCGAAATAGAGCGAGCGCCAAAGGCCAAGCTCAATCTCATCCATTGCTACAGGTCGATGAACTACATCTGCCGGCATATGGAGGAAAAGTATGGCATCGCCTGGATGGAGTACAATTTCTTCGGCCCCTCCCAGACGGAAGCCTCTCTGCGCAAGATAGCCAAGCATTTCGGACCGGAAATCGAGGCCAAGGCCGAGGCGGTCATCGCCAAATACCGGCCGTTGGTAGATGCCGTCATCGCCAAGTACCGGCCGCGCCTCGAAGGCAGGACGGTGATGCTCTATGTCGGCGGGCTGCGCCCCCGTCACGTCGTAACGGCATATGAGGATCTGGGCATGGTGATCGTCGGCACTGGCTATGAATTTGGCCATAACGACGACTATCAGCGTACGGGCCATTACGTGAAGAACGGCACGCTGATCTATGACGACGTGACTGGTTACGAGCTGGAGAAGTTCATCGAGGGGATCCGTCCTGATCTCGTTGGTTCCGGCATCAAAGAAAAGTACCCGGTCCAGAAGATGGGCATACCGTTCCGTCAGATGCATTCCTGGGATTATTCCGGCCCGTATCACGGCTACGACGGCTTCGCCATCTTCGCCCGTGACATGGATCTGGCCATCAACAACCCAGTCTGGAACCTCTACGACGCCCCCTGGAAGAAAAAAGCCGAGCCGTCGGCGGCGATCGCAGCCGAATGAAAACCTGGCCTCCCGGAAGCCGGGAGGCCGTTGAACGCCTGTGGCCCTTTTGTCCGCGGGAGACTTGAAACGTTTCGACGTCCCTGTGCCGCCGTATGGCGGGCCAGATGGAGAAGAGGTAACCACCGATGCCGCAGTCGGCTGAAAAAGTTCTCGACCACGCGCCCCTGTTCCGCGAGCCGGAATACAGGCAGATGCTCGCCGAGAAGAGGCTGAATTTCGAATGTCCTCACCCGGACCAGGTCGTTACCGACCAAGGCGAATTCACCAAGACGTGGGAATACCGCGAAAAGAACCTCGCTCGCGAAGCGCTTGTCGTGAACCCCGCCAAGGCCTGCCAGCCGCTCGGCGCGGTGTTCGCGGCCGCGGGCTTCGAGCGAACCATGTCCTTCGTCCACGGCAGCCAGGGCTGCGTGGCCTATTACCGCTCGCACTTATCGCGCCATTTCAAGGAGCCTGCTTCGGCAGTTTCCTCCTCGATGACCGAGGACGCGGCAGTGTTTGGTGGCCTGAAGAACATGGTCGACGGGCTCGCCAACACGTACCAACTTTACGACCCGAAGATGATCGCCGTCTCGACCACTTGCATGGCGGAGGTCATCGGCGACGACCTGCACAGCTTCATCGAGAACGCCAAGGACGAAGGCTCGGTCCCGCGCGACTTCGACGTGCCCTTCGCCCACACGCCGGCCTTTGTCGGCAGCCATGTCGACGGCTATGACGTTGCGGTCAAGGGCATTTTGGAGCATTTCTGGAAAGGCGAGGAGCGAACGGAAGCCGAGGGAACCATCAACATCATTCCGGGCTTCGACGGCTTCTGTGTCGGCAACAACCGGGAACTCAAGCGCCTGCTCGATCTGATAGGCGTGTCCTATACCTTTATCCAAGACGCCTCTGACCAGTTCGACACGCCGTCGGACGGCGAATATCGCATGTATGACGGCGGCACGAAGATCGAAGACGTGAGGAAGGCACTCAACGCCGAGGCGACACTTTCGCTACAGCATTACAACACCCGAAAAACACTGGAGTATTGCGAGGGGGTAGGGCAGGCGACTGCCTCGTTCCATTACCCGCTCGGAGTCCAGGCGACGGACGACTTCCTGATGAAGGTCTCCGCTATTTCCGGCAAGCAAATCCCCGAGGCAATCCGCCTGGAGCGCGGCCGACTTGTTGACGCCATGGCGGACAGCCAATCCTGGCTGCACGGGAAGAAATACGCCATCTACGGCGATCCGGACTTTGTTTACGCCATGGCCCGCTTCATCATGGAAACCGGCGGCGAGCCGACCCATTGCCTCGCCACCAACGGCACCTCGGCATGGGAAGCGGAGTTGAAGGAGCTGCTTGCATCATCGCCCTTCGGCGAGGATGCTCAAGTCTGGGCGGGCAAGGACCTCTGGGCGATGCGCTCGCTGCTCTTCACCGAGCCGGTGGACCTGCTGATCGGCAACTCCTATGGCAAGTATCTGGAGCGCGACACCGGCACGCCGCTGATCCGGCTGACATTTCCGATCTTCGACCGCCACCATCACCATCGGTTTGCGCTTATGGGCTACCAAGGCGGGTTGCGCGTCCTGACGACGATCCTCGACAAGATCTTCGACAAGCTCGATCGCGAGACAAGCGAGACGGGCGTGACGGACTATTCGTATGACCTCACCCGCTAAGCGTGGCGGCCGGCTCTTCGGTGAGGCCGGTCGTTTTCTCGAGGGACTTTGGAGACCGACGCAATGTCCTCGCTCAGAGCCAAAATCCAGGATGTCTTCAACGAGCCCGCCTGCGAGCAGAACCGCGGCAAGGATGCCAAGGCGCGCAAAAAGGGCTGTTCGAAGCCACTGACCCCCGGGGCGGCGGCCGGCGGCTGTGCCTTCGATGGCGCCAAGATCGTGCTGCAGCCGATCACCGACGTTGCGCATTTGATCCATGCGCCGCTCGCCTGCGAGGGCAATTCCTGGGACAACCGCGGTGCGGCTTCGTCCGGGCCAACGCTGTGGCGCACAAGCTTCACCACCGATCTCACCGAACTCGATATTGTGATGGGGCAGGGCGAGCGGAAGCTCTTCAAAGCGATCCGCGAGATCAAGGAAGCGTATGGGCCGCCGGCTATCTTCGTTTATCCGACCTGCGTGACGGCGCTGATCGGCGACGACATCGAGGCCGTCTGCAAGCGCGCTGCGGAAAAGTTCGGCCTACCGGTGGTGCCGGTCAATGCGCCGGGCTTCGTCGGCTCCAAAAATCTCGGCAACAAGCTTGCCGGCGAGGCGTTGCTCGAGCATGTCATCGGCACGGTGGAGCCCGACGATGCCGGCCCTTACGACATCAACATTCTTGGCGAATTCAACCTCTCGGGCGAATTTTGGCTGGTGAAGCCGCTGCTGGATCGGCTCGCCATCCGGGTGCGCGCCTGCGTTCCGGGTGACGCGCGTTACTTCGACATTGCCTGCGCGCACCGCGCCCGGGCGGCCATGATAGTGTGCTCGACCGCGCTCATCAATCTCGCCCGCAAGATGGAGCAGCGCTGGGACATCCCGTTTTTCGAGGCCTCCTTCTACGGCATCACCGACACCTCGGAAGCGCTCCGACAGATCTCTCAGCTGCTCGTGAAGAAGGGTGCCGATCCGGAGATCCTCGGCCGCACCGAGGCATTGATTGCCGAGGAGGAGGCGATCGCTTGGAAGAAGCTTGCGGCCTACCGGCCGAGACTCGAAGGCAAGCGCGTGCTGCTCAACACCGGCGGTGTGAAGTCCTGGTCGGTCGTCCATGCGCTGATGGAGATCGGCATCGAGATCGTCGGCACCTCTGTCAAGAAGTCGACCGTCGAAGACAAGGAGCGCATCAAGCACATCCTCAAGGACGACAACCACATATTCGAGCAGATGGCAGCGCGCGAGCTTTACGCCATGCTCTCAGAAGACAAGGCCGATATCATGCTGTCGGGCGGGCGCACGCAATTCATCGCGCTGAAGGCCAAGACACCCTGGCTCGATATCAACCAGGAGCGCCAACACCCTTACGCCGGCTATGACGGCATGGTGGAACTCGTACGCCAGATCGAACTCGCCATTCATAACCCGATCTGGCGCCAGGTGCGGGAGCCGGCACCATGGGATTGCCAGCCTGCGGTGAGGGAGGAACTGCCGAGCACGAAAAGCGAGACCGCGACCTTGCATGCTGTCCAGGAATTCGCCGGCACGACGGCCGACGATTTCGGCGAGTGTTGAGGAAAGCCGATGGTCCGCATCCTTCCCCAGACCAAAGCGGCGGCGGTCAATCCGCTGAAGTCATCGCAGCCGCTGGGTGCCGCCTTGGCCTTTCTTGGCGTCGACGGCGCGATGCCGTTGTTCCACGGCAGCCAGGGGTGCACCAGCTTCGCCCTCGTGCTCTTCGTGCGGCATTTCAAGGAAGCCATCCCCCTTCAGACAACGGCGATGGACGAGGTGGCGACGATCCTCGGCGGGGCAGACCATCTGGAAGAGGCGATCCTCAACCTCAAGGCCCGCACAAAGCCAACGCTGATCGGGGTTTGCACGACGGCGCTGGTGGAAACCCGGGGCGAAGACTGCGCAGGAGATATCGCCAATATCAGGCTGAAGCGCACGGAAGAACTCGCGGGTACGGAGGTGGTGCTAGCCAACACACCGGATTTCGATGGCGCGATCGAAGAGGGCTGGGCCAAGGCTGTCACCGCTATGATCGAAAGGATTACGCGGCCCGGCGAGCAGGCGCGGCAGTCGAAGAAGATCGTAATCCTGCCTGGCTGGAATCTCACTGTGGCAGATATCGAGCATTTGCGTGAGATGGTTGAAAGCTTTGGACTGAAGCCCGTGATTCTGCCGGACGTCTCCGGCTCGCTCGACGGTACGGTGCCCGACCGCTGGGTCACGACCACCTATGGCGGCACCAGCGTCGAGGATATCCGCGAGCTTGGCACGGCCGAGCAATGCATCGTCATCGGTGAGCATATGCGCCGCCCGGCCGAGCTGCTGCAGAGGTTGACCGGCGTGCCTTACGTGCTGTTCCGGTCGCTGACTGGATTGAAGGACGCCGACGGGTTCGTCTCGCTGCTGTCCGCGGTTTCGGGCGCGGCGGCGCCGGCTGGGGTGCGCCGTCGCCGGGCGCAGTTGCAGGACGCGTTGCTCGACGGACATTTCCACTTTGGAGGCAAGAAAATTGCGATCGCTGCTGAACCAGACCAACTCTACCAACTCGCGAGCTTCTTCATCGGAATGGGCTCCGAAATCGCGGCGGCGGTCACCACGACCGACATGTCGAAAATTTTGGAGGAAGTACCGGCGCAGTCGGTTCAGATCGGCGATCTCAGCGATTTGGAAGCTCTTGGCGCCGGCGCTGATCTTCTCGTCACCCATTCCCACGGCCGCCAGGCGGCGCAGCGCCTCGGCATTCCGCTCATGCGGGTCGGCTTCCCGATCTTCGACCGGCTCGGCAGCCAACACAAGCTCACAATCCTCTATCAGGGGACCCGCGACCTGATCTTCGAGGTTGCCAATATCTTTGAAGCCAACCGGCATGCGCCGACGCCTGAGGCGCTTGATCCACTCCGTAAGCGAGAAACGCCAGATGAGCTCCGTTCGTCGCCTCTCGCTCGTCACTGACGAGGTTCACGCTCCGACGCCGGAACGCCAAGCCGGCGCATTGCGCGTGGCGATCGCCACGCAGGACATGAAGAACCTCAACGCCCATTTCGGTTCGGCCAGGCGCTTTGCTGTCTACGACGTGACGCGCGAGGAGTGGAATCTCGTCGAGGCCGTGGCCTTCGATGACGTTTCCGACGAGAGCGGGAAGCATCGGACTGAGGGCGACGACCGCATCACCCCGAAGGTGGAGGCGCTGAAGGGCTGTCATCTCCTGTTTTGTCTGGCGATCGGCGGACCTTCGGCAGCCAAACTTGTTTCGGCAAAAATTCATCCGATCAAAATGCCGCACACCGAAACCATCCAAGAGGTGCTGTTGCGCACGCAGATGATGCTCAGGACGTGTCCTCCCCCTTGGCTGCGCAAGGTGCTGGCGCAGGCAGGTGTCGCCGAACAGAAACCGTCCTTCGAGGACGAGGACTGAAATGAGGAGTGGACGAAATGTCTGACGCTGTCGTTAGCCCTGCTGTCGCCGAACACGAGGCGGCCCTTGCCACCCCGTTCGTGAAATGCCTCGTGCGGCTGGTCCGGGCTCATGATTCCCACGGGTCTTGGGAAGGCAAATCGGACGCCGAGCTGCTGGGCGACTTCATCATCACCAGGGAACAGCGTCGTGCGATCCCGATCATCGGCGATCCCGATCCGGACGTGCTGTGGAGGCTCGAGATGTTTTACACCGCCGTCGGGCTTGCGATCGAGGAGCGCTCCGGCCTGATCGCGTCGCCGATGATGAAGATGACTCATGAGGGCTTTGGGCGCGTGCTTCTCACGGCCGGGCAGTTGGTCGTTCTGTCGAAGACCCTGCGCGACGTCCACCGGTTCGGCTTCGAGACGTTTTGGAAACTCGCCGCGGCCGGTACCAAACTGGCCGGCGATGCGACCGCAGCCATTGAGGCTCATCCCGAGGTGGCGCGGGCGTGATGGAACCGATTTTCGATGAAGGGGATCATGTCAGGCTCGAGGACATGCGATCGCCAGCCCTCTCAATCGAGGCGGTCGAGGCCGATGTGGTTCTTGGGGTAGCGCTGATGAAGCCACTGGTCCTGATCTGTTCGCAAGATGCGGAGTTGTATCTGTACTACAGCCACATTCTGGGGGTGGATGGCTTCAGGATTGAACTGGCCAGAAGCGTGGAGGAAGCGCTGGCATTAGCCAGTGAACCGGAGCCGCAGGCCGTGGTGCTGGACTGCCAGCCGGCAAGCTCGACAGGGTCCACCATCTGTGCCCAGCTCAAGGCGGAGTTCCGGAACAGAGGCCTGCTGGTTATTGCGCTGATCGCGCCCGGCGCCGAAAACCAGCACCTCGATCTCTTGAAGGCAGGTATTGACGAGAGCTTTGTGCGGCCCTTCGCGCCGGCGATGCTGCTCGACTGTCTACGGACGAAGCTGGCGCTGCCAAAGCCGGGTTCAAACGGGATCGAAAACGGCAGCTGGCTCCGCTGCGGTAGGCTAAAGATGAACGTCGATGCCCGCCGAGTCCGTGGCAACGGCCACGACATCCACCTTGGACCGATCCAGTTCAAGCTGCTGCGGCATTTGCTCGAGACCCCCGGCATGGTGTTCAGCCGAGTCGAGTTAAAGAACGCAGCTTGGGGGGAAAAGATCCATGTCGGTGAACGCACCGTGGATGTCCATATCAGCCGGATCAGAAAGGAGCTGGAGAGGACGTCGGCCGGGAGCGTCATTCGAACCATCAGGTCCGACGGCTACTCGCTGGAGGAGGCCGACGTTGAGCCTGAAGCTGACGGCGAATAGGCATCGGTGCGCTGCCACTCGCTCGAGTGGCCGGACGGCTGAACAGCGAACTAAAGTAGTGCCACCCCCATCTCCGTCGTGCTGAGGGCAAGTCTTGCGGCTTCGAAACGCGCCTACACATACGACATACTTAGAAAGAAGCAGTCAGATGCCTTCAAAAGCGTACTCAGTGTGACGGGAGTTGACCACTCCGATCAGGATGTCAGGACAGCTGCCAGCTTGTGTGCCGAAGTCGGCGCGTATCTTTCCGTACTGGTGATGTCGCCTCCGCCGCTCATTATGCCTTCTCCGCTGCTCGGCGATGGTATCCCCGAGTGGCCTGAACAACGCGCACAGGCCATCGCCAGACGGGACAAACGGTTTAGGCAGATCGAAAGTTTTTCACAGGACATGGCCAGACTGGAAACAACATCCAGGGAAATTCACAAACTGCTGAGAGCCATGCGGCTTTGCTATGACGTCGATACCCACTACTGCGATGAGGCCAGCGTCGGTGACGCGGTGCGACAGCGGGCGCTCTGCAATGACCTGACAATCGTCGGCCCCGCACTTCTCAACGACACTAGTGTCCGACATCTTGTTATCAACGGCACCTTGTTCGATACGGGAAGGCCGGTGCTTGTCGTACCGAAGGGCGCTGACCCGATTCTGTCGCCACGGCGCGTGCTGGTTGGATGGGATTCGCGAGCCGAGGCGTCCCGTGCGGTTCGGGGAGCGCTGGATCTGCTATCCGGTGCTGAGGAAGTTCGTGTCGCCCTTGTCGATCCTGAGGCGGCCTGCACCGGAAGCGGCGCCGAGCCGAGAGCCGACATCGCTGCCTATCTCACTCGGCATGGTGCTCGGGTGTCGGTCGACCGGCTGGCGAGCGCCGGCAAACCGGTGGCCACTGTGCTCGCGCAGCACGCAATCGATACGTCTGCCAACATGATAGTCATGGGCGCTTATGGCAGCCGACGGCTGCGCGACCGGCTCTTCGGTGGCGTCACAAGATGGACGGTGGGGAAGCCGCCATTGCCGCTGTTTTTGGCTCGCTGACGCGTTCCGAAGCAGCACCGATGCTGTTCGAAGCTCTACTCCCCTGGGTCACCTATCCTGATGCCAAGTCGGAGAAAAGTCGCCGCAACGCGAAGCTCCTCGAGCAACTTGCAAGCGCCGTCGCGAAGAACATTCCCCGGACGTCTCTAACGCGCGCTCGGGGTCTGCTCGCCGAGACAATCCGTAACGCGCAGACCAACGGCCGGGCAGAGGCCCAGGCGTCCTCAATGCGCTCAAAACACCGATACTCGGGTCCGCGTCAGGTCAAAGAGAGTCGTTTCAGCGCGGCAGGCCGAGTTCGGACCCGTAGCGGCATCGCATGGGCGCTATCCCGATCTCCTCAACTTTGGCCGGGAGCTGAACAACGCGATGACCGTGCCGTGGCCGAGGCCCTCAACTTCGAGTCGGGACGCTCGGGCTCTTGCCGGAGTCGGCGGGAATTGATGGCATCAATCACGTTGTCATCGCCTGGGATGGTAGCCGGGTTAGCAGCGAGGACGGCCGCGTTTTCAGTGTTTTCAGTCGGTCCTGCCCAACCCGCGTGGCGACCGAGCGGCCTTTGAGGCTGGTCAAATTCCGACAACGCTCACATTCGCACCAGGCGGTCCCTGTAGCGCCTGAGCACAGGGAACACAGAAAATTTCGGCACAAAGCAGGAACCCCGGAGAGCTCACCGGCCGCACATTCCGGCACTCATCCTGGCCTTTTTCGCCACGATCATCATCGTCGAGCTGACGATGGCGGTATTGGTGAGCTGCAGCTGGACCGGCTTCGTCGTGAAGAACTCCTATGTCGAAAGCCAGAATTCAATCGCAAAGCGACAAGAGGGCAGGGCACAGGCGACGCTCGGATGGAGCGGCCCCTTGCGATCGCAAATGGCGAGATCCGCTACCGCCTGAGGGACCGAAACGGCAAGACGCTCAAGCCGGTGACGTGAAGCGGCGAGCCTGGCGGTAGCTAACGCAGTCATGATGTCCATCGGCCTCGTCCCTCGGCCCGAATGCATGTTGAGTCGTCCGGGCCGCGCTTTTCTGCCGACGCGAAGCGGTGATTCGTGTCCAAAAACTGACAGCGGCAGAAAACATGTCGGGTTCAATACAACCGGCCATCTTGGCAGATCGAGGCTTTTGAACGCGAAATCATGCGCTTACTGCGCGTGGAGCGCACTGGCACGGCCTTTGCAAATTGAGTTGCGGCAACACGGAGTGAAGGCTGACTGCATGCAGACGAGCAAGACGAGCGAAGCTCTCCTTTCCTTGAACCTTCTGCCCCGTCTCTAAGGGGAAACAAGCTCGCGCGTGAAGCGCGCAACCTTTGGCAATAGCTTTGGAGAGCAACATGGTATTGCAGATGGAGTCCCCGGCTCCTTCGATTAAAGTGGAGAACTGGCTGCGTGGCGAGCCCCTCACGAACTTCCAGCCCGGCAAAGTTTATATCGTCGAATTTTGGGCAACCTGGTGCGGACCATGTGTGGCGGCGATGCCCCATCTCGTGCAGCTGCAGGAGAAATACAAGGACAGCGGACTTGAGGTCATCGGAGTGGCGGCGGATGAAGACGCTCCAACGGCCGTTGAGGCCCGAACCAAGTTGGACGCGTGGTTGACCGAAAAGTGCTCGAATCTGAACTATCGGATCGCGTTCGACTACACAGGCGAAATGAACAAGCTTTGGAGGGAACCCAGCTTTTCCGCCGGGATTCCGGCCTCGTTCGTGGTCGACCGAGACGGCCACATCGCCTTTATCGCTCATCCGATGCAACTTGATGAGATTTTGCCGAAAGTGCTTAACGGCAGCTGGCGCACCAGCGATGAAGCGAAAGCTGCCGATAAGGAGCGGATTGCCAGTCACCAACGCGAAGCGCGCGAACTAACGCTCACCAAGCCGATATACGCCAAACTTCGGCCGGCGATGGAGGCCGAGTGGACGGCGGCGCTCTCGGCTGTCGAAGAAGGCCTCGCCTTGATGCCCGACAATATCGAGTTCCGGCGCACTCATGCGAATCTACTGCTTCACAAGCTGCGCGACATGCGGGCCGGCTTGCCACTCATGCGCCAGTTGGTCGAGGACGCGATCGACAAAAAAGTTCGAGGCCGTGTCTTGGATGGTCATGGTCCTGAACCAACTCTTCGATCCCGAAATGGACAACTCCCATCTCCCCCATGCTGAGTGCTTTGTGATGAGCGACAAGCTCTCGGAACAGATCCTGACACTCAATCCTCCACAAGGCGACGCCCCCCTTAAATCGGATCTTTGCCTGGTTCCGCAAAACAAGGCTGCTGAAATCAAACCGCAGTCGCCTCATGAGCAAAGATCGCAAAGGGATGACCATTGGATTGAACCCTGGCCAATTCGCCCATTGTCTGCGGCGAGCCCGCAGTAAGTATGTTCATTTTGCAGCATAGGGCGCATCGCTTGCCGCAGGTTGGAGTTCAAAATCTTGTAATAACCTCCGGCCGAATCCCTGCGGACGCGATGTTCGACGCGAATTCGGCCAGTCGTGGAAGACGTCACGGTCCAGGACGTGTTCAAGGTCGGCCACAGGGACATCACTTGCGTGGAATCGGCCCGGCCAAGCCGGACGTCGGCTGCGCAAGTGTGCTCGAAGCAGGCGTCCCCGAAAACAGAAATCGTCCATCGAGGACGAGGACTGAAATTGAGGAGAAGGCGAAATGTCTGATGCCGCGGTTAGCCCTGCTGTAAACGAGGACGAGGCGGCCCTTGCCACCCCGTTTGTCAAATGCCTCGTGCGGCTGATCCGTGCTCACGAGTCCTACTGCTTATGGGAAGGCAAATCCGACGCCACGCTGCTGGCCGACTTCATCGTCACCAGAAAAAAGCGTTATGCGATCCGTGGCATGGGCTATCCCGATCCGGACGTGCTGTGGAGGCTCGATATGTTTTACACCGCCGTCGGGCTTGCGATTGCGGAGCGTTTCCGCCCGGTGACATCGCCAATTATGGAGATGAAAACCGTAAGGCCTTCGGGCCCGTGCTTTTCACGGTCGGGCAGCTCGTCGTTCTGTCCAGACGTCCATCGGTTCGGCTTCGAGACGTTCCGGCAACTCGCGGAGGCCGGTACGAAACTGGTCGACGATGCGACCTCAGCCACTGAAGCCTATCGCGACCTGGCGCGGGCATGATGAAACCGATTTTCGAGGAAGGGTTATGTCAAAGCTAGATGAGATGGGGAAGAAAGTCCGAAAGCTTCAGCTGCGCGCGGCAGTTGCCAAGATGAAATTGCGCGACCTTGCAGAGGATCTCCCGGCAAAATGGACGGAGATAGAGGAAGTTGCCGAGGAAACGTCCGCCGTTTTTGCCGAGTTGGATGGTGCCAAGAGAGAGCTCGCTGGAATGAAGAAGTTACGATGAGGAGCACATTCACCACCCGCGACGGCTCCGGATGGATGCCGGAATATCTCACCGCTATAGACGGCACGACCTGCATCGGCTGCGGTCGCTGTTTCAAAGTCTGCTCGCGCGAGGTCATGCATCTTTACGGCGTCGATGATGGGGGTGAAATCCTCGGCGTCTGCGACGGCGACGACGACGACTTCGATGGCGAGCTCAATCGCATGATCATGGTTGTCGATCATGCCGGCCGCTGCATTGGCTGCGGAGCCTGCGTCCGCGTCTGCCCGAAGAACTGCCAGACCCATGTTGCGGCCGACCAGGCCGCAGCATGACTTGATGGGACAAACCAGGAGAACGGCGTTGCCCTTTAGAATCTTTCATCGTGTCCTGTGGTTGGTCCTGTGCAGCAACGCTCTGACTGTCTACTTCGCTTCTCATTCCATCCGTCTAGTGGTCGTCACGACGCTGGCTTGTTCGCTGCTCCTTCAGTTGGCCTATTTCGCAAGCGTGCTCTTTCTGATCTGGCGGTCTGGCTGCACTAGCAGAGCTGGCCAAATGGCTGAGCATTTCGGTAGGGGCAAGAAAACTTGGATACCAGCCGCCAGACCATGATGAGGTTAGGAATGAATCTTCAGATGTGCCTCAACTCGTTCCGATGGGCGGCATATCGCTGCTCCGTTGAGGCGCGGTGACAAAGATCAGAACTCAGATTCACGCCACTTTGGATCAACCTGGGACATCGAGCTGACCGACCAAGAATAAGTGCGCTTGAAATCAGCTGAGGTGACTGCATCCTGGGCCGTCGAACGGCGGGAGATGTAGCGGTTTGGCTTCCGTAAGCATAGGAACCGTCGCAGCACGCCATCATGCGGGTGGCTTTGTCTCGATGACGAACGCGGCGCTGGAAAGAAAAATGGGAGCCTTCTGCAACGTCCGACGATGCAGCTGGCTCCAAATAAAAGCCCATGGGTGAGGGCGGAGCTGCTTCAGCTCAATCACTGTTGCTGGAGAGGACATGGTGGAAAAGTTCGAACGCTATCCGCTCACCTTTGGACCCACACCCATCGAGAAGCTCGACCGCCTCGGCAAGCATCTAGGAGGAAAGGTGGAAATCTACGCCAAACGCGAGGACTGCAACTCCGGTCTCGCGTTTGGCGGAAACAAGCTGCGCAAGCTCGAATACATCATCCCCGACGCGATAGCGTCAAATGCCGATACGCTTGTCTCCATCGGCGGAGTGCAGTTCAAACACACGCGACGGTCGCCGCGGTCGCCGCCAAGATCGGCATGAAATGCCTCCTGGTCCAGGAGAGCTGGGTACCACACGAGGATGCCGTCTATGACCGGGTCGGCAACATTCTCTCGAGCCGCATCATGGGAGCAGAGGTGCGCCTGGTCGACGAGGGCTTCGATATCAGCATTCGCCCCAGGTGGGAACAGGCTCTCGAGGAGGTCAAGTCAAGGGGCGGCAGACCCTATGCGATACCAGCCGGAGCTTCCGTTCACAAATATGGCGGCCTCGGCTATGTGGGCTTCGCGGAGGAGGTGCGCGCCCAGGAGAAGCAGCTTGGGTTTGCCTTCGACTACATCGTGGTTTGCACGGTTACAGGCTCGACACACGCCGGCATGCTCGTCGGATTCGCCAAGGACGGCCGCCAGCGCACCGTGATCGGTATCGATGCCTCCGCCACCCCCGCCCAAACCAAGGCACAGGTGCTAACCATTGCCCAAAATACTGCGAAGCTCGTCGATCTTCGCACGGAAATCGTCGAGGAGGACGTGGTGTTGTTGGAGGAGTACGCGTACCCGAGTTATGGCATTCCGTCCGAGGAAACGAAGGCGGCCATCCGCCTGTGCGCGCGGCTCGAGGGTATGATTACTGATCCCGTCTACGAAGGCAAATCGATGCAAGCGATGGTCGACCTTGTCCAGCGAGGCTTCTTTCCAGAGGGATCGAGGGTCCTTTACGCGCATCTCGGCGGGGCGCCGGCGATCAACGGCTACAGCTACACCTTTCGCAACGGCTGACGCTCGACAGATTGCAACGTCCCTACCGGGCTGGCGATTCGCTCCAAGTTCGGGTGAGTGGATTTTTCGTGGATCGACGGTGGAAAGGACTCCAGAAGCTGCCGTCGGATATACGTCAACTCACGCTCGATTCGATCGGCGAGGTGAAGCGGTCACTTGCTCAATCAGAGGCAATTTTATCCATGTCGTATGCGGTCAAGGAGATCTTCTACACGCTTCAAGGTGAAGGCCGTAATGCTGGTCGGGCTGCCGTATTCTGTCGTTTCGCTGGATGTAACCTATGGTCGGGGCGTGAAGCTGACCGCGCTAAGGCAATCTGCAAGTTTTGCGATACCGATTTTGTTGGTATGGATGGCGCCGGCGGTGGACGGTTTGCGACGCGTGGGAGCTTGCATCTGCCGTGGGGCAGGCCTGGCGTGGGGCAGGGGCAGGGGCAGGGGCAGGGGCAGGGGCAGGGGCAGGGGCAGGGGAGCGTCTTGTCGTCCTCACTGGAGGGGAACCGCTTCTGTAGATAGACGAAGACCTCATAAAAGCTCTACACGACTTGACATTCGAAATTGCTGTGGAGACCAACGGCACCATTGATCCGCCGACAGACATCGATTGGCTATGCGTCAGTCCGAAGGCCGGCGCACCGCTGGTGGTCGCGGCAGGTGACGAACTTAAGCTTGTCTATCCTCAGCTTGGTGCGGAGCCCGAGCTTTTTGAAGGCCTCACCTTTAAGCATCTTTTACTCCAACCGATGGACGGGCCTGAGCGCGAGGCTAATACGGCGGCCGCGGTCGCTTATTGCCTTGCCAACCCACGTTGGCGGCTCACTCTTCAAACCCACAAGTTTCTCGGGATCCCATGAAAATTACACTGGCTTTCACGTTCGAGGCAGCGCACCGTCTTCCCCGGGTGGCCGAATCCCATCGCTGCCATCGAATGCATGGCCACTCATACCGTGTGGAACTTCGTCTTGAGGGGCCGGTGAATCCGGGCACGGGCTTTGTTGTCGATTTTTTCGACGTGGAGGCTAGTTTCGGCCCCCTTTTGCAGCGCCTCGACCACACTGCCTGAATGAGATCGAGGGCCTCGAAAATCCCACGGCCGAAAATTTTGCAAGGTCTGGGACCGAATCAAGCCGATCCTGCCGCAAATTGCGTCGGTGACAGTCTACGAGACCCCCCAATGCTGGGCTGAATATGAAGGGTGAGACGATGCAACAGGATTCGGAGACTGCGCTCGTCCTCTTCTCCGGCGGCCAAGATTCAACCACCTGCTTGGCTTGGGCTCTCGATAGATTCGAGCGCGTCGAGACGATCGGCTTGACTACGGGCAGCGGCATCGGATCGAACTTGAGGTCCGGCCGCGAGTGCTCGCTCGAATGCGGAGGGAATTTCCGGGTTGGAGCAGTCGACTCGGCGAGGATCACCTCATCGACATAGCGGTGCTAGGACAGGTGAGCGGAACTGCGCTTACCCGCGGCGTCGAGATCGCGATGCAGGAGAACGGACTCCCCAATACGTTCGTACCTGGCCGCAACCTTCTCTTCTTAGCCTTCGCGCCCGCCGTTGCGTATCGTCGGAGCGCGAAGCATCTGGTCGCTGGCGTTTGCGAGACGGATTACTCCGGCTACCCCGATTGCCGAGACGACACCATCAAGGCGATGCAACTCGCCCTGAATCTTGGGATGGAGACACGCTTTGTCCTCCATACTCCGTTGATGTGGATCGACAAGGCGCAGACTTGGGCGATGGCCGAGCGCCTGGGGAATGAGGCACTTGTTCACCTGATCTGCGAGGAAACCCACACCTGCTACAACGGCGACCGCAAGCACCGCCATGCCTGGGGTTTCGGTTGCGCGAACTGCCCAGCGTGCGAACTACGTGCTCAGGGGTGGGAGCGTTTCTGCTCCTCGCCGGCGGGCGCGCGCGGCAACCTATCGGCGCTGGTGCCGCCGTGCGGGCGGGCACGTTCAATCTGACTGGACGGCTGACGATCGAGGCCACTGCTGCAGCGAAGGATTCGGTGCTGGCCGAAATGGTTCGGCTGAAGGGGGCAGCCGAAGGCGGACGGCTCGCTGTCGGCGGATCGCCGATCGTGCGCCCCGCTTTATTCTCCGGTCGTCCACCTTACGGCCATTCTTGGCTGGGTAGTCGTCTCCGGAGATTGGTGCCAAGCGATCACAATCGCGCCGACCAGCGCGCTGTAACCGGCCGGGGTCGCAGTTCAGGAAGGCGAATTTCCTGAAAAACGTTGACTGCACCTGAAAATGGATGCTCCCGCAGGGCGGTCATGAAAATCGTACTTCGAAAAAATGCACATTCTGATCCGAAGCCAGGCGCTCTCGACCAGCATGTGCCGGATGCGACCGTTGCCCGCTTTAGTGATACCGCGCCTGATCGTCTCTCTCCGGTCCATCACTCACTGGGCACGAGGCAAGATATTCGTCTTCACCACGTCGCCCCGGCCTCCGCGGGATCCGCGATGGCGCAACGACTTTGCCGTTGCGGCCGAGCGAACAGATGAGCCCCGCGTCTTCGGGCCTCCGATGTCAACGCCGTAGCGGTCTCGAGCAGCGCAATTGGACATCCCGGTCGGGTTTGTCGGGTCTGCGACACGCGCCTGTTTGGCCAATCTCGTATTTTGCCTCTGGCTAAATATGTGAAAAGCAATCACAAAATTCTTCTTCGGTTCGATCAGCCAAATTGGCGCGATTTTTGAAACCTTTTGTGCGAGGCGGCGAGAGCTGCCGACCGGCATTCATGTCGCGGGCAACTGCGACGCATTGAAAGTATTCCCAACTGAAACCCGAGCCGTGTTCCGATAATCCGGGCCTCGCCTCATAGCAGCAAATCACATTTCAATGAGCCTGAGGAGGAACTGATATGGTGACCCAAAATTCTACCCCTCCTCGCGGCCCTCAAGGAAGGTGGTGAGCATGTCGACTAGAAAACTTCTTGAAGCAGCCGCCGATGAAGTTTGGAAGCCATACATATCTCACCAGAGGTTCGATGGCGCAGATGCGGCCCAGATTTTCGCCGAGGATGGGCACCAGCCAAGAATCCATTCTAGCGACGCTCTTTGTTGCGGCACATTCGGCGAGTTGCTGCAAGGCCAGTTGCCGGTCGCCTCCGTTCCCTGCGACCCTCACTTTTTGGTCACGATGCCCATCGCGCTCTTTGCGCGAGCTCACTTCATGCCAATTGCAGGCTCACGATTGGTAACCGTTTATCCGTCACATAAAGTCAAAGCGAAACGACTGGCTGAGGATCTAGTGATCGCGCTCGGCGTCTCAGGAGGAATCCTCCTTTTGGAATCTGAGCTCCCCGAAGGCAAAGGACTCGCGAGTTCGTCTGCCGATCTTGTCGCGACTGCACGGTCAATCGCAGGGTGCTTCAAGCGTACAATCCGGACGTCGTTGATCGAGAAGCTAATGGCGGACATTGAGCCATCTGACGGGGTGATGTACCCCGGTGTGGTCGCATACCAACAGCGATCATGTAGCCTTCTCTCTTTCCTTGGCCAAATGCCCCCACTTGCAATCGTTGGTATCGACGAAGGAGGGACGGTCGAAACCCTCGATTATGACCAACGGCGAGGTGAAATCTCCGCCAGTCGAAGAGCAGAATATCAAGAACTCCTGGACCGCGCACAGATAGCAATTGCGCGAGGTGATACGGCTACGATTGGGAAAATAGCCACAGCGAGCGCTCTCCTGCATCAGGAGCAGACTCCAAAGAAGCATCTGAACTCGATGTTGCAAATATCCGAGGCCGCTGGCTCTCTCGGGGTCATAGTCGCGCACAGCGGCACAATGATCGGAATCCTGCTTGATCGAATGGCGGCTGAATTCCCACGGCAGCTTCGGTCCGTGCTCGCCGATGTATCGCCGTTCGACAACTCGCCAAAAATATACCGGACCATGTCTGGCCGCCGATGAGGTAACAATATGGACGCTGTTCGCAAACGCCTGCCATTCTCCGGGTATTCTGATGCCTATGCTCTGCCAACGATTCTTAGGTGTGAGACAAACCTTTATCTTGCGCAGTTTGCATTCATGAAGCTTCTCCCTGCGAAGTACATCATTGAGCAAGCGCTGGCTCGAGGGACTTTGAAGCACGGCATGAAAGTTCTCGAGACCTCAAGCGGAACCTTCGCACTGGGTTTGGCCGTAGTTTGCCGGGAACGTGGATTCCAGCTTGAAATCTTCACAGACCCAGTGATGGACAAAGGTCTGGAAAACAGGTTGAGCTCCCTGGGAGCCGAAGTCGTCATAGTAACTGAAAAGGCCAGGCAGGGTGGCTATCAAAGAAGCCGGCTGGACGCACTACACGCGAGGATGAGACATTTGGGTCACTCCTGTTTCTGGCCCCGACAATACCAAACACCCGACAACCCTGCAGCCTATAAGGTTTTTGCCGATCAAATATCGGGGATGCTGGGCGCCGACATTACTTTGGTCGGTTCTGTGGGGTCAGGAGGCTCTACTTGCGGAACGATAGAGCGCCTCCGCCAAAAAGCCCCAGGCGCTCGCCTGATCGGAGTGGACACGTTCAATAGCGTCATTTTCGGCCAACCGGATGGCGAACGGAAACTGCGGGGGCTGGGGAACAGTCTTGTGCCCAAGAACGTGAAGCATGAACTGTACGACGATGTGCATCTCATCTCGGCTCCGCTCGCATTTGCTGCAACGCATACCCTCCACGAGCGGCACGCCGTTTTCGCCGGTCCGACCTCCGGGGCGAGCTACATCGTGGGGCGTTGGCACGCTCGGCAGTATCCAAGAGAAATCGTGGTCGTCATATGTCCTGATGAAGGCCACCGCTACGCCGAAGCTGTTTATGACCACGAGTGGCTCAAGCAGAACGGATGTTTACATGAAGGTGTTCTTCCGGACGCTCCGTCCAGCGAAGAGCATCCCTCGACCGCTCTCCCGCCATGGAACCGATATCGTTGGAATCGGAAAAGCCGGGAAGCTCTTCTAAACGCGCCTGAGGACGAATCATGATGAACCGAGGTAGCTTCCTTTTCGTGGAAAGCAATACGACGGGCACCGGCGAACTATTGATGAAACGGGCCAGAGCTCTGGGCTTTGAACCGTATCTCGCTACGCGCAATCCTGCGCGTTATGCGTTTCTTAAAGACACCGTCGCTCACGTTATCGAAGCTGAAACGCGTAGTCCGGATGAACTCGTCGGGGTCGCCGCCAAATTGAGAAGGCTGGCAGGAATATATTCGTCGTCGGAATTTTTCGTGCAAGCAGCCTCAAGTGCTGCGATGGCGATCGGGCTACCAACGGCGAATCCTGAGGCCATAGCTACCTGCCGAAACAAATGGAAACAAGCGGCCGAGCTACAGCGGCAATCAATCGCGATCCCTGAAACTCGACTGGCTACTTCCGTCAGAGACGTGGAGAACATTCTTGCCCAAGCTACTCTGCCAGTGGTCGTGAAGCCGGTCTCCGGAAGCGGTAGTAGCGGCGTGAGATTATGCGATAGCGAGGCAGCCGCCATCAAGGCGTTTGAGAGTGCAACGGGCGCATTGCTCGATCAGGTAGGTCTGCGCAGCCCTGACGTGCTCATCCAACAATATATAGAGGGCAAGGAATACTCTGCAGAGATAATTGCGTACGATGGGACGCTGCATTGCCTTGGAATTCTTGCAAAGCACAAGGGCCCCACTCCCTGCTTCGTCGAGGTAGGGCACGACTTTCCAGCCCCGTTGCCGGAGTCATCCCTCCAGGAACTGGCCTCCTTTGCCGCGGGCGCGGTGTCGGCTCTGGGCCTCAATTTCGGACCGGCTCATGTGGAGTTCGTGATAACCGAGTTGGGCCCTGTGATCATCGAGGTCAACCCCAGGCTGGCCGGAGGGATGATTCCAGTCATGCTCTCCCACGCCCTGGGAACGTCGATCCTAGATATGGTGATCAAACTTTACGCTGGGGAGGCATTCACGCCTCTCCGGACGAGCTCAAGGGCGGGAGCCATTCGTTTCTGCCTTGCTGGTAAGGCTGGCAAGCTTAAACACCTGAGCTTCTCCAAAAGTCCAAACGAGACAGTACCTGAGGCGGGCCTTCTGAAATCTGATGGGGAAGAACTGCAAATAAGTGGGGATTTTAGAGACCGAGTAGCCTACGCCATAGGGGTTGCGGATGAACTCAATGCCGCCGCCATGGCAGCTGAACGGATGATCGATTCCATTGTGATCGATATTGAGGCAGCTGCTTACGAATCGGACAACGACAAAGTCGCTGGGTTAAGCCAGAGCAAGTGGAACCTGCATCCCGAAGCGATGAAGTTGCTCGCTCCGCCAATCGAACTCTCGCGTGACGGTCGCCTCCTGCGGTACCAGGTGTCCATAGACGAAGCACATCTGGTGATGCTCGCGGACCAGGGCTTGGTCAGCCAAGCAGTGGCTGCCGATCTCCTCAAGCACATCTTGGCCCTTCAGGAGGAGGGCTTTCAGTGTTTAGAAGGCCGCGACGCTCCGCGTGGTGTCTATCTGGCCTATGAGGAAGAACTTGCCGGGAGAGCTGGCCCCGAAAAGGCCGGATGGCTGCACCTTGCAAGATCCCGCAATGACTTGAACGCGACCATTTCTCTCCTGGTGCTTCGGGAAGCTGCCTATTCGATCTTGCAACAGATAGGAAGTGCACAAGACGCGCTGCTTCACCGGGTGGAGGAAGCATCGAAACTTGTGGCTCCGTTGTACAGTCAGTACCAGATCGCACTCCCCGGATCGCCAGGGCACTACCTGCTTGGCGTCTTCTTCGCTTTGTCGCGCGAGCGCGAGCGCCTCCATTGGCTCCTGGCGGACATTAGGAACTGCCCCATGGGGGCTGGTGCCGGCGGAGGCACCAGCATCCCCATAGATCCCACAAAGACAGCAAATCTTCTGGGATTCGAACTGCCGTCATTAAACTCGCTTGATGCTGTTGCAAGCCGTGACCATCACCTACAAGCGCTTTCTCTCTTCGCTGGTGTTTCAATTTTGCTCAGCCGTGTGGCCCAGGACCTGCAGGTTTGGACGACGCAGGAGTTCGCGCTCATCGATGTTCCTGACAATCTTGCCGGCGGTTCTTCGATGCTGCCGCAAAAAAAGAACCCGTTTCTGCTTGAACATATCAAAGGGTCGGCAAGCACCGTGATTGGCGCATATGTTTCTGCAGCAACGGCAACTTGCAAAGCGCCTTTCAGCAACTCGATCGAGGTAAGCAATTACGGCTGCTCTGCGCTGAGCCTTGCAGAAGAAGCGCTAAAGCGCGCGCTAACCCTCACATCGCTAATCGTGAAGTTCATGTCTTTCAACGCTTTGTCGATGCGTGAAAATCTGGAGGATGGTTCATCGATGACGACGGTCGCCGCAGAACGGATGGCGTCGCAAGGCGTTCCTTTTAGAGAAGCCCACACAAAGGTTGCAGAGATCGCCAGGCGGTTATCTCTGTATAGCAGCGCCGCTGAATGCCGCAGCGAATTGATCAGACATCTCGGTGAGGTATTGCCAGCGAGTCCTGAAAAGTGCAGGGACGCTCTGCAGTTCGGGGGCGGCCCCGGAAAAAGATCAATAGGCGACCAGATTTCTGTAGCGAAAACGCTCATTCGGAAAATGCATTTGGAATGCGCGGACATGCGGGGACGCTGGGTGCGCGCAGAAATGCGCCGTAAACAGAAGGTGAAAGAACTTATTGACAAGCACGGGACTGGCTAAAGGGGTGTATGTTGCGACGTCCTCTGCTGGATTGCATGCAGGCTAGTGCCCGGCAGTCGGGACTTGCCTCATTCGTCATGACCCGCCAATCACTCTGGAATTTAGCGCCCGGGTCCGCAGCCGATGCCGCTCGCTGCTTCGCGCGCGGTCTGCTGCTTTGCACTTGCATGTAGTGTGGCAACATTGGCAACCTTACCCTGTCGCTATTGCAGGTCGGCAAATCACCGGTTGGTTGATGCGGCATACTGACTGGCGCTCTCATGGGGGCGCCACCTTCACGAAAACAACCGGCGACTGGCTCGGGTGGCATAGCCGTACCAATCACCCCCTCGCGTCCCCCGCGGGGGCGGACATGCTCGCTACCAGCGGCAACGCTATCGGGCGATCGACTGCCATAAGCGGCCTTATTCACCCTGTCAGTCGTCGAGGCGACGTTTGGGGGGCTGGATGGCGGCATAGCGCCTATCCGCCTCGCAAGCATGGCATGCTCGACCGCATGACCCGCACCACTGCAATCGGCCCGGCGGTCTACACGCCTGATCCGATAGCCGCGCCCAGCACGATTGACACGATCGGCCTCCGCAACGCAGTAGCCCATCACATTCTCCGCCCGGAATCTGCCGGGCTGGTGCGAGCTGCTCCGGCTCGGCACGTTCTCTTTGGTCGACGTTAAGCGTCGCGCGGTTTTCGCGTGACTCCCTATCTGCAGGAATGCGTCTCCGAGTCGGCGGCTTGATCTCGCGCGATGCTGAGATCGGGAAACTATGCCCTGCGGCATCCCGATTCAGCCCAGCACCACGACCGGGACGCTCTCCCCGATCAGCCGCCAGGGAGCCGAGTAACTTTCGTGTCCAGGTCGATTGCGCAGTCCGCCTGGACCTTGTGCGCGAGATCCCGCAGCTGCCCTAACGGCGCCCATCCGCCTGAGGGCGAAGCGCCCCGGCCTCTTCGGCAAAGCGCTCCGCAGGAGCCACGCCGGTCGTGCCATGCACACGCTGATCGGCAATCTCGCGCGTCCACCGGTCCAGATCAGCCTCGAACGCCGCCCAGTTCTCGAACCGGCGGCCAGCAATCGCATGCGCTTGACGTAGCCGACCCCGCGTTCGTCCTTCCCCTTCGTACGCGCCCGGTAGGGCGCACAAGCCCGCGGCGTAAATCCCCAGTAGCGGGCAAAGGTGTGCAGCCTCACATTGAACCGCACCTCCCGCGTCGTCGCATCGTGATGTTCGACCAGCGCCTTCGGATTGTCGAACAGTACTTCCGTTGGAACCCCGCCGAAGCGAAGGAAGGCTCCTTCCATCCCCTCGAACCAGTCCGCCTGGCGCTCCCGAAGCGAGGGACGGATATGCAGCCGACGCGAGTAACCCAGCGTTGCTACAAACAGGTGCACCCGAACACGCTCGCGGCCGACCCACGCCCGCGTGTCGCCAAAGTCGATCTGCATCTGATGTCCCGGCGCCGTCTCAAACCGAACCGTCGCGCGCTTCTGCGCCCTCAACTCCCGACGCCAACCCTGCACCCGAAGCTCCACCGACCGAAGCCCTATAACGATCCCATGTTCGCTCTCCAGTTCCTGGCGCACCACATCGGCGTTGCCACCATGGCGGAAGAAGCGCTCCCGCAGCCAATCGTCCAGCCCGTCAAACGCGGTCCGCCGCACAGGCTTGCGAAACGGAAAAGTCCGGCCCTCGCGCAGATACCGACGCACCGTGTTGCGCGCGCATCCGAATTCCTTCGCAAGTCGCTTCGCTCCCCAGCCAAGCTCATGCAGCCGCAGCATCGCTGCCACCTCTTCAGGCTGAAGCATCTCCTCTCCCTGCATCGTTCTCGACAATGCAGGTATCGCCCAAATCCCAATCGTCATCCATGCCTCCTCTCATAACCGAGGGGGCAGTTCTTCATTCGTCAGGGGGTCAGTTTCTCAATTCGGCCGACAGTATGAAGCCGGCCACCATTCCAACCAAAGACCGGCCAGTTTTCGGCACTGAAGATTACCTCCTGGGTCAGCAACTTTGGCATCAATTGCGCCGCGATGAACGGGGACATTTTGATGCGGTAAAGAGAAGGCTGACCATGCGACGTTGAGACAAATGCTTCGGCTTGCCGGAAGCGCGGGACCAGTTCCCGCGAAATTGCGGTCGCGCTGGGAATAGCACGCAGTACGGTGCAGGATAATCTGCGGCGCGCAGCGACAATGGGTTGAACTGGCCCCTGCCAGGCGAACTGACCGATGACGCGCTTGAGACCAAACTCTTCACTCGCAATGGCGTCAAACAGCGCACGCGGCTGCGCACAGAGCCGAACTGGGCCCATCTTGCCGTCGAGCTCAAGAAGCCGGGCGTCACGCTCCTCATCTGATGGGAGGAGTGTCAATGCCGCTCGAATTTCCCAAAGTGCCGAGGTAAAATTCCCCAGTTTCGCCGCTCAGGCTGTCGCGGAAGGGTGTCCATTTTTCGGCGGCCGGCCGCGCGGTCGTGATGGTGCGTTGAGCGTTGGCGGCGTGATGGAGGCTTTTGATCGCAGGTGTTCGGGCATGAGCTCGGCGTGCTGGCGGAGCCGATAGCTCGATCCTTGGATCTGGACGACGACCGCATGATGAAGCAGGCGATCGAGAAGTGCGGTTGCGACGACAGGATCGCCGAAGACCTCGCCCAATTCGGCGAAGCCGCGGTTTGAGGTGAGAATCATGGCGCCCTTCTCATAGCGGGCGTTGACGAGCTGGAAGAACAGATTGCCGCCACCGTGGATGACGGGATAGCCGATCTCGTCGACAACGAGCAGAGCAGGCCGGCAGAAGAAGCGGATGCGTTTCCTGCAGGCGGCCTTCGCGTTCGGCCCTTGCCAGTGCGGCGATGAGTTCGGCGAGCGTGCAGAAATAGACGCTCTTTCCAGCCTTCACAGCCTCGACGGCAAGTGCGATGGCCAGATGGCTCTTGCCCGTGCCGGGCGGGCCGAGGAAGTAGACGACCTCGCAGCGGGCGACGAAGCCGAGTTGGGCGAGGGTGAAGATTCGATTGCGGTCGAGCGAGGGCTGGAAAGAGAAGTCGAAGCCGGCGAGCGTCTTGATCGTGGCCAGGCGTCCCATGCGCAGTGCCGTCTTGATCTGGCTGTTCTCGCGCAGGGTCAACTCTTCCGAGAGGAGGATGTCGATGGCTTCGAGGGCGGCGATCTCGCCCTGCTCGAGCCGGCGCACGACATGATCGAGTGCTTCGAGCGCCCGCGGCATCTTCAGGCCGACGAGGTCGTGGCGGATCCGGTCGATTGTGGATGGCGTGGTATCGAGCGCGTTCGTCATGGAGGCTGCTCCTTCGCCATCACCCGGGCGACGGCATCGTAGAAGGCCAACGGGCGCTGAGCGACCCTGTCGCCCGAGCCATGAAGGATGACCTCGTCGTTCCTCAGTCTTTGTCGGCGCTTGTGGATGTGGATGTTGCGATGACCCGGCTCGACATGACGCTGATGCCGGCCTTCGAGAATGGGATGGGCGGCAATCAGCGCGCCGTCCTCGAAGATGCGAACCTCTTCGGCCAGCGTGTGTACCTCGACGACACGGCGCCTGGTGGTGTCGGGCACGCTGTAGAAATTGCCGCCGACGCTGACCATGCCCTCCCGGCTGATGCGTCGCTCGAGCTTCAGGACCGATCGGAACGGAGCCAAAGGCAGCGGCCGCAGCGCTGCCCGCTCCTCGGCGAAAGCTTCGTTGACGACACGCCTTGTGGTGGCGTGAACTCTCGGGTTTGCGACCGTGTTCAGCCAGTGACGCAACTGCACGTTCAGGTCTTCGAGAGGAAGAAGTCCTCGCGAATGTAACGGAATGGTCGCTCCACCTTGCCTTTTGTTTTGGCGCGGTAAGGCCGACACGCCTTGGGATGGAAACCATAGTGGCGGGCAAGATCGACGAGGGCACGGTTGTAGACGATGCCGCCGGTGTCGCCTTCGCCGATCACAGCCGTCTTCATACGGTCGTAAAGCACTTCGCGAGGAGCGCCGCCCAGCGCCTCGAAAGCCCCAGCATGGCAGCGCAAGACAGTCGGCAGATCCTGGTGGACGACGAAGCGTGCCCAGATAAGGCGACTGAAGCCAAGCACCATGGAGAATAGCCAGACGATTCTCGGCGTGGTCGGCTCATCGGTAAAGACGACATTGAACTGGGCGAAGTCGACCTGCGCCTGCTCGCCGGGCGGGTCTCGAAGCGAACCTCGTATCCACGCTCCGCCGCGGCAGGACGGACCTCGCGCAGGAAGTCGGTGACGGCCGTGTAGCCACCGCCATAGCCGAGGTCCTTCAGTTCCCGGAAAGGCGGCCGATGAGTCCGGGCTATCGCGTGACCCGTTCGCGAAGGGCCGTAAAGCGATCGATCACCGCCGTCCGTAGGCCGGAGTCTTGAGCCCGCGCTCGATGTATTTGCGCACCGTCTTGCGGTCGATCCCGCTCTCCCTGGGATCGCCGACACCGACAGGCCCTGCCGATGCAAATCCAGTATCATCGTCATCTCCCCGATCTTGATCACCGAAATCCCTCTCCCGACCATCAGGAGAAGCATCAACGATTACGCGCCGCCGGTCTCCCGGGGCGCGCTCTGGAAGACCGGCGGCAGCTACGGCATGATGGCATCCCATTATGGCGTCGGCGTTCTTCCGGCACGGCCGCGACGGCCGAAGGACAAATCGAAAGTCGAGAACGGGCGTGCGTTTCGCCCAGTCATGCATTCTGGGGCGGCTGGGCAACCTGATCTTCTTCTCGCTTGCCGAGGCCAATGCCGCCATTCGCCAGGCACTCGATCGCATCAATGATCACGTCATGCGCCGGCTGGGCGTCAGTCGCCGGCGGGTCGCGCTGGACACTCCCACGCGAACCGCGCCGCCGCCTCGGTCAACTGAAGACACCTCTTGGCGACATCAACGGAAGAAAAATAGAGCGCCTGATGCACTTTTAGATGAACCTAATATTAAACAAGCAAATCGTCACTTCTCACGAATGTTTCCGGCGTAACGAGAAAATACATCATAGCTATATTGTTGTAAATCCTTTTGCCGACATAGTGAAATCCTATCTTCAAGTTTTTTAAGCGCGAACGCGTGTTCGTTGGAAGAATAAAGGCTGTGACTTTCTCAAGTTTTAAATTCTCGAAAGCAAAGTTGACCACTGCCCTCCCGGCCTCGACTGCGATCCCCTGCCCGGAGGCCGCAAGGTGGAGGCGGGTTACGAGTTCTACGTTATTTGGATCTTCGGGCAGACGCCGGCCGGTGCACCTCAATCCACAATAGCCAGCGAATTTTCTGGCTTGGCCTCCATCTTTGACGAACACCATCCATAAGCCGAAACGATTGCGCTGCCAATGATTGATGAACTGAAGCAGTTCAGCTTTCGACTGCTCTATCGTCGGATAGAATCCAATCACGGCGTTTACCACGAACGGATCGCTATGAAGTCCATGTACAAGAAGCTCGTCGCTATCCGACGGCGGCCTTAGGATTAGGCGTGGCGTTTCAAGCATCTGCATGAGAAGTTTCCTCTTCTGAGCCTGCACTTTCGATTGGGCGGCACATACAACAACGATGCTATGATCCCCTAGAATGCGCGTTCCTTGGGTTAAAGTTTCTTGAATTCTCTGCAATGATCTTGTTTCGGGAATGTTGAGATCCGTCGTGAGGAAATGGGAGGTTTGCGGTCGAAGTCAGTGGGGTTGTTTTGGGACGTCTGCGCCCCGTCTGTTATATCGCGAGTTGCGGGATGCGACTGAAGACAATGCGCAGGTCCGGCGGTATGTCGGCAGGTGCAAGGCGGATTTGGGTTTTCATCGCGACCACGCGCGGCGATCTTGATGAGGGGCGGTCGCAGCGGGTCGAATTGGGCTGCTGCAGAGCTCGAGCAATTCGTCATCGGGGCGCGCAGCACACAAGCCAGTAGGCGCCGGCATGTGAACAGCCGGCACTGGTTAGCCGTCGCTCTTGTGCAGTACAGCCCACGGTCCGAAAAGCGAAAACGTCCGGTTGCGATCGATGCGTCTTCACCCTAGCGGATGCCGGTTCCGAAATACCGCGTGTGGGCTACATTGAGGATTCGATTGATCAAGTTCGAGAAACTGTGTCCAGCGGTCGTCGCGGCCAGGACATAAACGCAGGACATGCTGACGCCGGCCATCGAGTTAATCTCCAGAACAAACGGTTGGCCGGAGCGATCGATCCGGAGGTCGACGCGAGCGTAATCCCGGCAGTGGCAGGCACGGAAGGTCGCAACAGAAATATTTCGCAGTACCGTCGCAAGTTTGCTCTCGACCTGCGCCGGGCAAATCCTCCGCGGCGATGCGGCCGCGATATGCTTCGCTTCCCAAGTCACCAGACGCGTTTCACGGTCGCCGAAGTCATACTCCACCAGAGGTAACACCTCAAGCTCTCCGTTACCGAGCAGCGCGACGGTGATTTCCCGCCCCTCAATGTATTCTTCTACGAGCGCATCCTGCGCATACTGCGTGACGACCGCATCTACGGCTTGCTCCAACTGAGCAGGCTCATGCACGAGCTGCAACCCGAAGCTGGTGGTTTCATGACGCGGTTTTACTACCACCGGGAATCTCAGGTCGCCAGTGCCTTCGGTGCCGCGACGCATCACGCGAAAATTGGGGGTAGGCACGCCGGCATCGCGCATGAGCCTCTTGGTGATGGCCTTGTCCAGCGCCAGCCCATGCCCGAGAGGGCTCGATCCGGTGTACGGCACGCCGGCCATCTCGAGCATGGCCGGAACGTGAGTGTAACGGCATTCGCCTTGAATTCCGAGTGCCATGTTGAAGACCATTCCCGAGGGCCGGGCTTGTGGATCGGGTGGCATGAACCGCTCGAGTGTAGCGAGCAGTCCCTTATCACCTTCGCACAGCAGCGTCTCGTGGCCGCCCTCTCGCAGCGCCTCCGCGACACTTTCAACCGCCTCGCGGCCATATTCCTCCCAACAAGGCTGACCGAACCGGTTGATCACGCCCGTACGATCATGGTCCCAAACGACGGCTACCCGCATGAGTTACTCCTTTGCATTTTCCCTGTGTTCGCCCCGTTGGCCGAAGACAACAGCTCGTCGAGAGTGCTCGCCCGGCATTAAGGCCGGCCAAGCAGCGAGCCGGTTTGTTCTAGGCGTATCATCCGGCTGTCCGGTGTTATCGGTTGCGAGCTTCGTCACGCTTCGCAATTGAGGTTGGCCTCGGCAAGTGGAGCTCTCGTTCGTGAAATTTAGTGGATGACGTGAGCGCGTTCGGCTCGCCAGCCACCATGCGATGCCTTAGGTCTTAACGCTCACATCCGCAGGACCACGCTTGGCTGCCAATGGGATTGGGCCGCCACCAAGCAGTGAGAGCCGAAAATCAATGGCCGCGCTAAGCCCTCGAAATCGCCCCCACCTGCACGAATGAACCGCGGCTTGCCAGATCTTCGCCGGTGATGAAACCGCCCCCAATCCATACCGGCTGAGATCGGCTTGGCAATTCTCCCGAGTTAGAAGTCCTCGATGCCGATAAGGGCTTACCGGCGAAGCGTGGCGGCGAACTCCGGATCGCGAAACATCCCGCAGATGTTCGGCGACTGATCCTTGTGCAAGAACAAGTCCCTGGTTGCCGGTGAGCGCAGATAATTCATCACCCTCTGGGTTTGTTGGTGATGCAATCGCGCAACCGGGCGGCCGCCTCCCACGGCGCCGGTAGCCGATCTCATTACTTTTGTATAGCGGAGCACGCCATAATTCCTCCACACGTGGTCGAACGTCGCGGGAGTGGATGGAACCGTGCAGGCGCGATGCCCGACCCGCTGCTCGCCGGCTTTGATCGAAGTGACCGCGGGCGCACGGGAATATGCCTGCGTTCAACTGTCCGCGGAACGGACAAGCAATACGATCTGCCCGTTCAGCCCCGATGCACTGGACTCTGAGACGCAAAGGTTCGAGGCCGCGGTAGCCGCGGCGATTGCATTTGCGCAGGAATGAAGGATGTTTCCGCCCGGCTTCGGTGCGGATCGGGAAAGCCGTCACCACCGCCTGATGGCGCTGCCCCACAGACGCGGCTAGGCCCTGGTGTACGGTGGTCAGCATTCCACGCCTTTCGGTCTCATGCTTCGGGCAAATCGTCCAACCAGCATGCACCCTCAAGGTGCGGCCGGGAAAAGATCCTTCCGATCTTTTCGGGAGTCTTGTTTTGATGGTATCGCATATACACCCGGTCGTCGGCTCCAAGGTCGATGATCTCGATCTTTCCTGTATAATGAGACATGATGTATTTGAATGTTTTTTCATTGCCGCTGAGACGTTGGTTGATGCCACGCGCAATCTCTATTCCGCGGCGCAGCGAAAGCTGGAAATGCGATGCCCCTCTCACCGGCCTGCTCTGAAAGAGGTAATAAGGGCGGACGCCCATTTGATGACACTTGGCAAAGGTCGCAGCCAAGATCTTGGGATCATCATTGACCTTCGCAAGGAGAACGGACTGGTTGAGGAACTGTACTTCCTGTGCACGCAAAAATCGAATGTTACACTCTGCATCAACCGAGATTTCGCCGATGTGATCGAAGTGTGTGACGATGACAGCGGTCTTCCCCGCTTTGTGGATCCGTTGGAACAAAGCCGGTAGAGCGGGATCCTCGAACCGCTTGGGCTCATAAGCCAATGTTTTTGTGCCGAATCGGATCGTTTCCAAGTGTGAGATCGGCAGCAAATAGTCGAGAATTTTGTCGAGCTTAGCGGTGCTCAGCACGAATGGGTCGCCTCCCGACAACAGCACGTTAGTCATCTCAGGGTGATCGCGGATATATCCAGCAACTTGAGCGAAATCATGTACAATCTCATCCGAGTCCTTGCCGACAAGGCGTTTCCGGAAGCAAAAGCGGCAATATGAAACGCAGCGGTCTGTTACCAGTAACAACCCAGTCGGAGGGTACTTATGCTGAAGTCCAGGTACTACTGTGTTGTCCTGCTCGCCGCTCGTATCCAGACTGCCGCGATTTTCGAACTCTTGTAATGACGGTTCCACAATGTATTTTAGCTGGTCATAATAACCGCTGTTGATGATCTGCTCACGATAGAATTCTGTGACATGATAACGCGTGATACTGTTGGCTTGTAGCTCATTCTCTGCGACAATGCGCCCTTCGATGAGATTCATCCCCTAGCCTCCGAACTGCGGGTGCGAGTTGGCGGACGATAATCCCAGCAAGCAGGCCCGAGGCGCCGACGTCGCCCGCATGTTTGATTCATGATCGCTTGGCGGTACTGAGCTCAGCGAGGTAGCTTCTCTCGCGTGGTTTTGGATCATTCGAACCAGTTTCATTTAGAATCCTCGGCCGAGACTGCTAATGGCTAGGGTTCTAACGGAACCCTCGCCCTGTCAGAGGCAATACGCATGCCAGGACTGTAGAAGCAGGTTTCGCGCCGTGCCGACGGAATAGTTGCGCCTCAGTGTGTAGGGTTCCGAACATAGATGTGTTGAACTGGCCACACCTGAACACAGAGCAACAGGACCTTTCAATGAACAGGATCGCTTCCGTAGATCAGCCGCATGGGTGACATTGCGTCGCGACCCACCTTTTGAAGGCAACCGAGCCGCGGCAGCCGCCTCAAACAATCAAGGGTCAGCGCGGCATAAATGGACACGCGACCGAAACCTGGTTCAAAAGATGGCGCTTTGATCTTTGAAGAGGCCCGGGGCATGCGGATCTCCATCTTGGCGATGGCAATCCGCCGCACGCCGCCTGATGCAGACCAGCCAGTAAACCTATTGCTGGCGGACCGGCCATACGTTTTTGAACGTCCAGCCGCGCCTGCCAAGCTATCGCTCAACGCCGCTTCGACCGATATGTCCCGACCGAGCGGTCGTAAGCCGCTGGATCATGTCGCTCAGTGTGATGTCCCTTGCGCTCCTCGGCGGCCCAACGATGAAGGCTTCATGGGGGACTGGAGGCTGCGTCACTTCAAACCGCGCCGGTTTCTGCCTCCAAGATCTCAGCGGCTGGGTGCCATTTTGGCGCAAAAGAGTCGTCCCTAGATGAATTTGAAGACATGACCGCCACAGAGTGGATGCCGGTTCGACGGTGGAGCGATTACCTCAGATGCCGGCGCCTTGCTTGTGCGCCTCGTTGGCAACGCCGTCGGCCAGTTTCCCCGGAATAGCTGCCTGCTTCATCGCCGACGTGATTCGGACTGCACGGTGCACAGCGTACACACGATGGTGGCACAGCGCACCGCGGCGATGGCGCTGGGATAGGAGGACGTCGACGAGACCTGCGGCACGATCAGGCCAAGCTGCTGAACATCGGTGCGCAGATCGGCGTCTCGGTGCGTCGGACAATGTTGCAATGGCTCAGCCGGTCGACACGCAGACGAATTGCCTTGGCCCACGCTCGAATATGCGCCAGGGCCGCTGACGCCGCCGGCCCTGAACCTTTCCCACAAACGACAGAGGAAAATTGCGGAGCCCAGGCGTGTTCAAACCGGAATGCGACGCAGACCCGCGGCAGTCGATATCCGGCTCGAGCCTGGGCGCAGTGAGAGAAGCGGGCTAGATGTTCGGTCCGCCGTGTGATGGCTGCATCAATGCTACCATCACACCCTGGACTGATCTAATTCGTTATCTGGTTTCGGAAAGAGGGTCGAGAAAATCTCGGCGCGTGGTGGCCGACGTTTGTCGCGCGCTGGCTTTGACTGGCTACTTAGTTAAGGCTTGCGACGCAGCGTGAATTAAGGCCATCCGCCCCGAAGACGGCCGACCGGTCAAGATTGACTTAATTCTTTCAATTTCCATAGCTAACTGCAATGACTGCTGCACACCTTTTGGCGACATTGAAGCTCAGATAACAGCAGAGTTATTCCATGGATCACCTAGATCGAAGAATCCTTACGGCTCTACAAAAGAACAACCGGCTCTCTTTTGCCGAGCTGGCGGAATTGGTCGGTTCTTCGGCTGCGTCATGCATGCGCCGAGTTAACAAGCTGCGTTCGGACGGAGTGATCCTTGCGGACATATCGTTGGTGGATCCGAGGGCTTTCGGCAAATTACTTACTGTTGTCGTCACGGTAGAGCTCGACCGTGAGCGTCTTGACCTTGTCGATGAGTTCAAGCGCGCGATGCGCGCGGCCAAAGAGGTTACCCAATGCTACATGGTTACAGGCGACGCCGATTTCGTGCTGCTTGTCTCCGTCGAGGATGTTGAGGCCTTCGACGTCTTCGTCAAGACGAAGCTTTATACCAACCCCAACGTGCGAAAATTCCGGAGCATGATTTCGCTTGATCGTGTCAAGTTCGAGCCACGTGTTGCAGTGTAACGCTGGGCAGGTTGCGCTGAAGTCATCACTCCGGCCGCTTTTTGAAACCGCCGTTGCGCGTCCTGCAGCAGATTGAGCTTTTTCACCGAATCAACTGTGCGATGTAGAGGGCGCAGTTGATCGGGCGCGGTGCGAGTTGCGCGACCCTTTCTCGCGGGAAGCAACCGTCTAGGTGTAAGGAACAACGAATGGCGACCCCGATAACACAGATCTTGCCTGTCTTACCAACTATAGACGAGCATCACGTTGATCGACGGCGCTATCCGGATGGGGTAGCTTTCATGGATGGCCAATACTTGCCGATGTCCCAAGCCAAAATCTCGGTGCTCGATTGGGGTTTCCTCCACTCCGACGCAACCTACGACACTGTGCATGTCTGGAACGCCAAGTTCTTTCGGCTGGATTTGCACCTGGACCGCTTCTTCGGGGGTATTGAACGGCTGCGACTGAAGCTGCCCTATGATAGGAAGAAGATAGCATCCATCCTCAACAATTGCGTGGCCTTGTCGAGCCATAGATCGGCATATGTGGAGATGATCTGTACTCGCGGTTCATCGCCGACCTTCAGCCGGGATCCCCGTCAGGCGGAGAATCGCTTCATGGCGTTTGCCGTCCCTTTTGGTTCGGTTGCTAACAAGGAACAACTGGAAAGAGGTCTGCACATCGCGATTAGCGACACTGTCCGCATTCCGCCAAAATCGATCGATCCATCAATCAAGAACTATCATTGGCTCGATCTCGTTAAGGGCCTTTTTGAGGCTTATGACGCGGGAGCGGAGACTGCGCTTGTCGTTGACACCAACGGCTACATTGCGGAGGGACCTGGCTTCAATGTGTTCTTTGTGAAAGACGGATCCCTGTGGACACCCGCCTTTGGGGTATTGCCGGGCATCACGCGCCGAACTGTATTCGATCTTTGCACCGAGATTGGGCTATCAGCCACGGCTGGTGATATCAGTCGTGCCGACATCAAGGCAGCTGATGAGGTGTTCATTACCTCGACTGCCGGTGGCATTATGCCCGTGACCCGTATCGACCACGCCGCGATCGCTAATGGGCGCGTCGGGCCAGTCACCCGCCGCCTGATGGATCTCTACTGGCAAAAGCACGATGATCCTGAATGGTCGACTGCTGTCATCTATGCGTGAGCGGGATCAGTGGAGAGCGGCTTCGCGGCAGATGCCCGCAATCCGAGCATGCCGCGCTTCGCGGACGCCGCTATTTGGTGGATGGCGTCGACAGCCGCATCGACATCACTGCGACGCTTGGTGAGGCGGTTCGAGGCGCCTCGGGGGGGCTACACATCAGGCAATCGCGAGGTCGTCGACTGGCTTCGCCAACGCTCGCGGCCATACCTCTTCTTCAATACGCTGATGCCCGCTATTGCAGGCGCATCGCTAAGGTCTTCGACTTGACGAGCATGGCGACGTGCTGCGCGAAAAGCTCTACGGCAATGCCAATCGCTTCCGCTCGAAGATGTAGAGGGCCGGCCTCAGACTACTTGGAGCCGATCATCCGATTGTCCCTGTGATGTTGGGTGACGCGCGCCTCGCGCAGCAGATGGACAAGAAGATGCCATGCGACCCGGCGGAACCGCCCGATCAGTTCAGCCGATGCATTTCAAACTATGCGGCCTTTTGCGGCTCGCATTTCAGCAGTCACTACATTTTGACGCAAGGTCTTCCTCCCAAGTAATAGCATTCCCTCAATGCCAGCGCGCAATCACGCGACAAGCGAATACCTGGATCGTTGTGTCGACGAGACCAAGTAAGCGGGTAACCGCACCAACTGCGAAAAGGGAACTGAAATATGGGAATCTCTCGGCGCGATATCATCAAGGCGGGTTTTGCCGCCGGAACAGTTTTGTCGATCCCCACGGTCCTACGGGCACAAGCGGCGCCAGCTCCTGCAGGGATGGTGCGGATGGTGAAGGGCCTGGACCTGCGCATCTTCGATCCGATCTATACAGCAACGAACATCACCGCCGACCACGCCACGGCAATTTACGACACGCTGTTCTCATTCGACTCGAAGTTCAAGCCTCAGCCGCAAATGATTGAAAAGTGGGGCATCTCAGACGACAAGAGAACTTACACGTTCGAACTGCGAGACGGGTTAGGTTGGCACGACGGGACTCCCGTCACTGCAGCAGACTGTATCGCCTCCCTAGTTCGCTGGGGCCAGGTGGCACCCGGTGGGCAGCTAATCATGGCGCTCACCAGTGCCATCTCGAAGAAGGACGATAAGACTTTCACCATCTCGCTAAAGGAGCCCTTGGGATGTCTGGTGGACCTGCTGGCTGATCTTACGCCGCCGTGCCTGTTTGTCATGCGCGAGAAGGACGCGAATCGGCCGGCGACTGAGCAGGTGACTACGACTGTCGGATCGGGTCCGTTTAGGTTCAACGAAGCCCTAGCCAAGCCAGGTGCAAGCTACACCTATGATCGCAATGTAAAATACGTGCCGCGCAAGGAGGCATCGGATGGATTAGCTGGCGGGAAGACCGTCAACGTTGATCGCGTCATCTGGGATGTTATCGCCGACCAGCAGACGGCAATGGCGGCCTTGCAAGCGGGTGAGATTGATTATTTCGAGACCCCGCCTGCCGACCTGTACTCCTTGATCGAGAGCGATCCCAACCTGGAACTTCAGGTTCTGGACATGGCGGGCCAGGATGCGCTCGTGCGCATGAATTTCCTTCAGCCGCCCTTTGACAACGTTAAGGCGCGCCAGGCGGTTCTTCACCTGATTGATCAAGAGGCGTTTATGCGCGTCATGGCCCCTGACTCAAAATATTCGGGTACCCTGACATCAATCTTTGGAAACACTACGCCCGCATCCAACGACGAGAACACAGGATGGTATAAGAAGGGCGGCGATCCGGAGAAGGCAAAGCAACTCTTCAAGGAGGCCGGATATGCCGGCGAGAGGGTGCTTATACTCGATCCGACCGACTGGCACGAGGGAGACAGTGCTTCTCAGCTGCTGGGGTCTGCGCTGCAAAACATTGGGGTCAACGTGGAGCTCGCGTCGATGGATTGGGGTGCACTCTCCACGCGTCGGGCGAACAAAGGCCCCATTGAGAATGGCGGCTGGAACATGTTCATTACCACGGAAATGGATTATTCCCTCGGCAATCCTCTAACAGACCCGCTCCTAGCTGCAAATGGCGACGAGGCTTGGTACGGATGGCCGAAGAGCGATCAGTATGAGGCGCTAAGGGCCAAATGGGCTGACGTCGCAACACTCGAGGAGCGCAAGGCACTGGGCCGCAACATGCAAAGCATTTGGTGGGACTTCGTCGGCGACGTGAGGTTGGGAAAATACGTCGCGCCGATCGCGCGCCGGAAAACTCTCACTGGCCTCATCGGCATGCCGGCGATCATCCCGATGTGGAACATGCAGACGTCGTCGGCCTAATAGCTGTTGCGGAGGATTGTTTCGACCATCGCGATTATTGCGATGGTCGGGGTTCTTCCAAGATTGGCGTCGGGGAGCGACACAGGGATCATCGTCGGCATCCGCGACAAACTGGGATTAGCGATCCCCTGCCAAAAGTACTCACGTTGGTTATCAGGCATGCATGGCGGCGATCTCGGCACCTCGATCTTGGCTGAGCAACCGTTCTCGAGCTCATTCCGCAGCGGCTATACCGACCCTTTCCTGTCGATCCTTACGGAGTGGGTCGTTCTTCCGGTTTCCTTGCCGCGTGGTGAACTGGCGATCGCCGATCGTCTCCTCTAGGCTTTTCGGGGCTTGGCTATTCGACGGCTAGAAAGCGGTCCAGATCATTGTCTCGGTCGATCGCGCGGCGGGCTCACGACCAAGATCCACGTCGTCGACGCGCAGGGGCTCCCGATGCGGCTCGGCTCGACCACAGGGCAGGCGCTCGACCGGCAGATCTTGACCGCCTACTCGGTCAGATCGGCCCACGCGCCATTGTGCTGGCCGACAAGGCCTAAATGACGGGCTTCCGGGGGTTAATCCAGGAGAAAGGCGCCACGCCAAAGATCCCAAGAGCAACCGCAAACGGAAGCCGTGCCTCAGAAACTGCGGCGAGTGCACCTGATTGAGCGCTTCCAAGTCAAAGCTCCGCCGGGTCGCTACTCGCTATGACAAGCTCGCCGCCAACGTCCTCGCAATGGTCCAACGCGCGACGTTGCGCCCGTGACTGCACGTTAATGAGTCTCACTAGTGAAACGTAACATCGGAGTTGGTACCGAATTGTGGTGCAAACGCTTCGATAGCTCCGGGACTTTGACAGAAATGCTGCGTACTCATGACTATAATTTCTACAAAGGGAATGATCTAATTGTGATCTACATGGCGGTACGGCCGCGGCATTACCTCGATATGCGGAGTCTAAATGTTGAGCATTGAAAAAGCTGGCTGTGGCGGAGCCGTCGCGACTGGCGCACCCGCCGCGACAGAGGCTGGGGCCGAGATGCTGAGGCGGGGCGGCACAGCTGCGGACGCTGCAGTAGCGGCTGCATTGGCGATGTGTGTTGCGGACCCTGCGAATGCTAGTCTATTGGGCAGGTGTCAAATTGTGCTGCGGACGCAGGGCGGGCGTTTTGCCGCCATTGATGGAGCGAGCGCAATTCCTTCTTGTCTTCCCGAAAGCCTCGGCGCTGGGCCATTGGCCTTCGCTGGGATTCCGTGCTTACCTCAGGCGCTTGAGAAATTGCACGCAGAGCATGGTCGGCTGCCACTTGCTGTAGTAACAGCACCAGCGGCGCGGCTGGCTGACGAGGGTTTTATTCCGCCACGTCACCTTGCCGCTGCTTGGGCTCAGAATGCCGACGCACTGGCGAAAGGCGGTGCCGGGCCTTATCTAGATGGTATGCAACCACCGGCTCATTTCCGTCATGGCCGTCTTGCAATGTTGCTCCGCGCTTTCGGGGAAAAAGGCGCTGCAGCAATCACTGGCGGAGAGACCGCTCGAGATTTAGCAGAAGCGGTTCGTGCCAGGGGCGGATATTGGTCCGCGGAAGACCTTTCGGCAAACGCAGCTCTTGCTGGCGAGATTCTCCATTCCAGTTTTCGCGACTGTCGGGTTACTACGATTGGACGCCAGGGCTGGGGCCACACCCTTGTTGAAATGCTGTCCATCCTTGATCGCTTGCCCAGATTTTCCGATAGCTTGACGCCTGCGGAGGCCTGCCGATTGGTCACGGTCATTGAAGCCTGCTTCGCAGACCGACCTCAGCGCCTTGGTTCCCTTCAACCCAAGCCAGGTGGGCTCGCGTTCGAAACCTTAATTAACTCAGACTTCATTGCTGCCCGCGCAGTAGAGATTGCAGAGTGCATAAACGAGAATTCGGTCCGCGTGGCTCGGGCAGTACCTCCGACTGTGAAGGCGACGGAGCAGAAAGATACTACGCACCTTTCAACTCTCGATGCGCAGGGAGCGACGGTGGCGCTGACCATGTCAATAGGTCCTCATTTCGGGCTCCGCGCAACGGATCCGGCATTCGGGCTTCTTCCGGCAAAAAGCTATCGGATGGGCAGTGATCCAGTTCCAAACGCCCGTGACGTAACAGAGATGTCGCCGGTAATTGTCACTCGGGGTGAACGTGTGATCCTCTCCGTCGGTGCTGCTGGCAGCGAACTTATTCCAGGCGCAGTGGTTCAGGCGATCATAAACGTAGTCGATCGCGGCGCCAGCTTATCTGAGGCGCTTCGAATGCCGAGGGTGAATGTGGCGGAAAGTGCAGTGTGCACTCATGACGAGGTAGGACCTGAGGTGATCGCTTTGCTTCGCGGGCGCTGGCCTGGCTTGAGCGTGATCAGCGGCGGAGGCGATCACCTCGGTGTCGTTCAAGCGGTCGGACATGATGCGGACGGTCATCCATACGGAGCTGCCGATCCTGCGTGGGATGGCACGTGCGCCGTGGTGCCGGTATCAACCTGAATCTTTTGAGCTGGCGCCTTCACCTAGTAAAAAGGCCAAGGAGCCGTGTGGCCAAACACGCTGGGACCTCAATGACTAAAATTCTCCATCGAACGATCGGTACACATCTGCCGCGAGCTGTAGCTGGAGAGGGAATCTATATCACTGACAGTAGTGGTCGATGTTACATTGATGGTTCAGGGGGCGCAGCGGTAAGTTGCCTTGGCCATAATCATCCAGAAGTCATTGAGGCAATGAAGGCGCAGATGGGAAGCATCAGTTATGCGCACACGTCCTTCTTCACTACCGATATCGCTGAACAGCTTGCTGAGCAACTTGTTGAGCTCGCGCCGGAGGGGCTTGATTATGTCTACCTGGTTTCGGGCGGTTCGGAAGCTGTGGAGGCTGCCCTCAAGATGGCGCGCCAGTATTATGTGGAGATCGGCCAGCCTCAACGACGCCACATTATCGCACGCCGTCAGAGCTATCATGGGAACACGATCGGTGCTCTAGCAACCGGTGGAAATGCGTGGCGCCGCGAGCAGTTCAAGCCGATCTTGCCCGAAACCCATCATGTCTCGCCCTGCTATGCCTATCGAGACATGCAACCGGCCGAAGCAGCTGAGGCATACGCCAAACGACTTGCCGCTGAGCTTGAGGCAACGATCGTCGAGTTGGGCGGTGACAAGGTCATGGCATTTGTTGCGGAGCCGATTGTCGGCGCGACGCTGGGTGCCGTAGGGCCTGTGGCAGATTACTTCAAGCAGATCAGACAGATTTGCGATAAGTACGGGATCCTCCTCATCCTCGACGAAGTGATGTGCGGTATGGGGCGCACCGGAACAATATTTGCTCTGGAACAGGAAGGGATCGTTCCCGACCTCGTTACCATTGCAAAGGGCCTGGGCGGAGGCTTCCAGCCGATTGGCGCGGTACTGTTGTCGGAAAGGATCTATCGCGCCTTTGCCGAAGGTTCGGGTCTGTTCCAGCACGGACACACCTATATCGGTCATCCGATAGCTGCGGCGGCAGCCAGCAAAGTCGTGGAGATCATCAATCGGCCGGAAATGATGGCCAACGTCATCAAGATGGGCGACCGGCTTCAGGCCGGACTCCATGCAACACTCCGTGATTCTCCCTACGTCGGCGACATCCGTGGTCGCGGTCTATTTCGAGGTGTGGAAATCGTAGCGGATAAGGACACGAAGCAGCCGTTCGATCCATCCCGCAAGATCCACACGAAAATTAAAAGGGAGGCGATGGAGCGGGGCCTGATGTGCTATCCAACGGGTGGCACCATCGATGGGATATATGGCGACCACTTGCTTCTGGCGCCGCCGTTCATCATTCAACCCGAACAAATAGATCTATTGGTTGATCGGCTGGCTTCCGCCATAAGTGCAGCCGTCGAAAGTTGACCTAGTCAGAGTGGTGAGGCTTTCCCGATGGCAACATCTCCTTGTCCGCCCCTGGCCGACGAACAGTGGCCGGCAGAACTTGAGGATATGAAAAGTGGCTTTGCCGGTGCACTGAACGTCTATCGCACGATGGCTCATCACCCGGCCCTGCTGAAAGCTTGGGCTCCCCTGCGCCAACACATCGTTAACGACAGTGCGCTTGGCCCTGTTCGGTCGGAGCTCGTTATCCTTCGGGCTGCGAAACGAATAGGTTCGGCATATGAATGGGTCCACCACGTAAGCCGCGCTCGTGCCCTTGGCATTTCGGATCTCCGAATTCGAGCCATGTGGGACTCGCCCAACGGCGAGGATGGTCTCATCGCCAGAGCTGTCGACGCTCTTTTTGATGGGACACACTTGCCTCCAGATCTCGACGCCCAACTTTCCGCAACAATGGGAAGACAAGCGATATTCGACCTCATAGCAACGGTCGGATTCTATTCAATATTGGGTTACATCCTTTTGACATACAATACCCCTTTAGATGAAAAAGTTGCAAGGGAAATGGAATTGCGACCGCTATAAGGAAGAGCCGCCGCGAGCCCGCTTCTTCGTAGGGCGCGGCGCATGATGGGAACGAGTACTTACTTATTTTGTACCCAGGGAAGGAACGTATCGCAATCGGCCGACCGTGTGGTAGTGGTCGAGAGTCATTCATGCAGCTCCGGTGTCCACCGATGGCGCGCCAATCTGGAAGATCCTGCTCAGTTGCAATCAGCACCTTCTAACTGGGATCCGAGGGAACCGACCGTCAGCCGTGCTCGTAAACTTCGATCACAAATCGCGCCAAGTGCGGTCATTCGACCAACCAACCGCGACGGATCGGCCGAATTTGGGTCTTGATCAGCCTGAAGCAAGTGTCTGGTAGCCTATAGGGCCACGGCCGACTATCATCCGACATCGATGTCTCGGCGGCCGCATCATGTCTTGTTTCGCTGGTCCAATCGCTCTCCAAGGCGTTGTTGCTGTGCCGGCTGGTCGGTTGGTGATCTCGGGTGTTGTGGAAGCGAACGGGCGCAAGACGATACGTTTCACATTACGCCGTCTTGTGCGCTTCATATTTCAAACGCCCAACCCTTTTGAGTGAAGAGCTTACTTTCAATAAGCTATCATTCAGCCTTACGGGGTCGGGTCAGGCATTTTCATCTTGGCTGCCGCTTCGACACCCCCCCCAACAAGCAGATCAGCTGCGCAACTAACCTGAGAGGGAGTTAGAACATGACGATTTCTCGACGAGACCTCATCAAACTTGGCGTGGTCGCAGGAACAGCTTTATCAATTCCGTCGGTCCTGCGGGCCCAGACGACGGATGCGCGGACGGTCCGCATGGTAAAAAATGGTGATCTGAGCGTCTTCGACCCAACCCTTACGACGGCTAACATAACTGCCGACCACGGCGCGGCGATTTACGACACGCTCTTCGCCCCAGATTCGAAGTTCATGCCTCAGCCGCAAATGGTCGGTAAATGGGGGGTGTCGGAGGACAAGAAGACGTATACATTCGAGTTGCGGGATGGTCTAGGATGGCACGATGGCACGCCCGTCGCGGCAGCGGACTGCGTTGCATCGATCCGTCGCTGGGCCCAGCTGACCCCTGGTGGAAAACTGATAATGGACCGCGCCAGCGACATTTCGAAGAAGGACGACAGAACCTTCACGATTTCGCTTAAGGAGCCTCTTGGCCTTTTGGTCAACATCCTCGCGGACATCGCAACGCCATGCTTGTTCATGATGCGCGAGAAGGACGCCGATCGCCCTGCGACGGAGCAGGTAACTGCGAACATCGGATCGGGACCGTTTACCTTTAACCAGGCTTCCGCCAAGCCAGGGGCGAGCTTTACTTACGACCGAAATGAAAAGTACATTCCCCGCGATGAGCCCTCGGACGGGTTGGCGGGTGGGAAGATCGCGAAGGTCGATCACGTTATCTGGGAGGTTATCGCCGACCAGCAGACTGCGTTGGCGGCGGTGCAAGCCGGCGAGATCGATTACGTTCAATCTCCGCCGATGGACTTTCTTTCTGTAATCGAAAGTGATCCGAACCTTCAACTCACGATTTTGGACAGATCGGGCAGCGACTACGTTCTGCGCATGAACCACCTACAAAAGCCTTTCGACAACGTTAAGGCACGCCAGGCACTGCTTCATCTTATTGATCAGGACTCGTTTTTACGGATAGTCTCACCTGACTCGAAATATACCAAGACTGTCACGTCCATCTTTGGAAATACAAACACGGTGTCAAACGACGAAAATACGGGATGGTACAAGAAGGGTGGCGACCCAGAAAAAGCTAAGGAACTCTTCAAGGAGGCCGGATATGCTGGCGAGAAGGTTGTCATTCTCCAAGCCACGAACGTGCCAGAATACAACAATATCTCTCAGCTCCTTTCAGCGACATTGCGGAAGATTGGGATCAATGCCGAGCTTGTCCCAAGTGACTGGGGCGGTATCGTCGCTCGCCGCGCGAACAAGGATTCCGTTGAAAACGGAGGCTGGAGCATCTTCGTCACGGACGAGGCGGATTATTCCCTTGGCAATCCGCTTACCACATCCTTCCTCCTCGCGAATGGAGATGATGGCTGGTTCGGTTGGCCAAAGAGCGATGAATACGAGGCGCTGCGGGCCAAATGGGCCGACGTCGCAACGCTCGAAGAGCGTAGGGTGCTGGCCCGCAAGATGCAACGAATCTGGTGGGACTTCGTCGGCGATGTGAGGCTAGGTCAGACGGTCTCGCCAATTTTGCACCGGAAGGCGCTCTCGGGGCTCATTGGTATTCCGAATATCAGGCCGATGTGGAACATGCAGAAAGCCTCGGCGTGATGGGGGTCTACATCCTACGCAGATTGGTTTCGACTATCGCGGTCATGGTGATGGTCGGGATTTTTGTATTCCTGTTGCTGAGGCTAGCACCGGGGGATCCAGCGGCTATCATTGTTGGCAAGTCGGGCACGGCGGAGATGATTGCCGGCATCCGAGAAAAGCTGGGCATGAACGATCCTATGCCGGTTCAGTTCATTCGTTGGGTGCGCGACATGCTCGGCGGCGATTTCGGCATCTCGATTTTTTCCGGACGACCCGTTCTCGAGCTCATCTCGCAGAGGCTTGAGCCGACCCTTTCCCTGTCAATCCTGACCATGATCTTTTCGGTGTCAGTCGGGGTCTGCTTCGGCATCCTTGCCGCATGGCGAACTGGCGGGTTCATCGACCGCCTCCTCGCTGCCTTTTCGGCACTTGGCTATTCCGTCCCGATCTTTGTCATCGGCTATTTTTTTATATATTTCTTCGCAATCAGGGCGCACTGGCTCCCGGTCCAGGGTTATGTACCGATTGCTGGCGGCCTAAGGCCTTGGTTCGTGCACCTGATCCTTCCCACCCTGGCGCTAGGTCTTGGCTACATCGCATTTATCGCCCGGGTCACCCGGGCGAGTATGCTCGAGGTCCTGTCGGAAGACTATATGCGAACCGCCGCGGCCAAGGGCGCTTCGTCCTATGCCATGCTTTTCCACCATGCCTTAAAGAATGCCGGCGTGCCGATCCTAACCGTCATCGGCATAAGCTTTGCCTATCTGATCGGCGGGGTCGTTCTTACGGAAACGGTGTTCAACATACCCGGTATCGGTCGTCTGGTCGTGGATGGAATCAACAATCGCGACTATCCCATCATTCAGAGCGTTCTCATCCTGACTTCGGGTCTTTACGTCCTTATCAACCTCACGGTCGATCTGGCCTACACGCTGATCGATCCCCGGATCCGGTACTGATATGACGCTCATCTCCGCACCAGTTGAACTTGTGCCGATGGGTCGGCTGCAGCTATCCGATCTTCCCCGTCTGGCAAGACGACACCCGCTGGTCCTGGTAGGTGGCGGCCTCCTCGCACTTCTAATTATTCTGGCGCTCGTTGCACCCCTTTACGCCGGAGATCCGGTGACCATGGACCCGTTCAAGCGTCTCCAGCCGCCATCTGCTGAGATCTGGTTCGGGACAGATAATCTGGGCCGCGACGTATTTGCCAGAACGATCTTTGGTGCACGCATCTCCCTCATAGTCGGATTGCTGTCGGCGGCATGCGCGGCTCTTGCCGGGCTTCTGATCGGTATCATCGCCGGCTACAGCCGCAGCTTCGACAACGTCGTCATGCGGGTCATGGATGGCCTGATGTCGATACCAACAATTCTGCTCGCCATTGCGCTGATTTCTCTGACAGGCCCCGGGATCGGCATCCTCATCGTCGCCATCACGATCCCGGAGACCCCGGCCGTCGCGCGGTTGGTTCGTTCGGTGGTTCTGGGTGTTCGCGAGCGTCCCTATGTGGAGGCCGCTCTCTGCGGCGGGGCGCGACTGCCAAAGGTGCTTTGGCGGCATATTCTGCCGAGCACTATCCCGGCGCTCATGGTCCAGGGTGCCACTGTCTGCGCCAGCGCGATCCTGACGGAGGCGGGGCTGAGTTTCCTCGGAGTGGGCGTGCCACCTGAGATTCCGAGCTGGGGCAACATGATCGCCAGTTCGCGCCTGTATCTCGCCATCGCTCCATTGACGATCTTCGCCCCCGGTATCTGCCTTGCCGTCACGGTCCTCGCCGTTAACCTGCTGGGGGATGGCCTGCGCGACCTGTTCGATCCCCGCGCCAAGCGGAGACGTTAAGATGCTAATGCGAGAATCCGCAGAGGACGACGTGCTTCTCGACGTTAGAGACCTCGAGACGCACTTTTATGGCCAAGGGAGCATCACCCGTGCCTTGGGTGGCATCAGCTTCCAGGTCAAGAAAGGCGAAACGCTCGGCGTCGTGGGCGAATCCGGCTGCGGTAAGAGCGTCACTGCCCTCTCCATCCTTCGCCTGCTGCCGAAGCTGTCCGCCAGGACGGTCGGCGGCGAGATCCGCTTTCACGGACGCGACCTCCTTGGGCTGAACGATCGGGAGATGCGACATATCAGGGGCGACCAGATCGCCATGATCTTCCAGGAGCCGATGACGAGCCTGAACCCGGTCTATACGGTCGGCCACCAGGTCGCCGAAGCGGTGCAGATCCACACGAAGGCGTCCCGCTCGGTGGCCATGAAGAAAGCAGAAGAGATGCTTCGTCTCGTCCGAATCGCGGATGCCGAGCGTCGCGTCAACAACTATCCGCATGAAATGTCGGGCGGCATGCGCCAGCGCGCCATGATCGCCATGGCTCTTGCCTGCTCACCGGAATTGTTGATCGCCGACGAGCCAACCACTGCGCTTGACGTTACTATCCAGGCGCAGATCCTGCGGCTGATCGTCGACCTGAAAGAGCGCACAGGAACGGCCGTCATGTTCATCACTCATGACCTGGGGGTCGTCGCCGAGACGTGCCAGCGCGTGATCGTGATGTATGCTGGGAGGATTGTTGAACAAGCGGACGTGGTAGATCTGTTTGCGCGCCCCGCGCACCCCTACACTCACGGCCTCATGCGATCGGTGCCGGACCGGCGGCGCGGCCGACAGCGCCGCCTTCCCGAAATCCCCGGCATCGTGCCAAGTCTGCGCGAGCCCATTGTGGGCTGCAGCTTCGCGCCTCGCTGCCCCCTCGCGATAGATATTTGCCGCGACAAGACGCCCGCAGTGCGTGATGTCGGGTCGAGCCACGCCGCAGCTTGCTGGCGCGCCGAAGAGGTGATGGGCGCATGAACGGTCCGTTGCTGAAAGTCGAAAGCCTGACCAAGCATTATCCGCTCGGTGCGGGAATCTTCAAGAAAAGCGTCGCGGTGATTCGGGCGGTGGAGGATGTATCCTTTTCCGTCGAGGCGGGCGAGACGCTCTGTATCGTCGGTGAGTCCGGTTGTGGCAAGTCTACCGTGGCGCGGCTCCTGATGCGGCTCGTGGAGCCGACGGGTGGACGCGTGTTGATCGACGGGACTGACATTGCCGGTCTCAAGAAGGACGCGCTTCGCGCGTGGCGTCGTCGGATGCAGATGGTCTTTCAGGATCCCTATTCGTCACTCAACCCGCGCCTCACCGCCGGGCAAATCATCACCGAACCCGTCGAGAACTTTGAGCGACTCAGTCGCAAGCAGCGTCAGGCGCTTGCCGCTGACCTTCTCCGAAAAGTTGGAATGTCGGCCGAGATGATGCACAGGCTGCCGTCCGAATTGTCGGGCGGTCAGCGCCAGCGGCTCGGCATTGCACGCGCCCTCTCGCTCAACCCCTCTCTCATCATCGCTGACGAAGCAATCTCAGCCCTTGACGTATCCGTGCAGGCACAGATCTTGAATCTGCTTCTGGATCTCCAGCAGCAGATGGGCATCGCCTTCGTCTTCATCTCGCATGATCTTAGCGTCGTGGAGCACATCGCGCATCGCGTCGCGGTCATGTATCTGGGCCGGATCGTCGAGCTTGCGCCGTGCGACGCGCTCTTCGCCAAGCCTGTTCATCCTTATACCGAGGCGCTGATCGCGGCAGCTCCGGTTCCGGATCCGACGCGGGTTCGGCTGGAGTCACCGGTGGAGGGCGAAGTGCCTAGCCCGATCAATCCGCCGAGTGGGTGCGCGTTTCATCCGCGCTGTCCGCTCGCGGTCGAGCGTTGCCGCATCGACGTGCCGCCTTTAGTGCTGATGGCCGACGGACGGGTCGTAGCCTGTCATGTGCGCGCTCCAGCCACAGATATCCCCGCACAGCTGGCTGAAGCGAGCGATTATCCGTCTGCTAGTGTGGCTCGGTTCTGATCCGTCATAGGATGCCGGAAGGCACAAACATTGCGACAGGTGCGACGACATTCAAGCAAAGCAGGAGATGATATGGTTACTCACGAACATGGCAACCCTGCCATCCTGCGGGATGGGGGCTTTGATTCGGTAGGTTCAATCTGCACGAACGTTGCAGATGGTTTCACGATGGCCGCAGTAGGGGACCTTCTTTACGCGCGGCCCGTAACCAAAGGCTATTATCCGGGCTTTGCCGATGTTCTAGAGCTTTTCGACGGAGCTGACGTAAAGTTCGGCAACTTGGAAACAAATATCTTGGATGTTCAGTCTAAGGGATGTCCGCAGGCCGAGTACGGCGGTGCGTATTTGATCGGTGCTCCGGAATTAGGACCTGACTTAAAGGCCATGGGCTTCAACATGGTCAGTCGGGCGAACAATCATACGCTTGACTGGGGCGTCGAAGGTATGCGCGAGACGACTCGGGCGCTTGAAGAGAACGGGATCGTTCATGCAGGTGCGGGCGAGAATCTCGCGCAGGCCCGCGCCGCTCGTTTTTTGGAGACCCCTCGGGGTCGAGTATCGTTGGTGTCGTTTGCCACCACATTCGAGCCTATGGCTCGTGCCTGCGACCCGGCCGGCGAGGCGCCAGGTAGACCAGGACTCAACCCCCTTCGCTTAGCAAGAAGCATAGTAGTTCCGCCGGAGATGCTTGAGAACTTGAGGCAGGTGCGCGAGATGGTTCCTTGGCATGAACCTCCCCCGAAAGATGCATCCCGTGTAGTAATCGGCGAGATAGTCTTTGAAGTCGGGGAGAGACCAGGATACAGCTTTAAACCCAATCCGCGCGACGTTGACGGTATTCTGCACAACGTGCGTCGCGGTAAGCAGCTGTCTGATTTCTGTATCGCCACGAATCACGGGCACGAGCCGGAGGAATTCACCAACCAACCACCGGATTATGAACAAGCTTTTGCGCGGAAGGCCATCGATGCCGGAGCAGATGCATATATAAATCACGGACCGCACCATGTGAGGGGCATCGAAATCTACAAAGGACGGCCCATCTTTTACGGCTTGGGGAATTTCTTCAACCAGGACCTGAGAACGCCGGTCGGGGCTGACATGTTCGATGCACACGGCAAGGATCCGCAGGTTGATACGGATGCGGATGTAACAGCTCATGAAATGGCAATAGGCTATCCATATCCAGAAGGATTTATACCACTTTCCGCCTCGGTTTACTATGAGAGCATCATCGGCGTGGGCCGTTTCGATCAAAACCAGCTTACTGAATTGAGGCTCCATCCAATCGAGCTTCGCCGCTCGGAAAGGTTAGCTAATCGGGGAGTGCCGCGCTTGGCACCCGCGCAGCAAGCAAAGGCCATTCTGGAGCGACTACAGAAGCTCTCCAAGCCATTTGGCACCTATGTCGAGATCGAAAACGAGGTTGGAGTAATCCGAGTGCGGGCCAACTCGGCGCAGACCCGCATAACCGAGTCACGTTGATCCGCGCGGTACATGTCGTGGTTGTGGCATGGCAAGCTATTTCAAGCTGGGTCGCTGTGCGATCGGCGGTCGTGGCGCGGTTTCGGCCGATTGTGGACAAGACGCCGGCCAAGCCTGAGCGACGTTGACAGCTGCATTCCCGATGAGGTGGCCTGAGGCAAATCGGTGCTCTGAAAGAATCGCTACAGTTGTCGATCGCAGGAGCGCGGCGATCGCTGAAATGCGTGACGGAGCTGATATTTCAATCTGCTCTGCATTGTGTGCATAGCCTTTCAACAGCCAGCGAACTTTGGCTCTAATCCATCATTCCCACGCGTTATCTTGGAACAAATAACGTTCTTGAGACCTATGGGCGTATCGATAGCGGCGGGAGAAGTACCTGTTGGCGAGCTCCAACAGTAGTGGCGGCCAGCTTCAAGCGGGAAAATCCGTTGTACAACAAGGGGCGGGCACATGTGGCATTCCCCAAGATGGATGGCTGACGATGAAAATTGAACTTGGATGAAGCCCGTGAAACTAGTGGCGTGTGGGTAGCCCTTCCCGAATGGAACTCGCTTGGCGCGTCATCTCCGAGATGGCCTTCAGCAACCGCAACCAGGCCTTTTCAATGGCTCGAAACTCGTCGCCCGCTAAAGCAAAGTTTATCTCGCTCTAAGGCCGCACCAATTGATATAACTGTATGCGGGCGAACCATGACGCGTTCTCGCTCGGTACGGCCGCTGCGGATCTCGCGATAGTTCCAATTTAAGTGGAGTGGAATGATGGACCCCAAGAGTCTGAAGGCCCTCAAATGGCGCTGCATTGGACCCTTCAGAGGCGGCCGCGTTGTGGCGGTCGCTGGCGACCCTAACGATCCGACGGTGTTCTATTTTGGCGCCTGCGCAGGCGGGGTGTGGAAGACCATTGACGGGGGCGTTTATTGGCGCTGCATATCCGACGGTTACTTCGCGAGCGCAAGTGTCGGTGCGCTGGAGGTTGCCCGCTCCGACTCCAACGTCATCTATGCCGGCATGGGCGAAACGACGATCCGGGGCGACGTCTCTTACGGCGACGGCGTTTACAGGTCGAGTGATGCAGGTCGCAGTTGGACCCATCTCGGTCTGAAAGAGACCCGGCACATCGGCAAGATTTGCATTCATCCAAAGGATCCCGACCTTGTCTTTGTCGCGGCGCTTGGGGATGCGTTTGGGCCGAACGAAGAACGCGGCTTATTTCGCTCCAAGGACGGAGGTACGAATTGGCAGAAAATCCTTTATCGCGGCCCTGACGCCGGCGCAGTTGACATCTCGATGGATCCCAACAATCCGCGCATCCTTTTTGCCACGACCTGGCAGACACGGCGGAACTTTTGGAGCCTGAGCAGCGGTGGGCCGGGAAGCGGATTGTTCCGGTCGCTCGACGGGGGCGATAGCTGGGAGGAGTTGTCCGGGCGAAACGGGCTACCAAATGGTCTGCTAGGTAAGATCGGTGTCTCAGTTTCCGAGGCTCAATCCGGGAGAGTCTACGCACTCATTGAGGCAGAAGGCGACAGGCTTGGGCTTTATCGCACCGACGATTATGGCGACCACTGGATCCAGGTCTCGCAGAACCGCGATCTGATGCATCGCCCTTTTTATTACACCCATGTTTTCGCCGACCCGGGCCACGCCGAAACGGTTTATGTCAACAATTTACAAATGTGGAGGTCGACTGACGGTGGGTTGAGCTTCACCGAAGTGACCACCCCCCACGACGACAACCACGCTCTTTGGATCGACCCGGCTGATCCCAACCGCATGATCCAGGGCAATGATGGCGGCGCCTGCGTAACCTTTAATGGGGGCAAGACATGGTCGTCGATCTACAACCAGGCGACGGCGCAGTTCTATCGCATTGATATCGATGACCAATATCCGTACCGCATCTACGCCACCCAGCAGGACAATACCGCGATCTCGGTCCCAAGCGCTTCGGAGTGGGGTGTCATCCCATTGAGCGACTGCACCTATCCTGGGACCGGCGAGAGTGGGTTCATCGCTGTCGATCCCAAGAATCCTAACATCGTGTATTGCGGTGCGGTCGGCTCAAGTCCCGGCAGCACGTCATCTCTACAACGATATGACCATCGCACCCGTCAGATTCGCGTGGTCAATGTCTGGCCGGAATACACCGTCAGTATGGCGCCGAAGGACATGCGCTACCGGTTTGGCTGGACTTTTCCGATCTCTTTCTCACCCCACGATCTGAAGACGATCTACGTTGGCGGCAATCGCGTCTTCCGAAGCGTCAACGAAGGATCGAGTTGGACGGTGATCTCGCCCGATCTGAGCCTCAACGACCCGGCTCGACAGGACTATTCGGGGGGTGCCTTGACCCGCGACAACTCCGGCGCGGAGGTGCATGCGACATGCGCCTCGCTCGTGGAGTCTCGGCACCGTAAGGGCGAGATCTGGGCGTCCACGGATGACGGTCTGGTTCAAGTGACAAGGGACGAGGGAGTGCAATGGAGCAACGTCACACCCGAGGGCATGCCCGCACTCGCCTATGTTGGGTGCCTCGAAATCTCCCCGCATGATGCAGAAACCGTTTACGTTGCGGCCACAAGATACAAACTTTCCGATTACCGGCCCTACCTTTTCCGCACCAAGGACGGTGGCAAAACTTGGCAACCGATCAGCGGCGACCTCCCGATGGGCGAGATCACCCGGGTGTTGCGCGCCGACCCGGTGCGACCGGGGCTACTCTTTGTCGGCACTGAAACCGGAGTTTTCTTCAGCCTCGATGACGGTGCCCATTGGTCGCGCATGGTCGGCGGCTTGCCCGTGGTCCCGATCTACGATCTCAAGATAAAAGGAAGCGATCTTATTGCCGGCACCCATGGCCGGTCCTTCTGGATCCTCGATGACGTGACGCCGTTGCGTGAACTGGACTCAGATCAGAAAGATGTGAAGTTGATCAACCCACGCGCTACAGTCCGGACCAAGCTCGCGTGGGTCGCTGGGCAGGGTTTTTCCAAGGTCGGCGTCTCGAAGGCTGGAATAGGGTACCAGACTTGGGGAATCGGCGCCGCGACAGAGGTCGTGGAGTTGGAGGATGGACAGATCGCTCGCCGCCATCTGGACTGCGGTGAGAACCCGCCGGACGGAGCGATCGTCAATTACTGGTTGCCCAGCGATGCCGAACACCCGATCAAACTTACTTTTCAGGACGCGGCTGGCACCGTCATCGCCAACGTCTCAAGCGATGATAAAGACTCGCCTCTTCACGCTAAGCCAGGCACGAAGGCTGGGCTCAACCGCTTCGTCTGGGATCTCAGGTATCCGGGACCGGCCAAGCTGGACCGATCCCTAGAGATCCGGAAGTACAAGCCTCTCGCGGCGGACAGCGATGACCCGAGCGGCCCTGCCATCGTTCCAGGTAGCTACAAAGTCCAGCTTCAAACTAGCGGCGCGGATCAAACGGTCAGCTTCTCCGTCGTCAAGGACCCACGCATAACTGCGACTGAGAAGGAGTTCACCGAGCAATCGGCACTCCTGCATGAGCTGTTCGGCATGCTTTCGGCACTCAACCAAACCGTCAATCACATTCGGTCAATCAAGCGACAGACGACGGATGTGCACAAGCGGCTCGATGATAACACGCCACTTAGGGAGCGTGCACAAGCGCTGGTCGGACAGCTTGAGGCAATCGAAGGAGCACTGATCGACATCAAGCAGGAGACCCCGCGCGACCAAGAGCGGAACCCGCCTGGCCTAAAGGATAAGCTTGTCGATCTCATCAGCGTAGTGGCCGTTGCCGACGAGGCGCCGACGCTCCCAGCCCGCCAGGTTGCTCACGAAATCATGTCGAAGGTCGAAGAGGAGATTCAAAAGTTTGGCGTGCTTATGGACGATACGGCCGCAGCGCTCAACGTCGCTCTCGGAACTGCCGGCGTCGAGCCAATTGGTTTCCAGCAGGCCGTAGCGCGGTGAAAAACTACTGATAGTCTATTTAACTCAGGAAGGTCAAATACATGGATTTTATTGAGCGGATTTTCGGCGTGGCTCCAGACGGGGGCGACGGCACGACCGAGTTGATATACATCGCGGTTGCGTTCGCGATTGGTGCAATGTTGGTCGCTCGCAGCTGGCTTCGCCGACGAGCCGCGGAGCGGCGCCGTTAGGCTTTACTTCTAGGATCGAGATCGTGGCCGGCCGCGCCGGCTGGCGGGCCGATCGTTGACTGATAGCAAAAACAGGAGCACGAACATGTTTTCATTGACCCAGGCGATCGGAATGAGCGGCATGGCGAAGCGCGAGCTGGTGCCTTCATGATCGCGTTCGTTATCGCTGAGATGTTCTACAAGCTCGGTAGCTTCACCTTAGAATGCTTGGCGTTCCTCGCCACTTGGTATTTGCTGAGCTACGTTTTCGACGGACTGGTTCGTCGCAGCCGCAGCTGATGGTTAAGTTGGGTAGCGCCTTCTTCGCTCCCAGCCACGCGATCACTTCTTCGGATCCTTACATGGCCGGCGCCTTTAATGGTGGGTCGTCCTGCGCACTACATTCCTGAAGGCCCAAATTCAGTCTGGCCGTGAGCCAGTGGAGAGCTGGCTTGGTTTGTCTGAACAGGCGGGGTTTTGTAAGTGGGTTTCAGCCTTGTGCGCGAGGCCATGATGATGGAAAGGAGAGAATCATCGCATGGCTATTGAGAAGGAACTTCTGGACCAACTGCTTGCCGGCCGCGATCCGAATGAGGTGTTTGCCAAGGACGGATTGCTCGACGACCTGAAGAAGGCGCTTTCGGAACGGATTCTGAACGCTGAACTCGACGAGCACCTTGAGGACGAACGCACCGACGGCAGCGTCAATCGCAGGAAGCACCAGCGCAGGGTCCGAGCACGTGGCTGCAGATGGTCAATCTCACGCCGGCTGTCATCTCGGACAGCGCCGGCGCGCAGAAATGCCCTGCCGGTGGGAGGAACACGGCAGGGCGCGCCGCGCTCGGGCCGCTGCCCGACAAAGGCGGCAGGCTAGGCTTTGCGAATGAGTTTGCCTCTGGATTCCGTAAGGGGTTTGCTTCTGTTACATCGTCGTGCCCGTTGATCCGCTCGGTATGCTGCTCTGTAATGGGGTCGGAGTTTGGCTTTGCTTCCCGAATCTTTGTATGAATTTTGCAAAACGGAAGACCGAAGATCTTTCGTTTGGCTGAAGGATTGTGCGCCATCGGGTGCGTGGCTTCGACCCTCATGGTGGAACTTTCCGCCATCGCGTTCTCGCCTGGGATTGTCCCGAACCTCAAGAACAGCTTGGCGCAAAAGAGAAACAGTAACTTCAATCACAACATCACCAAAACATACGCGAAAGGCGGGTCAGTACTCAGTGACAGTCCGGGGCAGTTCACCGTGGAGATCAACACACGCGATCTGATTGCGCTCGCAATGCGGCCATTTGCTAATCCAAGCTCCATCTCCACGGGCAGCAATCGCATAGCTCGTCGCATGCGGAGGTGCAAAAGGTAAACTGTCGAGTGACTTTATTTCAGCTGCCCGGCCAGGTCTCCTCGAATATAACGACAGGCGTCTAAGTCGAACTGAGGCCGCGCGCAGGTCGTCCGGAGGGCGGGCTTTGTTCCGCCCGTCAGCGTGCCCTTTACGATTGCGACGCGTTGAGGCGCAGAAACGCCTTTTACGAAGGTTGCGCTAGTGGGAACAGGGCTGCGCTGAACGGGAAGTCGCTTACGGGGGGCGAAATGTGGAAGTTTGCCAACTTAGGTGGCCAGCAATGAAGATTGGTCTCGGACCACTAGCAGTTACGACAATAGAAAACATGTGGATTCCGCTTTCTGACGGAACACGTTTGGCTGCAAAAATCTGGCTGCCGGAGGACGCGGCTTCCAATCCGGTACCAGCAATTATTGACTATATTCCATACCGCAAAAGCGATGGCACTGCAGTGGGGGACGAACTGATGTTCCCCTATTTTGCCACACACGGCTACGCGAGCATCCGTATTGACATCCGGGGCACTGGCGATTCCGACGGTCTATTCGAGGATGAATACGTCAAGCAAGAGCAGGACGATGCTGTAGAGGCCATTGAATGGATCACGCGACAGGCCTGGTGCAGTGGCAGCGTGGGAATGATCGGCATCTCGTGGGGTGGGTTCAGCGCCTTGCAAGTCGCCGCGCGCCGGCCCAAGGGCCTAAAGGCGATCATCACACACTGCTCGACTGATGATCGCTACGCCGACGATGCGCACTACAAGGGCGGATGCATCCTCAACGATACATTGGTTTGGGGTACATCGTGTTTCGCGAGCATGGCACAGTCCCCCGATCCCAACATCGTCGGCGAGGAGCGCTGGCGCACTATGTGGGTGGATCGGCTGGAAAATTCGCGTCCGACGTTGATTGATTGGCTCACTCATCAGCGCAGAGATGATTTCTGGAAGCATGGCTCGGTCTGCGAGGAGTACGGCGCAATCGATTGCGCGGTCTTCGCGGTCGGCGGATGGGCAGATGGCTATTCCAACGCCATATTCCGGCTTCTCTCGAAGCTAGAGGGGCCACGGAGAGGCCTGATCGGGCCTTGGGGTCATAAGTACCCTCATCAGGGTGTGCCCGGTCCCGCCATTGGTTTCCTGCAGGAATGCCTCCGCTGGTGGGATCATTGGCTGAAGGGCAACGATAGCGGCATCATGCAGGAACCAATGCTGCGTAGCTGGATGCTGGACTGGGCGGAACCCGCGGCGCATTATGATGAGCGGCCTGGGCATTGGGTTGCCGACCCCAGCTGGCCGTCTCCACATGTGGAGTCGCGGGTTCTCCATTTGGGGCCAGGGAGGTTATCCGAGCAGGCGCTGCCGGATGTTGCCCTTGAAATCAGCTCACCCGAGACCGTCGGGATCGCAGGCGGCGACTGGTGCCCTTATTCGCTGGGCGGACTTGGTCCACTTCCGCTGGATCAGCGGTGGGACGATGGCGGCTCCTTGGTCTTTGATAGCGAACGCCTGACGGGAGCCACCCCAATCCTGGGCGCGCCGGTTCTTGAATTGGAGATCACGTGCGACAAGCCGACAGCCACCCTCGCGGTGCGTCTTTCTGATGTCAGCCCGTCAGGTGAGGTCACCCAGGTCACCTACGGGCTTCTAAATCTGTCGCACCGTGACGGCCACGACGACCTGCAGCCAATGGAAGCTGGAAAGTCGTACCGCATCCAGCTCGCGATGAACGAGATCGGATGTACCTTTCCTTCCGGTCACCGGATACGGCTGTCTGTTTCCACTGCATACTGGCCGATCGCATTTCCCGCGCCGGAGCGCGCCACTTTGACGATACAGGCGTGGGCAAGCCGTCTGCGTCTGCCGATCAGAATGCATCAACCCGGTGACGACGAGCTGCCATCGTTTGGCGCGCCGGAGGGTTCTGGGCCCATGCCGACGACGATGCTGACGCCCGGCAACCTCGAGCGGTTCGTTCGCATTGATCCAATCTCGAGGCAGGTGACCGTTACAGTCAAGCGAGATGACGGGTCTATGCGTCTCGACCCCATCGGCACGGTCGTTGGATCCAAAAAGCACTTGATCTATTCGGTCGCCGAAAACGATCCGAGGACAGCCCGCACGGAAGTCTGCTTTAGGTCTGAGCTGGGCCGCGGAGCCTGGCAGACGGCGGTGGAGGCGCGGACGGTTATGACCGCTACCAAGTCGGCCTTTCAACTGCAGATTGATTTCGACGCTTTCGAAACCGGCGAGCGAATCTTCTGCAAGTCGTGGTCGAAGACGATCCCGCGCGACCTCGTCTGAACCGGAAAGGCAATTGTAATCAGAGACAATCACAACGAGAGGCCACGATAGGCAGCCTAAAAAACAAGTTGTCATTCAGGGAGGAAAGAATGGACGAGTTGTCGTTTAATCGTCGTGCCGTCATGAAGGGGATGCTTATGGGATCGGCGGCGCCTTGGGTCCTGACATCAAGGGCCTTTGCTGGGTCGTGTGGTGATCACATCGTGCGCATTGCCGCGACCGCTTCACCCGATACGCTGAACCCCTTTGCGACCTGGGGCTCGTTCTGGCCGACGGCGTTCTCCTATGATTTCCTGGTCGCCGTGGACGCCCAGCGCCACGCTGATCGGCAGGGATTTGCCAAGGCGTGGTCCGTTGCGGACGACAACGTCACATGGACCTTCAAGATGTGGCCAGACATGAAGTGGTCGGATGGCCAGCCTGCTACTGCCCGGGATGCCGCATTCACCTATAATTACCTGCGTGGTTCCATCGGCAAGCCCGACGAGTTGAACATCGGCTGGAACAACACTGACGGCTTGCAAAATGTTGAGTCGATCACAGCGATTGATGACGAGACTTTGCAAATCGTGACCAAGGTCCCCACCCGCTGGCCAATAGACAACTGGATCATGATTGTCCCCGAGCACATCTGGAAAAACATCAGCTACGCCGATGCGCGGAGCACCTTCCGCAACGACCCGCCGCTCGTGGGCACGGGGCCTATGATCGTAGAAGAATTCCAGCAGGGTCAATTCGCCCGTTTCACGCCGAACAAGTATTTCCGGGCGGGGCAGCCGAAGACGGCCGGCATGGTCTTCCACTTCTTCAACTCGGCCGATCTTATCGCGCAGGGTCTAAAGAGTGGTAGCCTTAATTATGGCTTCTACCTGACAGCTGCCCAGTGGGCCGACCTCTCGAAGGATCCCGACATCGTGGTCGGTGAATCGCGCATCGAGCAGCGGGACTTTTTGGCCTTCAACACTCTCTCCGGGAAGGGGGCAGGCAGCACCAAGGCGCTGCAGGATCCGTTGTTTCGCGATGCGATCGGTCACGCGATCGACCAGAAGGCCATCGTCGATCGCGCCCTGCGCGGGCACGGCGACCCCGGCGTTGGACTGGTCATGCCGGCGGCGACCGATTACTACTCGGACCTAAGTGATATCAGGCGCCACTTTGATCTCGCCGAGGCGGGTCGCCGGCTCGATGCTGCCGGCTATCAGGACGCGAACGGCGACGGCGTCCGGGAGGATAAGGAGGGTAAGAGCTTCCAGCTTGAGCTGATAACCGGGCCTTCGGCCAACATCGAGCTGCCGATCGCGGCCGTGGAGCTGATCGCTGACTGGCTCGGACAAATTGGCATCCCGGTATCGGTGACCCGGCTCGACGGCGGTGCGTTAGGTGCCCGTTGGGCAGCTCCGGAGAATGGCGGCGGAGGCTGGGATCTGCTCATTGACAACAACTGGCTATCTCCCTTCCCTCACGACCTGCTCATCCTCGGCAGCGGCAAGGCCATCGGGACCAATAACAGATCGTTCTGGGCAAATGAGAAATTCGACAAGCTCCTGTCAGAGGTCGAGGTCACCGTCGACGTCAAGAAAAGCCAAGAGCTGGTCGATCAGGCTGTGCGGCTGATTTACACCGAGGCGCCCTACATCATGCTATGCTACCCCACCCTGCTCGAAGCTCGTCGCAAGGATTGCTTCGAGGGCTGGGGGGCACAGGGCATGATGTCGATGGTGGGGTTCTTTCCGTTCGATCGCCTGAGGCCCGTCTAAGATGGTTTCTAATAAGCCGGGAGGCCGGACGAGCCAGCACATCGGGCGCATCCTCTTTCGGGCGGCCATGACGCTTCTGATGGTGGCGACCCTGAACTTCATCCTGTTCAGGGTTATTCCAGGCGACCCTGCCGCGCTTCTGCTTGCCGGGGCGCGTACCAGCGTGACCGCTGAGCAGATCGAGGCGCAGCGTCAGAACTGGGGCCTCAATCAGCCGCTTTTTCCGGACCAGGTGGTCGACTACTTGTCGGCTACTCTGCGTGGCGATTTCGGCTACAGCTTCAAGTTCAGGGGCAGGCATGTCTCTGACCTGATTTTGGAGCGCTTGCCGGCCACCATCGCCCTGGTCGGTCTAGCCCAATTCATCGCCATCCTGTGCGGGGTTATGCTCGGCATATATGCTGGTTGGCGCCGGGGAGGAGCCGTCGACCATATCGTCACGGGAGCCTCTTTGGCGCTCTATTCTACGCCGTCTTTCTGGCTCGGCATGCTCCTGGTGGTGATCTTCAGTACGGCATTGGGCTGGCTTCCGGGCTATGGTCGATATTCACCTGGCACTATCAGCGGTTCCCTTGATTGGTTTCTCGATTACCTGCTGCATCTCGTGCTTCCGGTCACGGCAATGGCCCTTGGACTAATCGGCCAATACGTCGTGGTCGCTCGTGCCGCGATGAGCGACGTTGTTACCGAGGACTACATGGTGACCGCGCGCGCCAAGGGGCTGACCGGCGGACAGATGCTGATGCGGCATGCATTTCGAAATGCAATGCTGCCGGTTGTGACCTTGATTAGCCTTAACCTTGGCTATGTAGTGGCAGGTGCCATTACGGTCGAAGCTGTTTTCGCCTGGCCGGGGATCGGCGGCCTCACCGTCGAGGCGCTCAACGCGCGAGACTACCCAGTCCTTCAAGGAATTTTTCTGTTGCTCGGTGCATCGATCGTTGTCGCGAACCTCGTAGCAGATCTGGCTTACGGCATGCTTGATCCGAGAGTCCGGCGATGAGTGGGAGTACAGTTCGGTATTCCCCGCTTAGCCGAGGGCGAGCGATCAAGGAGTTCCTGCGTAAATTTCTTGGCTATCGTGGGGCTCAGCTCGGCCTATTGTGTCTCGTGTTCTTCCTTGTGCAGGCGGCGGTACCCCATTTCCTCGTGGGCCCACTTGAGACGGTAGCCACCGCAACTGGTGACTTCCTCGCTCCGCCGTCAAGCCTACATCTGCTGGGGACGGACGAAGTGGGGCGCGACGTGCTCAATCTTGTCGCCCATGGTGCCCGGATCTCGCTTATGATTGCGCTGCTGGCGACTGTGATCAGCCTGGTGGTCGGGACTACGATCGGTATGACGGCTGGCTACTATGGTGGAAACGTTGACGTCTGGCTGATGCGCTTGACGGACTTCTTTTTCGTCATGCCGTCCTTCGTGCTGGCGCTGGTCATCACACCCGTGGTTCTCGAAGTGATGGGGCGCGGCGGAGATATCCTGGGCTTTCGTCCTTCTCTTTTCGTGATCATTGTCGTTATCGGCATGACAAGCTGGTCGTTCGTCGCCCGTGTTGTACGCAGCCAGACACTGTCGCTTAAGGAGCGAACATTCATTGATCGTGCGCGCGTTGGGGGCAGCAGCAATCTGAGCATCATGGCAAGGCACATCCTCCCCAATCTCGTGCCGCAAATCGCGGCCAACGGGGCTCTGGTCGTCGCTGGCGCGATTTATGTCGAGACGTCGCTCTCGTTCCTCGGGCTTGGCGACCCGCTGCAGCCTTCATGGGGCACTTTGCTTTCACAGGCTCAGCGCGCCGGCGCGGCCAGTGCCGGAGCCTGGTGGTATCTTGGTGCCCCCGGAGTGTGCGTCCTCACGGTTTCCCTGAGCTTCGTCCTGATCGGCAATGCCCTCGACGACACGTTCAATCCACGGCGAAGGGTTATTCCATGACAGACTCCTCCCATGAAAAGCCGCCGCTTTTGGACGTCAAAGATCTCTCTGTTGACTATGGGCTAAAGGGCGTTTCTTCGCGAGCCCTCGACCACGTAAGCTTCGCCCTTCGAGCCGGAGAGGCCGTCGGTCTCGTCGGAGAATCGGGCAGTGGCAAGACCACGACTGCCATGGCGATCGCGGGTCTGCTGTCACCCAACGCAAGGGTCAGCGAGGGCGAGGTGCGTTATCGCGGTAGCCGACTGCCGATCGACGATGATGCCGCGATGCGGCCACATCGCTGGAGCGAAACGTCCGTAGTCTTCCAGGGCGCAATGAATGCGCTCAACCCCGTTCACCGCATCATCAAGCAGATCGCTGAGCCGTGCATGCTGAAGCTCGGCATGTCGCGCGGTGAGGCGACCGCTCGGGGAAAGGAGCTGCTCGAGCTCGTCGGCATTCCGGCGGATCGCGGCGCCGCCTATCCGCACGAGTTGTCGGGTGGTATGCGTCAGAGGGTGATGATTGCCATGGCGCTCGCATGTCGCCCCTCGATCGTCATCGGCGATGAGCCCACCACGGCGCTGGACGTCATAACACAGGCTCAGATCCTGAAGCTGCTGGGTGAGTTGCGATCGAGGCTTGGCCTTGCCCTCATTTTGATCACCCACGACCTTTCTGTCGTGGCTGAGTGTTGTGATCGCGTCATGATCATGTACGCGGGCCGGATCGTTGAGGATGGCACTGTCGCCGAGATCTTCGCCAGACCTAAGCACCCCTACACTAGACTGCTGATCGACTCGATCCCGAACCCAGAGAGCGGCAAAAAGATGATCCGGCCAATACCGGGCGATCCTCCCAACCTGGTGAATCGGCCCTTAGGCTGCGCGTTCCATCCACGTTGCCCGTCGGCCCTGGGGATTTGCACGACCAAAGTCCCTAGCCTCGATAAATTGGGGCGGGGACGCGTTGCCTGTCATCTTCACCGGTCCTCGCAGGAAGACAAGGTCGCAGCTCATGCCTGACACCGCCGATATCCTGCGTCTCGAGAGCCTGCAGGTCCATTTTCCTATCCAGGGCGGGCTGTTCGACCGTGTCCTGGGCCGACCTGCCGGCGCCGTACGCGCGGTGGACGGGATCGACCTCAACGTCCGACGCGGTGAGATCGTCGCCCTGGTCGGGGAATCGGGAAGTGGCAAGACGACCGTGGGCCGCGTCATCACCAAACTTGCCCAGCCAACAGGCGGCAAGTTGCTGTTCGAAGGCCGCGACATGACGTCGGTTCATGGCGCCTCGGCGCTGCGTCCTTACCGCCATCGCGTGCAAATGATTTTCCAGGACGCCTATCAGGCGCTCAATCCGCGACATACCGTGTTCGATATCGTGGCGGAGCCGCTGCGGTCGCTTCGGCTGGTCGATAACCGGACACAGCTCACCGACCGTGTGAGCGAAGCGCTTGCATCCGCCGGGCTCAATCCCCCGGGTGATTTCTTCTCCCGGTTCCCCCATGAATTGTCTGGAGGGCAACGCCAGCGGGTGGTGATTGCCGGAGCACTTGCCGTGAAGCCGGAGCTCATCGTCGCTGACGAACCTGTCTCGATGCTCGATGTCTCGATACGAGCACAGATTCTTCAAGTCCTAGTTGACTTGCGCCACAAGCACAATATGGCGCTGCTATTCATCACCCACGACTTGCCGCTTGCCTGGTTGATCGCCGACCGGATTGCAGTCTTGTATCTAGGAAAATTAGTCGAGATCGGCAGTGCCGACGAGGTCACATTCAGCCCCCGCCATCCGTATACCGTCGCCTTGCGTAACGCCACCCCGCAGATTGGCGGCGATGCAGGTCGCGCCGAGCTGCCGACCCTGCAAGGTGAGGTTCCAAGTGCCGCGCGCGTGCCGAAGGGCTGTCGGTTCCATCCGCGTTGCCCACTGGCCTTCGATCGTTGTCGGGAAGAGGAGCCGCTGGCCATCGACGTGGGGCCGCAGCACATGTCCGCGTGCTGGCTTGGGGCAATCTGCCCGTCGTCCGGAGACCTGGCGTGACCGGAGAGTGACCATTCTCTCGAGCCAGAAGCTAGGAGCGATGTTGCGCCGGCATTGGCCAAGTGTCAGGCGAAGTGAGAAACTGACCCCCTAACGAAACGAAGAACTGACCCCTCATTTTTGAGAGGATCAGTGGATGCAAGAAGAATTTCCATCGAAGCTCGCCTTGTCGACAACAATGCGGGTTGAGGAGATGCGGTCGGGGGAAGAAGTTTCAGCGATGGTTCGGCTGCATGAGGTCGGCTGGGGTGCGAAGCGCATTGCGCAAGAGTTCGGTTGCGCGCGCAATACGGTTCGCCGCTATCTGCGTGAAGGTGGTGTCGTGGCGTATCGCCAGCCTGCTCGTCGAACTGCATTCGACGGTCTGGACGATTGGCTTAGAGAGCGTTTCTTTCGTCATGATGGAAACGCGGATGTCATTCGCCAGGAATTGGCGAGCGAACATGGTATCGTGATCGGGCTTCGCTCGGTGGAGCTGAGAGTGAAGCGCTGGCGGCGGGAATTGAAGGCGCAGAAGCGCGCGACGGTTCGCTTTGAGACGGCGCCAGGTCATCAGATGCAGATCGACTTTGGCGATACGCGCGTGTGGATCGGCGGGGAGCGGTTGCGCGTTCACCTGTTCGTGGGGACGCTGGGCTATTCGCGACGGGTGCATATCCGCCCCTCTTTACGGGAGCGCCAGGCGGACTGGTTTGATGGGATGGAAGGAGCCTTCCTGCGCTTCAGCGGGGTTCCAGCGGAGGTTCTGCTGGATAATGCGAAGGCTCTGGTCGAGCACCATGACGCGGTGACGCGCGAGGTGAGGTTCAATGCCCGACTGCATGCCTTTGCCCGCTACTGGGGCTTTACGCCACGAGCTTGCGCGCCATATCGGGCCCGCACGAAGGGCAAGGACGAGCGTGGGGTCGCCTACGTCAAGAAGAACGCGATCGCCGGCCGCCGTTTCGAGAGCTGGGCGGCGTTCGAGGCGCATCTGGATCGGTGGACGCGCGAGATTGCCGACCAGCGTGAGCATGGCACGACCGGCGTCGCGCCTGCGGAACGTTTTGCCGCTGAGGCCGGTGCGCTTCGGCCGCTTGCAGGCCGGGCGCCGTTCGGACAACTACGTGATCTGGTGCGCAAGGTTCAGGCGGACTGCGCGATCGACCTCGATACGAACAGCTACTCAGTGCCCTGGCGCCTGATCGGAGAGAGCGTTCAGGTAGTGGTTCTGGCCGGTCGCGTCATCATCCGTCATGCGGGCCGGGTGGTGGCTGATCATTCCCAATGCCAAGGCCGCCGACAACGGATCGTGGACCGGGCGCATTTTGTCGGCGTGGCTGGCGCCGAGGGACCAGTGCGCGCAGCAGCCCCTATAGAGATTGCTCCTTGCGCCTTGCTGCGGCCGCTGGCCGAATACGAGGCGGTTGTCGGGGGAGGCTGGTGATGACGACCGTGGATCACGACATGCTGGTCGCGACACTCGACCGGTTGAAGCTGACGGCAATCCGCGATCAACTCGACACGCTGCTGGATGAGGCTGCACGCTCGAAGATGACCTTGCGCGAGGCTTTGGCTTTCCTTGTGTCGCGCGAGATCGCGCGGCGTGACGAGCGGCGGATATTGATGTCGAGCAAACTGGCGCAGTTCCCGTTCGTGCGCGAACTCGACGGCTTCGACTTCGACGCGCAGCCATCGCTGGATCAGGGACAGATCAGGGGGCTTGCGACCTGCCGCTGGATCGCCCACGGCGACACAGTCCTGTTCCTTGGCCCTCCGGGCACGGGCAAGACCCATCTTGCAGTGAGCCTTGGCCGCGAGGCAATCCGCCAGAATTACAACGTGCAGTTCGTCACGGCAGCCACGTTGGTGGCGATGTTGGCCAAGGCCCACAGCGACGGCTCGCTCGACAAGCAGTTGACGATCCTGTCACGGCCGAAATTGCTGATCATCGACGAGCTCGGATATCTTCCCTTCGAGGCCAATGCCGCCCACCTCTTCTTCCAACTGGTGTCGCGCCGCTACGAGAAGGGATCGATCCTGATTACCTCCAACCGTTCGGTGGGTGAATGGGGGAGCGTTTTTGGAGATCCCGTGGTGGCCACGGCAATCTTGGATCGCCTGCTTCACCATTCAACTGTGATCACCATCAGGGGGGACAGCTACAGGCTGCGCGAAAAGCGACGGTCCGGCCTTCTGCAGAAGGTCGGCTCGGTGCCCGAAACAAACGAAACAGCAAACCAATGAAGGGGTCAGTTCTTCAGTTCGCCAAAGGGGTCAATTCCTGGATTCGTTTGACACCAAGTCCGGCGGGATTTCACCGAAGTCGATTGGACGACGGGTGAGGGGGTTCCCTCATCCAACGAGCCGAGCGAAATCGCTCGGCTGTTGATCCGGAGTCCACCGAGCCTCCCATACGCCGCAATACAGCTCTTTGCAGCACAAACTGGCAAGAACCGGACATTGTTCCTATTCGTCAAGGGTCGGAACTGTTGTGATCGAGCATTCGATTAAGTCGACGGCACGCTGAAGAATCGCCTTGGTCCGAGCAGGATCGGATGAAGCGGCGATGACATGTCCGATCCAATCTCGGGAGTCGCCTTTCCTGACGACCGGCGTCTTGGGTTCAACATAGAATTGGACCTCGGCTACACCTGCTATCGCAGCGGCCCGAGTGTCGCCAGCGATCGATTCGAGGATGCCATCGCAATCAGGAACGAAGATCCGCGCGGCTGCAGTCTGCGAATGCCTTCTGCACAAATCCCATTCCTCGCCGATGGCAAGCTGAATGTGCTCGGTGATGAGATCGACACCGTACGCTAACTGAATCATTTGGGGATCCGGCGTGCCAGGAAGACGCGGATTGACCTCGATGACGACTGGGCCACGTTTCGTCCATCGGAGTTCAATGTTCGTTGGCCCCCAGCCAAGACCGAGAGCTCGCAAACAGCTCAGCGAAACATCGGTGATACGCTCATGCTCGTCATCAGTCAGCGGGGCCGGAAAGGTGTATTCACGAAAGACGAAATGCGGCGGGGGGCCGAACTCAGCGGCGACAATCCCGATGACCTCATTGCCCATTATCTCAGCGCCGTAATATGGGCCTTGTGCGAATTCTTCGACCAGTATCTTCGGTGAAGAATGCCATGTGTGCTTCCCGCCCAGCAGATAAGCTGTATGTTCGGCTAACTCATCAACGTCGCGGCACAATCGGACACCCCTGCTGCCGCCGCTGCCTAGGGCTGGCTTAAGAACTACCGGCAGGCCGACGTCTGCCGCAGAGTTTTGTACATCCATTTCATTCGCGGCCAAGTGATAAGCAGGTACGGGAACGCCGGCGTCCGCAAGGAGCTGACGTTGAGTGAATTTGTCGCAGCATCGTTCAATCGATGCGGGGTTCGGTCCCGGTAGATCGAAATGCCGGCAGAGCTTGCCGACTGCCGCATAGACATTCTCTTCGGTGCTCGCAATACCAGCGATCTCATAGCTCGCACGCAGCTGAGAACATTCCCGGATCAGCGCCTCGAGATTGTCTGTATCGACCCGGATTGCCTCAACCCTTTCCGCCGCAATGTAGTCGTACTGAGACGGATCGGCCGACAGGGTAATTGGATGAAGACCCAGACGCTTGGCCGCTTGGACGTAGAGCAGACCAGTACACCTTCTATGGCCTTCAACCAGGATGAGCGCTCTACTTACCATTGGGGTTGACCCTCCGATGCGTGCTGTGCCGCGATCTGAGCGTGAGAAGGCATCATCTTTTTAGCGGTGCCGGAACCTCAGATTCGTACTGAACGTATCAACGCCAGCGGCCTGCGGTCGCAAAGATTCTGTAAAATTACTTGAAGGACCTGTTGCAACGCTTGGTTTGCCGGCGGTGTGGCACGGAGCGTCTGGACGGCGCCGAGCGCCATAATTCGGCTAACTTCATCGAAGTCGTCGTGGCGCTGGTATTTGCGTCATCTCGGCGCCAGCGCCAAGCGCCCATCCCCTTGATCATGCCCGCTCGGCGCCGCTGGCCCTGCCTTAGCGGTGCCACACCGGAAGAGCGGATCATGCGCGAGCCGGGCAAACTTGAGGCAGGTACCACCCAGCAGGTAGTGTCGGATGAGCCGCGGCCGATCTCGACTCTCACCGGCTGTCGAACAGGATTTCGGCACACCCTCAGGAAACCCCCTCTAAAGATCACCCTATTATGTTGACGAATTTTTCGATTATGACACAAAGAAGTAAATAAAACTCAATGGAGTTTCATATTATAAAATATGTTTTCGAAATAAAATCTGCATTTTTCCTGCTATAATACAAATGAATATGAATTGCGATGCTTGAACCTCGCTGTAAGCCGCACCGAATGGTTGTGAAAGGAAGCCCTATGTCTGCTGTAGAGGCTGGAGAAGACGCCGTGCGCGCCACTCGTTTCCACAATGAATCGGATTCATGGATACCGGGAGCGATAGGCCGTCCGTTCGCCAAGCTCCTGGACGACGGCTGTCTTGGCAAACAAGAACCCAATTCCGCGGCCGCGAACGACTTGCTCGAAAGGCACCCCCCGGTGACAAGACGCACCGCGACGCGGCCCGCGATTGCGGCATTTGTCGTCACCTGCTTGCCACTGCCACGCGATGTCTTCGACAAGTTGAAAGGCGAACAGGGCGCCTTGGCCGGAATGCCGGACCGTTCAAGGCGATACATCCCCATTGATTCCCGGAATAGGTTTGAGATCCCCCGTCCGGCGGCAGCAGTTTGCGTGCATTTCGCTGCAAGCGCCTGGGACAGCCATGCTCAGCAATATACGACAACAGCTCATGGGTGAGCCGCGGCCATTGCCGCCGATGAGGACTCTACTGCATCGAACCTGCCCCTATACGGAGGAATTGGCATGAATACCCTGGATCAACGGACGGCACTGGAGCAAGCCGCACGAGAGCGCATCAAGGATTCCCACACTCTCGATGGCGACGCCGGTCGCTTGGCCCACTTCTATCGCGGATGGGCCAGTTCTTACGAGTTGGATGTCGGCCGCGACGGGTACTGCGGGCCGATGATCGTGGCGGAACTGGCGGGCGCCGTGCAGACAGCCTATTTGGCCAGGCAGCGAACTGCCATCGCAATCCTGGACGCCGGTTGCGGAACGGGCCTCGTCGGCGTGGAACTGGAACGCCTCGGCTTCCGGTGGATCGACGGGTTCGATCTTTCCGAGGAGATGGCCGAACAGGCTCGGCAAACCCGCGTCTACCGCCACGTACAAGGCAATGTCGATCTCAACGGGCCACTCTCCGACTATCCCAGCGCGAGCTATGACATCACGGTCTGCTGTGGCGTCTTCACGCTCGGGCATGTGCGACCGGATGGGCTACGCGAACTGGCCCGCGTCACGCGCCCGAACGGATTCATCATCGCAAGCACCCGCAAGAGCTATGCGGAGACCACATCCTTTGAAGACGAGGTGCGGCGTCTGCAGGATGCGGGCGTCCTTGTGCTGGCACAGTGTCTAAAAGACAGCAGATACGTGGCCGAGGAGGACGCGCATTACTGGGTTTTCCAGGTGCCCGAGAAGGCCAACGCACCAACGGAGGAGCGGCCATGACGATGCGACACGAAGAGCGCGAGGGCTTGTCCTGCCAGGACGTCGGGCTCTTCTACGACTTGCAGCCTATTCGAGGCGCGAAAGAACGCATCGCGAAGGTACCATCCTTCTCGACAATTCTTTACTGCCAGTCAAAAAACACCAAATTCGTTGTTCCTGCTCAATCGTCAAACAAAGGTGACCAATGCGCAAAGATCTCGTAGCAAAGCTGGACGACAAGCTGCGCGCGAAACGCGAAAGCTTTGACAAGCTGCCGGTGGTTGACATCGCGCCACTTCTCGATGGCAGCAATAAGCAGAGCGTGGCTAAGGAGATACGTTGGGCGTTGTCGAACACCGGGTTCATGTATGTGAAGAACCATGGTATTCGGCCGGATTTTCTGGATTCGGTGTTCGATGTGAGCCGCCGGTTCTTTGATCTGCCCATCTCGCAGAAGATGGCATTGCATGTTAGCAAATCCGATGTGGCGCTCCGCGGATACATCGAGCCGTTCGGGGAGAACACCGATCCGGGCAAGACGAAAGACCTGAAGGAGTGCTTTGACATCGGACCTGAACGTTCGACGCTGGAAGGTCCGTTTCTTGGCCCCAACCAATGGCCCTCAAGTTTGCCCGAGTTCCAGAAATTGACGTACGGATACCATAATAAAATGGTGGATCTCGCGAAAATACTCTTGAAGGGCATCGCGCTCAGTCTGGACCAGTCGGAAACCTATTTCGAGAACCTCATGCGCAACCCGATAAGCATTCAGCGCTTGCTTCATTATCCGCCGCAGAGTGGCTATATCAGCGAAGACGTCATCGGGATTGGTGCCCATACGGACTACGGCAATCTGACCATCCTGGCGCAGGACGACGTGGGTGGTCTTCAGGTCATGAACCGAGATGGCAACTGGGTAGAGGGCACGCCGATCCACGGCACATTCGTAATTAACATTGGCGACCTGATTCAGCGGCTCACCAATGATGTCTACCTGGCGAACATGCACCGCGTGGTGAATACCTCGGGGCGCGAGCGATACTCAATCCCTTTCTTTATCGACGCTGATTTCAACGCGGTCATCGAACCATTGCCCTCATGTATCACGGACAGCAACCCGCTTCGATACAACCCCGTGATGTGCGGCGAGCACAAATTCGCGCGTTTCGCAGCAAGTTATGCCCACTTGGCCAAAGCGTGATGAGAGCAGACAGGCAATTATTCAAGTGACACTGCCCGCCGCACCTTAAGGGCCAGACGGGCGCAGCTTCGTGAGGACGTGACCGAGAAATGAAGGTCATCCCCCAACCAGTGGAAAGTGATCCAGACCGAGCGCGAGAAGTTCACCTGTCGAGAATGCGAGATGATCACGCAGCCGCCAGCACCCGTCCAGCGTCGCGGGGCTTGGCCGGGCCGAACCTGTTGGCGATGATCCTTTTTGAGAAGTTCCCCAGCATTAGCCGTTGGACCGGCGGAGCGCTTGTCACCGCATGTGGCATCGATCTAAGCCTCTCCAAAGTGGCGGACCAGGTAGGCGCCAATGCCCCGGTGCTGAAGCCGGTGCACGCGCTGATCGAGGCGCATGTGCTTGCTGCCAAGCGTCTGCATGATGACCGCATTACCGTGCCGATCCTAGCGAGTGGCAAAGCCCACACCCGAACTTCCGTTATGGGGAACCGTGTCGTGGCTGCCCCCAACGCTGACCACATCGGTACGGAAACGGTGGCCTCTTCACACTCCTCACACGCTGGCTGGATCTCATCTCAATGTGACGGTCCCGTGCATGTCTATCCACAAACCTTGTGTCGGGAGCTGGACAAGAACGTCGGAAACCCGACGAAAAGGTCGCCAGGGCGTGGGCCATCGGTATGGGGAACTGGTGCAACTAAACGGCACGCAACTTGCTCGGGTCAGGGCGGACGGTCCCCGTTAAGGAGGTTGGTGATTGATCAAAATGGCGGCGGGCCGTTATGGGCCAGAGGCCGAGCGGATACCCTGTTTTTCGGTTCGCGACTCCCGATCTGATTGGATTCTTCAATGGTTCCTTGTTATTACGATCTCCCGTCCTTGACTGCCCTCACGGCATTCGAGGCCTTGGCACGCCATCTCTCATTCAAGCTTGCGGCTTCCGAGCTGGGCGTGACACCGGCAGAAATCAGTCAGCAGATCAAAGCTATAGAGGACGACCTTGGTGTTGCGCTGTTTGTAACGCGAGGAACCGGCGTGATGCTTACCAGCCCTGGCAACGACATCTACAGCGTGCTGGCAAGCAGCCTTTCCAAGGCATCCGATGTCGTCAGGGCCATTAAACGCGATGTTCCCGGAAAGTCACGATGCCTCAAGTGATGCGTTCGCGTCCCTGTGTTGATGCCGCACATGCCGCGCGTGGACTGGTACCGGCTAGTGAGAACGTTGGTCCTCAAGGTAGCTATCGACGTCGATAATCCGGCCGACGACGAGCGCCTGTTGCCGATGCTGAGCGTCACGTCGCTGCCTTCCGGGCTTTCCGCCTTCCACGCGATGATCCTGGCGGAACATGCTGCGCGCATTGCGGCCTAGCTAAGCTAGGCGGCGCTCCGCCGCCCTGGTGGCCCACCTCAGCGGAAATAGAAAAGCTCCGCCGCGAGCTCTATAGCAGCCGAGGAACCCGAGGCGCGGCTGATCGACCAACTGGAACTCCAGCTGGAGGAATTGGAGAGGGCGGCGAGCGAGGACGAACTGGTGGCCGGAGAGCGGCGGCCCCAACCAGAAGGTGCGCACCTTCGAGCGCAGGTGGGCGTCGCTCGACCCATCCCTGACCACCTGCGGCGTGAGCGGATCGTGATTGCCGCCCCCGAGAGCCGCCCATGCTGGGGCTCTCCAATGTTGTTGGAGCTGGGCGAGGATGTCACCGAGACACTGGAGCTGATCCCGCAGCGGCCGACGGTCATTCAGACCGGGGTGAGTAGTTCTCATTTTGACAATGCGAGAGGATAATACTGTCGCGGGCCCCCCCTTGCACGTGACGCGCCCGGTTTGCCGACACGAGGCATCGATCTAAGTGTCTCGACATTGGCCGACCAGGTCGGGGCCGAGCATCGGCCCTGAGCCGCTCCATGATCTGATCGCGGCCCACCTTCTGCCCGCCAAGCGCCTGCGGCGACGACTACACCGGGGCAATCACCTCGCACCTGGCGCGATCTCCGGCGGCATAGGGAGGTGATGAGCCGCAGATTGCCCCTCGCTACCAAAGGTCGCAAACGGTGTTATCGACCAATTGATCAAGCCGACGGCTCGCTCAAGTATCGCCTCGGTCCGAGCACGGCTGGGTGAAGTGGCGGTGACATAGCCGATGCGGTCTCGGTAATCGCCTTTCCTGACGATCGGCGTCTTGGGGTGAACAGTAAATTTGACCTCGACGACACCTGGTACGGCAGCCGCCCGGGTGCTGCCCTCGATCCAGTCCAGGATGCCATCGCGATCAGGAAGTAAGGACCGCGAGATCACAGTCTGCGAATGCCTTTTGCGCAAATCCCATTCCTCGCCAATGACAAGCTTAAGATGCTCGGTGATGAGATCTACACCGTAACACAGCTGAATCAGTCTAGGATCCCCACCCGCCATACGCGGATTGACTTCAATGACGACCGGGCCTCGCTTCGTCCACCGGAATTCAATGTTCGTTGGCCCCCAGCCAAGGTCGAGAGCTCGCAAACAGCTCAGAGAAACATCGACGATACATTTATGCTCGTTATCATTCAGCGAGGCCGGAAAGATGTATTCACGAAAGACGAAATGCGGTGGGAGGCCAAACTCAGCGGCGGCAATCGCAATGACCTCATTTCCCATTATGCTAGCGCAGTAGTATGGGCCTTGTACGAATTCTTCGACCACTATCCTCGGCGAGGACCGCCATATGTGCTTCCCGCCCAACAGAAAGTTGGTATGTGCAGATAATTCATCGATATTGCGGCACAATCGGACGCCGATGCTTCCGCTACCTACCGCAGGCTTCAGAATTACAGGCAAGCCGATCTCCGCAGCATAGCTTCCCACCTCCGCCGCATTCGCTGCCAAGCGATAAGCAGGTACTGGAACGCCGGCGTCCGCGAGGAGCTGACGTTGAACGAATTTATCGCAGCACCGTTCAGTCGATTTAGGGTTCGGTCCCGGTAGATCGAACTGCCCGCAGAGCTTCCCAACAGTCGCAGAGACCGACTCGTCGTCGCCCGCAAAACCAGTAATGCCAGCAATGTCATACCTAACACGCAGCCGGGAACATTCGCGGATCAGCGCATCGAGGTTGTCTGTGTCAACACGAACAGCCTCAATGCTTTCCGCCGAAAGATATTCGTACTGAGCCGGATTAGCCGACAGGGTAATTGGATGAAGGCCAAGATGCTGAGCCGCTTGGACGTAGAGCGGACCATTAACTCCATGACCTTCAAGCAGGATGAGTGCCTTTCTTGCCATATGCTTTTGACTCTAACCTTGCGTGCTGTGCGGCGGTCCGAGCGTAAACAGGCATGAGCTTCTTATCCGTGCCTGACCTTAGACCTTGCGGTGAACGTATCATCGTCGCCGATCTTTGGTTGCAAAGATCCGTGAATTTAGTTGAAGGTTGTGTTGCCTCCTTGATTCCCTAGCGGTGCTCACGAAGCCGCTGGCTCAATTCCGGCGATTTTCAATCCTCAAGGGACGCCTGGCTGGCGCGCTGCACGCGCGCGGCATCCAGGCCAAAGCCATCCACACCGCCGACATTTCGGTCCCGCGAGCACCGGCGCGTCAGAGACCAATCGCCTCGACATCGAGCTTTTATGCGCGTTCTCGGCTGGCAGAGCAGCGAAGACCCAATTGCATCATGGCGGCAATCCTGCCCATCGGAACGAAGGACGCCCGGCGAGCGCGAGACCCTGGTCGGCGAGCGGACGCGGGCTCATCAACCGCGTCAAGGCGGTCCGCCTCAAACGCGCTTACGGCCTGGCGGGCTGCACTTGGCGCGGCCTTGATCACTTTAAAACCTACGTCTGGTCCTCGGTCGTCGCCAACAACCTCGTCCTCTTCACCCGCCTCAGGCCGACCTGATACCAGCTCGGCATCGCAGCCGTCCCGCCGGCGAGCCGCCGGCAATGGCGTGCGTCCGATCGTTGCCAAGCACAGCATTTTGTCGATCATCAACTATTCCTGACCTGTTCATGCCCGTCAAAGGCGCTTCAGGTCGGATCCAAATCATTATAAATGCCCGAAATACCGGCGTTTATGGACGGAAACTAGACTTAGACTAGGGGCCTAGCGCGCACAACGGACCGACCACAAAACCACGCGACGGCTGCAGGCCAATCTAAAGTGGTGGTAGCGAGAGTGAGCCCGCGCCCTGAGGCGCGACGGGAACGACGACGCCCTGGCCGCCGCTGGATAACAACTCAGTGGCAGCTCAACCCTGCGAACAATCGAGGGATGCCGTGCGCTTGCGACAATGTGGCGCGACAATCCTGATCGACGCAACGCTCGCAGCTTCATTGTCGCGCCGCACGACAATCGATTTCAACCTGACCTGAACGTCCCGGGTCGAGTGGCGGACGAGCCCTTGCCGTGCACGGGCGCAACGCCTTTTTCCATTGCTTCGAAAATAGGTAAGCCCGCGCTTGAGATTATTTCGACTTCTGGGCGCGCAAACGGTCATTATAGTCGAAAAACATAAGAGCATCTCGCTTCTAAGGGGGAGTTCGGACAGTAAGGGAGAAATCGATCGTGGCTAATATCAGGATGAAACGGCTAAGTCTGCGGACATCTATTATCTGGCTATCGATTGTCCGTACCGGATTGAGTGCAGCCATAGGATCTTGGAAAATCACTGAAAGTCTATACGAGCAAATCGGCCGCGGGCGGAACTCTCGGTGGAGGGGGCTAAACCCTTTTGAGGCGTCTGCAGGACGAACTCGGGATCGCGACCCTCGTCATCACGCACAATCTCAATGTGGTGCGCCGCATGACCGACCGAATGGCGTCTATCTATGCCACTTGTTCGAGGTGCGCTCGACTGAACGCTGATCACCCGCGTCACCCCTCCACCGAAGCGCTGCTTTCGGCCCATCCGGAGCCTGACCCGGATGCCGTTCTCAATCGCATCGAGATCAGGGGCGAAGGGCCGAGCCTGATGAGGCGGCCATCCGGCTGCGAGTTTCCACGCACTGTCGGCACGCACAGGACATCAGTAGCCGCGTGTTCCCCGGACCTCCAGCAAGCGGAGACGATCCGGACCACAGCATTCAAACGCCTTTTCCTATTGAACGCCGAAGCTCCTGCCGTAAGCGCGAGCGCATAGAAGGATCGCATCATGGACGATATCCGCGTCGTTACTGAGTTCCCCCGCAAAGTGCGCGAGATCGAGAATCTCTGGATTCCGATGCCGGACGGCGTGAAGCTCGCTGCCCGCATCTGGCTACCGGAGGATGCGGATGCAGACCCGGTACCTGCGATCCTCGAATACCTGCCCTACCGCAAGCGGGACGGGACGGTGGAGCGCGACGCGCTCACCCATCCCTATTTCGCCGGCCATGGCTATGCCGGGGTCCGCGTCGACATGCGCGGCTCAGGCGACAGCGAAGGCGTCTGCCAGGGCGAATACCTCAAGCAGGAGCAGGATGACTGCCTGGCGGTGATCGAGTGGCTGGTACTGCAATCCTGGTGCTCGGGCAGCGTAGGCATGATCGGCATCTCCTGGGGCGGCTTCAACGGCCTGCAGGTTGCCGCCCGTCGCCCGCCGGCACTCAAGGCTGTGATCTCGCTTTGTTCAACCGACGATCGCTACAATGATGACTGCCACTATCTCGGCGGCGCGCAGATGTGCGATAATTTGAGGTGGGGCGCGACAGCGTGGGCAATCGCCATGACGCCGCCCGACCCGGCGCTCGTTGGGGAGCGCTGGCGCCAGATGTGGAAGCAGCGGCTCAACGGCAACGGCATCTGGCTACAGGATTGGATTGAACACCAGCGCCGGGACGATTTCTACAAGCACGGCTCCATCTGCGAGGACTATTCCGAGGTCGAGATTCCTGTCTATGCCGTGAGCGGCTGGGCGGACACTTATCCTAACCCGGTCTTTCGCATGATTGAGAACCTGCTCGGACCTCGTAAGGGCTTGATCGGTCCCTGGGGTCATAAGTATCCGCACTTCGCCACACCGGGACCACGCATCGGGTACCTCCAGGAATGCCTCCGCTGGTGGGACCAGTATCTTAAAGACATCGACACCGGCATTGCCGACGAGCCGATGTTGCGCGCCTGGATCCAGGATCCGGCACATCCCGCGCCGATCTACGAAGAGCGATCTGGCCGCTGGGTGGCGGAGCCCTCCTGGCCCGCACCGGGCATTGTGGAACGCCGATTAGCGCTTTCACCGGGCCGTCTTGCAGAAGGGGATGGCAGCGACGCAGTCCTCACAATTTGTTCGCCGACCACCGCTGGGCTGTCATCCGGTGCCTGGTGCAGCGAGGGCATGACGCCGACACTGCCGATCGATCAGCGCATGGAAGCCGACAGCGCCTTGGTATTCGAAACCGAGCCTCTTTCGGAGGCAGTGGAAATTCTTGGCTTCCCTGAGTTCGAGGTGACACTCGCCTCTGACAAGCCGGTAGCACTTCTGTCAGCCACGCTGTCGATCGGGCTTGAAGACGGTCAAGCCGCGTTGGTCAGTTATGGAATCCTGAACCTGACCCATCGAAACGACGATTTTGAAGTTGCACCGATGACGCCGGGCAAGCCCGAAGCGATACGCATGAAGCTACGGTGCTGCGGACAACGCTTCGAAAAAGGACAACGTATCCGGCTCGCCATCGCCACCGGTATGTGGCCTATTGTATTTCCTGGCCCGGAGAAGGCTACTATCTCGCTTCATTGTGCCGCTAGCAAGCTGATCTTGCCGATACGGAAGCCGAATGATCTCGATTCCAAACTGGCGCCGTTCGCTGAACCCCAAGGCGCACAGCCAATGGGGCGGGAGGTTATCAAGCCTGGTGAACCTTCGCGTCAAGAGATCACCACGGATCAGGTGACTGGCGAAACCACGTGCCACCTTTCGAGCGACACGGGTGCCGTACTGCACCCGCATACCGGCATGATCGTTTCGGCCAAGCACACTGACAGGTTCACCGTGCACCCCGACGATCCGAACACGGCGCGCGGCACCTGCGCTTGGGAAAAGTCCTACGCCCGCGACGACTGGAAGGTTCGCATCGCAGTATCGGCCACCGTGCGCGCGTTGCGCGACGTATGGCGCATCGAGACAAGCATCGTCGCCCATGACGGTGAGGAAGTGGTCCTGGAACGCGACGAGGTCAAGGAGTTCGCGCGGGATCTCAATTGACGGCGCACCGAAGTTATTCCCGCTCGGGTCGGCGCGGGCGGGAGGGGCGGCAGCGCGAGACCGCCAATGCGGCGCCCAACGCGCATCGAGCAATGCGGTTTGTTTATATCGCTAATGATTCTGAATAAATTCCGGATTTGTGTAGGGTGCAACGATCAAATTATTAACCTCTACGGCAGTCAAAGGAGAAACCTCTAAATATCGCATTGTCATCTTATTGTAAATTCGGTCCCCGATGTAGAAAAGACCGACTTTAGGAGCCGCACGAAGCGCTCGCTTGTTCGTTGTGCGAATGAATGCGGTGACCTTCTCAAGCCCCAAGTACTCGAAAGCAAATTGGATTGCTGCTCTGCCGGCCTCGGGGGCCATTCCCTTCCCGGAGGCCTCAAGGTGGAGGTAGTATTCGAGTTCCACGTTATTCGGATTTTCGGGCAGGTTTGGGCCGCTGCACATCAATCCACAACAGCCAGCGAATTTTCTGGACTGGCCTTCGATTTTGATGAAGACCATCCATAAGCCGAAACGATTGTGCTGCCAATGATTGATGAGCCGAAGCAGTGCGACTTTCGACTGTTCGATCGTCGGATAGACTCCATCCCGAACGGCGTTTACCACGAGCGGATCGCTATAAAGTCCATGTAGAAGGAGTTCGTCGCTATGCGACGGCGGCCTTAGGATTAGGCGCGGCGTTTCTAGGGTGTGCATAGGAATCCCCCTTTTCCGGGCCGGCAGTTGTAACTGAGCGGCACCCACATGACCTCCTAGTCTTAATCTAGAATGCGCGTTCCTTGGGTTAAAGTTCTAGGAAATCTCTGTAATAATCTTGTCCCCGGCGTGCCGAAGGTTCTTCAAATTCGCTGCGACGGGCGGCCATTCTACGCTGATGATGTTCCCCCGGCGCGAGAAGTCGTGGATGAGACCTTGAGGTAGGTCCATGGTCAGGTCTCGGGAGACGAACTCGCTGCCCTGATCCACCCGGATGGTCTCGGAACAACCGGTCGCGCTCCATACCCCGCTCAAGCACGCCGCAACATCTTCACGGCGGTAGCTGAGCCGCGGTTCGAGCACCGGCACGTAACCGGAATAGGTTGTGGGGATGCGCAGTTCCTTGCCTGTTTCATTATCGATTGCAGGATCGAGGCGGTCATTCCACTATCGCTCAGAGGGTACAATCACAATTGTCACAGATCGGCATTGTTCGCTATGGAGTCCGAGGGTGAGCGCTGGAAGCACTTGCAGCTCGTCGTCAATGGGTTCCTTAGTTTGCCGGATCCGCGTTACGAGGTGTCCTGGTTCCTGCAAGATGAAGTCGGCATCTAGAACTGGGAGAGCTTCCACAGCGATCGGTTTGATGAACTGGTCGCAAAAGCGATCACGATTGACGACCGGATGCGGGCGAAGCTCTACGACGCGATGCAGGACCTCATGAAGGATTCGGGCGTCTGCGGTTCTTGACCCATGGGCGCAGTCCAGTCCGCCTCCTGGCAAGGCGCGGTCACCAAGTGGCCGCAGTCGCCATGGCGCGCAAGACGCAGTGCTTATCTGGCACATGCTGAGGAAGGAAAAGACTATTTTGTGACCCGGACCAGGCCAGGGCTCACAAAGTGCGTGGCTGGAACTTCAGACCGGGAAACCACAGACGAAGGGTAACTCTCGGGGCTCACCTGTGAGTACCAACTTATATTAGGGATCTGCGGCATCAAGATGAACATCACCCGAAAGGCCGAGGAGGGTTACGGGCGCTTTGTGGTATTCTGGCGCCAAAGCAAGGGCGCGCAACGCACCAATCCGGCCACGATACGGAGCACAGCGCTTGTCAATCTCATTCGTCGAGTGGAGCTTGGCGCGATGCTCCTTCGGGAAGGTCATTTAGGCGAGCACATCAGGCTCGATATCGTCATGATCTGCGACCAGATGTGTGCCGAGAAGTGGTCGCGGTTGGCTGGGTGCGGGGCGGGCAAGGCTCGCCACTCAGATATGCGGCTTCGTTTCCGAGCGCGGCATCGCCATCTCGTCGGGATGATCAAGCGTGCGCAAGGGAGGCCACCCGCGCAAGCGACTCGTCAAAAATTGCCAAGGCTTCGTCGATGATCTCGTTCGATACTGTAAGCGGCACAAGGACGCGTATGACGTTATGCGCGGGTCCGGCCGAAGCGAGCAGAAGACCGTGCATCGCGGCGTCTTCCACGAGTCTAGCCGTCAGCGCAGTCGCCGGGCGCCGGGACATTGCATCGTCGACGAATTCAATGCCGATCATCGCGCCCAATCCGCGCACCTCACCGATAATTGGGCGATTGCTCCCCAGGTTGAGAGTGCGGAAGCCGGTGGTTAGGCGCTCGCCGATTTCCATGCTGCGGGCAGTCAGGTTATCCTCATCCAGCACGTTGAGGGCGGCAAGTGCCGCTGCGCATGCGAGGGGATTCCCCGCGTAGGTGCCGCCGATTCCGCCAGATGGTACAGCGTCCATGATAACCGCCTTGCCGATGACAGCGGCGATTGGGAGCCCGCCGCCGAAACTCTTTCCCAGCGCTACAAGATCCGGCTCTACCCCCGAATGCTCTATGGCGAAAACCCGGCCGGTGCGAGCGAAGCCGGACTGGACCTCATCCGCGATCAGGACGATGCCGTGGGCGTCGCACAAAGCGCGCAGACCGCGTATGAACTCCGGCGGCGCCGGCAGGAAACCACCTTCACCCTGGACCGGTTCGATCACCATGGCTGCAACTTGGTCGGGCTCGATCTGCGTCTCGAACAGGTCTCGAAGCGCTTGAAGGGCCTCGTCTGCGCTCGGGCCTCGATAAGCCGAAGGAAAGGGCGCGTGGTAAATATCGGTGGGGAAGGGGCCGAAACCGCGTTTGTATGGGTCGAGCTGTGAAGTCATCGCAAGGGTCAGTAACGTGCGTCCGTGAAAGCCTCCTCTGAAGACTACGACACCCCTTCGACCCGAGTGGACACGAGCGATCTTCACCGCATTCTCCACCGCTTCTGCGCCAGTGGTGACAAGAAGGGTTTTCGCCGGCGTGGGGAACGGAGCTATCGCGTTGAGGCGCTCCGCGAGACGCACGTAGCCGTCATAGGGAATGCTGCCGAAGAAGGTATGGGTGAAGCGCTGCAACTGCGTTCTGACTGCATCAACCACCTGCGGATGCGAATGTCCGACCGCAAGCGCGCCCATGCCGCCGATGAAATCGATATACCGGCGCCCCTCCGTGTCCCAAATCTCCGCGCCTTGGGCGCGCTCCGCGCATACCGGAAACGCACATCCAACGCCGCGCGGCAGCGCGCGCTCACGTCTCGCGTGGAGTTCTGCGCTCGATCGTGCCATCATGCTGCAATACACTCCCTTGTACAAACACGCGTTAGATCGGCTGCCAGCTTCGCCAGCTTGTTTTGCGGTAGCGTCGTCATGGCCGCTCCTCCGTTGGTGCGTTGGCCTTCTCCGCCACCTGGAAGACCCAGTAATGCGCGTTCTCTTCGGCGACGTATCTGCTGTCTTTTAGACACTGTGCCAGCACAAGGACGCCCGCATCCTGCAGACGCCGCACCTCGTCTTCAAAGGATGTGGTCTCCGCATAGCTCTTGCGGGTGCTTGCGATGATGAATCCGTTCGGGCGCGTGACGCGAGCCAGTTCGCGCAGCCCATCCGGTCGGACATGCCCGAGCGTGAAGACGCCACAGCAGACCGTGATGTCATAGCTCGCGCTGGGATAGTCGGAGAGTGGCCCGTTGAGATCGACATTGCCTTGTACGTGGCGGTAGACGCGGGTTTGCCGAGCCTGTTCGGCCATCTCCTCGGAGAGATCGAACCCGTCGATCCACCGGAAGCCGAGGCGTTCCAGTTCCACGCCGACGAGGCCCGTTCCGCAACCGGCGTCCAGGATTGCGATGGCAGTTCGCTGCCTGGCCAAATAGGCTGTCTGCACGGCGCCCGCCAGTTCCGCCACGATCATCGGCCCGCAGTACCCGTCGCGGCCGACATCCAACTCGTAAGAACTGGCCCATCCGCGATAGAAGTGGGCCAAGCGACCGGCGTCGCCATCGAGAGTGTGGGAATCCTTAATGCGCTCTCGTGCGGCTTGCTCCAGTGCCGTCCGTTGATCCAGGGTATTCATGCCAATTCCTCCGTATAGGGCAGATGGTCATCGGCGGCGCGCGGGTCGCTTCCTGCTGCCGTCTCGCAGCTACGGTGTCAAAACTCGTGCCAATTGGGCCGAACGAGGCGAAGAAACATTTTTCGTGGCTGTTTCAGCAATTTGGCTTGAGGCGAAATTAGAAATTGGCCAAACAATCCTGCGTCGCAGACCCGACAAAGCTGACAGGATGTCGAATGGCCTCACTTCAGACCGCTAGTCTAGGTTGACGTCGCCGGAAAGCCACAACGGCAGGCGACCCCCTTCTCCCGCATACGGCAGGGCCGTCCAGAGATCTGGCTGGGAATGGAAAAGGCGCGGGGGTGTGCCTCATACGACGGCGGCTCTGGTTTTCGAGACTTACAAGGAAGGAGACGGCGCAATGTGCTGGAATGACGGGCGATTCCGCTTCCCCTCGCGTAGGAAGCTTGCCCCTTAATTTCGGGAAACGCCCGGCCGCTGACGCACTGTCGGCTTTGTCGAGTCTTTGACGATGGCATTCGGCGTCGTTGCTGATGCGCTCTCGTTTAAACCTCTGAATCGTATGCAGAACATTCTTTTCAACGCGCCTTCTGCTCCGTTGGCACGACTTTTGAATTCCTTGTAGCTAGGCAGCAGGAACTGCCACGGCGGGTGGCAGAAAGCGCCCCGCGCATTTTCCAGCAACCGGTTGGTACGCTGCCTGTTCGCCGAGGGTGTTCATGAACGAGATTGATTATTGTGGCGTGCGAAGGCCATCAAGGCTGGCTCCCCTTTTGGGTGTCACGCCACCTCCTGTATTTCACCACCTGCGGCGTGCACCTGCCGGAACATTGCAAAACCGGGGTCCCATCGAAGTGCTGGACGAAACCGGCGCCCGGTACCAGATTGATCACCCCTCCGGTCTCTTGAGGCAGATTGCGCCTGCCCTGACGATTTCCCCTATATCGGACGGACTGGAGAACTTTTGCGCGGCGCCTTTGAACCGGGGCCAGTTGTCCTGGGATAGAGCGGAGGCTCGGGCACCCAACAGAGAAAGAGGCTTCAGTGCAGATGCTCACATCACGATTCAGATTGAAACTTCGGACAGCGAGTAGCGCGCTGGGCGCAGCCCGGGCGGCGGCCGCCAGCGATGTTGCGCATGGCCGTCAGATCAGGCCCACAGCGCCGTCCACCCTGGTCGAGAAATTTGTCCTCAGAGTCGCGTACCGCACACTCGAGGCGGTCGGCTACAAGGTGTCGGAGCCTTCCGCAGCGGAAGCGCAACTATCCATCTTGCGGTCGCAGTGGGCGACGCCGACTTCACCACCCAAGACAGCACTCGCGTCGCTAACGCAGTGGACGGGCCGCGACCACGCGGCACAAGATGTCCGGGGCAGGGCGGTCTGCCGCAACGAATTCGACACGCCGATCCTGCGCACCGGTTTCGCCATACGCGGGCTGGACCCGGATAGGGCGATGCCCGACCTGGACGACTCGGTGCCGCTTGGTCGCAACGCGCGGCTGGAAGACATCGCTGATATTGTCCTGTTCTTGGCGTCCGATGCCGCGCGTTGCATGTGCGGCGCGCTTGTCCAGGTGAACGGCGGAAAGGCTGTAGCATGACTCGCTTCGCCGGGAAGATCGCTCTGGTAACCGGCGCCAGCAGCGGCATTGGGGCGGCAATCGCCGATAGGCTAGCCGGCGAGGGAGCCAGGGTCTTTGCAGTTCAGCTTGAGGAGGCTGGCCGTATAGAAACGATAGTCGCTGACCTTTGCGACCCCGACGTTCCGGCCGTGGTCGTTGACGACGTCATTCAACAGGCCGGCCGCCTCGATGTCCTCGTAAACAACGCTGGGCGCATGATTGAAGCGAAGGTAGATGAGACAGGGCTGGACGAGTGGCGACGCACAATGGCGCTCAACCTTGATGCTCCATTCCTGCTGATCCGTCGTGCCATGCCTCATCTTTGCAGAAGCCGCGGCGCCATCGTCAACATCGGCTCGATAGAGGGATTGGCGTCCAACCCCGGGCATGCGGCCTATTGTGCCTCGAAGGCAGGGTTGCATGGCCTGACGCGTGCCGTAGCGGTCGATGGCGGGCCAGACGGGGTACGTTGCAACGGCGTGGCTCCTGGCTGGATCGATACGGATCTCAACGTCAATTTCGTCGCCGCTTTGCCCGAGCAGGCGCGGGGGCGGCTGGGTGCCATTCATCCGTTAAATCGAACCGGCCGTGTTGAGGAAGTCGCGGCTATGGTCGCATGGATTGCCTCCGACGAGGCTTCATTCGTCACCGGCCAGATATTTGTCGTGGATGGTGGCCGCACTGCCAAGCTAAGTCTTCCATGAATGTAAGATAGCCTTCCGAAGGACCTCGAACAGGCGGTGTGGACGCCATTCTCCTGTCGGAGCAGGATCGCCGGGCTTTTGAAGACAGGCTCGGCTGCGATTGGCCGATCATCGGTAGCGGCTGCGCGGGACTAGCGGCTGCGCGTTGCCTTATCTTGTCAACTGCGACCTAGCGGCATTGTCGTCGTGCTGAACGCGTGGGGCCACGAAGAGACCCGCGCGACGCAATTCAGGCTTCTCGGCGAACCTGCCGCACAATTTAGCCCCGCAACACCGACCTTAAGGCCGAAGTTGCATAGAAGGCGGATGTCGTTCTCCATGGCGGCTGCCACTCCTTGCAGCAGCTTGTGTTTCAGATGCACCCGACGCGTACAGGGATCGATTGGGGACGGCTCAATCTCGGCTTGGCGCCGCAGGCCTAACCAGTACGGTGCCGATTAGCAAAAAAATCGCCTGCCGGTTGATTTTAATTCGTGTGCCCAGATACGCCCTTTTCTGTAGCCTATGGCCTGCGTCAATCGAACATTCCGGCGGAATCCCAGCTCTTCCGTCTAATCGTGCAGAAGATCCCGCGCTTTCCGCGCAGGTACAAAGCCGCTGTCCTTAGCCAATTTGGGAGGTTCAAATGGGGTATTTTACTAGGTATGGCAAGCCTATGCCTAAGGTCTTCGATAGTCTCGCCGCGGAAGCAAAAAAGGACGGGATGGACCGGCGCGAGTTCCTGGCCCTCGCTTCCGTCTTCGGTGCGTCGACAGCCATGGCGTACTCGATGCTGGATGTAATGCCGCCGGCGCATGCCGAAGAAGTACCTAAGAAAGGCGGAACTCTGCGAGTTGCTATGCAGGTTTATGGTCAGAAGGACCCTCGCATAAATGACCTTCCGGTATTAGCGAACATTTACCGCCAATTCCTCGAACCTTTGGTGAAGTATACTAGCGAATACACGTTTGAACCCAGGCTTCTTGAAGGTTGGGACACGAATGACGACGCGACGGAATATGTTCTGCAACTGCGGAAGGGCGTCAAGTGGAACAATGGCGACGACTTCACTGCCGATGACGTGGTGTTTAACCTGCTGCGCTGGTGTGAAAGGGACGTGCCTGGGAACTCAATGGCTGCGCGCATGGCCACGCTCGTTGATGAAAAGACGGGCAAAGCACTAGAAGGCGCCATCACAAAAATTGACGACCACGCGATTAAACTCAACCTGCCTAAACCCGATATTACGATCATTCCCGGGCTTGCCGATTATCCCGCGCTGATCGTTCACCGTGACTACGAAAAGAACGGGTCGGACCTTGTTGCACATGCCGTAGGCACGGGGCCGTTTGAACTAGTGTCATGGGACGTGAGCCAAAAGGCCGTCCTGAAGCGTCGAACAAACGGAAGCTGGTGGGGCGGTGAAGCCTACCTGGACGAAGTGCAATTCATTGACTATGGCACCGACCCGTCCGCTCTTCTGAGCTCCTTCGAATCAGGCGAAGTAGATGCGAACTATCAGACATTCGCAGATTATGTCACAATATTTGATGACCTCGGCTTGGTAAAATCTGAAGCGAGAACGTCAACAACGCTAGTGTGCCGCGCCCACGTCACTATTAAGCCGTACGACGACCAGCGGGTGCGCAATGCACTGCAGTTAGCAGTCGACAATGGTGCTGTGCTGCAACTTGCCGCCCATGGCTACGGCACCGTTGCCGCGAATTATCATGTCGCGCCAATACATCCCGAGTTTTACCCGGTTCCGGAAAAGAAACGGGATGTTGAGGCTGCCAAGCGGCTTATGGCCGAAGCTAACCAGATGGAATTCGAACACGACATCATCAGTAATGACGAGGATTGGCATAAGGACACGGGCGATGCGATTGCCGCGCAGTTGCGCGAGGCCGGATTCAAGGTGAAGCGTACGGTTCTACCCAGTAGCACTTTTTGGAACGACTGGTTGAAATTCCCCCTTTCGACAACAAACTGGAACATGCGGCCGTTGGGCGTACAAATCTTGGTGCTTGCCTATCGCAGTGGCGCAGCATGGAATGAGGCGGCGTGGTCAAACCCGGAATTCGATAAGAAACTCGACGCGGCGTTGACGGTCCCGGATCCACAGAAGCGCAAGGCGCTCATGCAGGATATTGAAACGCTCCTGCAGGAATCTGGCATCATCATACAACCTTATTGGCTTACCTTGTTCAATCATTCGACGAAGCAAGTTAGGGGCTACGCGATGCACCCGACATTTGAGATCGACCTCGGTAAGGTTTGGCTTGACCGAGTCACATGAGGCAACTGCTGGTCTGATTATGGGCTTCGTCGGGCACTTCGAAACCCCGCATCTCGCTATCAGCGGAGGTGCCATCGCTCGAGGGGTTACAATGCACGGGTCAAAGGATTGGCACGCTATGCCGAGAGGGCCGCTATGACGACCGACCGTTCGAGTGCGGAGTTCGGGAAGTTTCAATCGGAGTACTCGCCAGAGAGTGCCGGTACCGCCGCGGCCCGCTCTAACTTGGCGGTGTTTGCCGGTCGTTCTGACCTAGTCCGCGAGTTCCTGGTCGCACCTTTCGGCCGCCACAGCGCCGAACTGGGCCTTATTCTCGACGTGATGCGCTCACAACCGGTAGCTGGCAAATGGATCGCCATTATGACCCGGCCGTATAGCGAATGGTGTGCTGCACGCTGGTCGCTGGATTTGCCCATGCGGGTGGTCGAAGTGGCGCCGGCACGTTTCCAATCGCGCGAGGAAGTTGAGCGCTGGGTGTTCAAGCAGCGTTGGCAGCACCTCATCGGTCCTCTCCCAATGCAGGAGGGTGGCGATGATGTCTGATCGCCCAGCGATTCTTGCTTATGCCGACCGCGACAGCGTTATACCTGGCGAAAGCATTGCCTTCGCTGTGAGCTGTCTGAAGCTCGACAGCTTCGAATGCGACTTCGTCCGGCTGCTCGGCTGCGACGCCGGGCCGGAGATGCCACCATTCCGCCCGCCCGTCATGGCGGCGCCGGAGACTCGGCGTTATCCCGGACGTGAGCAGCCCATTCGTGCCGGCTCCTGCATCAAGGTCGAGGGATCGCAGCGCTTATCGGATCTTAGGTTGGTAACGGTTTGTGCCAATGTCATGCCGACTCTCATTGCTGGCCAACCGCGCTGCCTGCTCAGTACTCTGACCGCCGGAGGACATGGGGGAGTGGCCTTGCGCCTGGAGGCAGACGGCTGTCTGGCGGCGATTCTCGGAGGTCCCGCTGAGCCGCGCACCTACCGCCTAGATAACCCTTTGCCTCTCTGGCTCTGGAGCTTCGTTGCGTTGAGCTATGATGCTGAACGCCGTCAGCTGCTGGTTGTGACGCGTGGTCTGAAATCTGGGACACATGATCATATTGGAGCAAACTGCGTAACTGTGGACGACGTGGAGCCGCCCGCCCCAAGCGATGGTCGCCTTTTGATAGCGGCCGAGCGGGATCACAGTGGAATTCCCCATCACCACTTCAATGGCAAGATCGAGCGTCCCCGCATACTGGCTGCGGCGCTGTCGCTCGAACTTCTTAACGATTTGGCTTTGCGCAAGCCGACGGAACCTTTGAGCTGGCCCTGTCTGGCCGATTGGGATTTGCTGAGCGATCCAGCGTCAGAAATTGTTCCAGATCAATCCGGTTGTGGCCATGACGGCGTTTGCATCAATCAGCCCACCCGCGCCGTCCAGGGTTCGAACTGGGAAAGCCCAACCATGGACTGGCGCAGCGCGCCTGAACAGTACGGCGCGGCTCATTTCCACCATGACGATATTGAGAACCCCGGTTGGCAGGAAGACCTTACGCTCACCGTGCCCATCGACTGGCCAAGCGGCTGCTACGCTGCGCGCCTGCGCGGCGCGGATGCTGAGTTTTATGTTCCGTTCGTTGTGCGGAAGCCTGCCGATGTTACCAGCGATGTTGCCTTTCTGGCACCGACTGCAACTTACGCGGCCTATACGAACTTGACCATGCAGCGGCAAACCAACGAGTATAATCTCGGTTGCGTCGCCTCCTCGTACACGCCGCTCGATCTTCTGGCCTTTGAACATCCAGGCCTAGGTAAATCGCTCTATGATCCTCATGATGATGGCAGCGAGCGTAGCATTGGATCGCTGCGACGGCCGGCCGTAAATCTCCAGCCCGGAGGATGGCTTTGGAACTTCCAGATTGATCTTTGTTTACTCGGATGGCTTGCCCACGTGGCTCCGGATCACCAGACACTGACGGACGAAGACCTCGACCGTGAGGGCTTGGCGGCTCTGGATGCCTGTCAGGTACTTGTTACCGGAAGTCATCCTGAATACTGGTCCCTCCCGATGTTGCAGGCTCTTGACGGCTTTCTCGCGAGAGGTGGACGGCTTATGTACCTCGGTGCCAACGGGTTTTACTGGGCAATCGATTTCCATCCTCAACGAAAAGGCTTGATTGAGATCAGGCGACGGCGTCCCGGAAACGGTCGCTTTGGTGCTGGCGAAGCATACAGTAGTTTTATTGGCCGCCCGTGCGGGTCGTGGGCGGATCTAGGCAGACCCGAACAATCCTTGGTAGGTATTGGGTATCTGACCGAGGCATTCGACCGCAGCAGCTATTATCGTCGCCTCGAAGCGAGTGAAGACCCCCGAGCTCGCTTCATTTTCGAGGGTATAACAGAAGATATCGTTGGCGATTTCGGCGTCACCGGCGGAGCCGCCGGACTTGAGATTGATGTAGCTGATGTAGAGCTAGGTACGCCGCGTCACGCACTCGTGGTAGCGTCCTCCGAGCAGTATGGAAGTTCATACGCGCGCACACTGGGAGGGCTTAACTATTTCACCAGACTGTGGAACGATGCCCCAAGGGAGCCCATTCGTGCCGATATGACGTTCTTTGAGACACCGGCAGGCGGCGCGGTCTTTTCTGTCGGCTCGATAGCTTGGGGCAGTTGCCTCCCGCACGCCGGCTATGTCAACAATGTCGCACGTATATCTGAGAACGTGCTACGCCGCTTTCGCGATAGGACACCCTTCCAAATCCCTGAGTAATCGCGGCAGTCGGTTGAGGTAGAGAACTGATCTGATAGCTTAACGGTCAACCTCTCGGACCCTCCGGTCTGCCAGATCCGTTCAATGGCAGGTCTCTGACACTAAAACTCACGCAGGAAGCAGGCACCGATCCCCTATTCTGGGCCACTTCGAACCGCTGCTCGACGGGTACTTTCACGTCGACGCGATCACCGGTTCGAACAGGAACGTCCTGACGCGGATTTCTAGCCACGTCCCGGCGCGAGCTTTCGCCAGGAGGGCATGGTTAGTGCACGGAAGCCCTTGTCCGAAGGGAACACTGGCCCTTAGTCGGCCCGCGCGGCACCGGGAAAAATATGCTACTGAGTCTCGCAAGACCCACTCGCCAGTGACGAATGGCTATTGCTCTTGGTTGAGATCGTTGTCGTTCGGTTTATATCGCTGTCATCTGGCATTCGAAGATCTGCCGAGCTTCATTCAAGGTGCGCCAAGCTGCGGGTAGATGAAGTCAATGAAGAATCGGTCGAGGCGGCGTTCCGCGAAAATACCAACTCATTGACGGAAGATTTGTCGCACACAGAAACATACATTCCGTCCGGAATTGGGTTCCTGCCTATGATCACCATGATGAAGCCATTCAGCGCGTGATGGGAGCGGCGCACGCAATCGGCGATGTTTCGGCAGTCGATATCCGAAGGCGATGCGATATCCTCCGGGTGCGTATGCCAGCACCCTACGAAATGCAGCCCGCGCGAAAACATGTCATTGATCTCACGCTGTTCGGCCCGCTCGTGGGGCCGATAAGAATAGCGGGTCCGGCGATCTCCGCGCCGCGGGCCGGTAGCAACGTCGATGTCGATCACCGGAAGCTGAAATCGTGCAAATAGCAGTCCACCGGCCTCCTTGTGCCAAAAGCGGGTTTGACGGTGTTGGTTGAAGTGCTCCAGAACGCTGTCACTGAACGCGAGCGATTGTTCCGATTGTCCGATGTCGAAGGAGATCACGCAGCCAGCTCCTTCACGGCCGGGCTCCATCGTCTTTCGATCATGGTCGCGCCGTCGAGCGCTTGCGGAGCGATGGCTCGCAGTTCCTCGCTCCATGTGCCGCCCGCAGCTTCCACGAAGGCGCGGCGCGCGAGCCAGATGCGATGTGTGGCCGATGCCACCTCACCGAGAAGGGCGTCGAGTGCGGTCTGCGCCACCATCGAGGTGATGAAGCCTAACTCGACAGGGCCGTAGGGGTCGAATGCCGCCCCGCAGGCAGGCTCGTACCGCCGGGTTTCCTGTGCCCAGCGCGTGGCGACGAGGTGCGGCGATCCAGTGGCATCCAGTCCGTCGCGCAGGCGGTCGCCGCCGCCGGAGACGATGATCGCGTGCCCGGCAGCGGCATGCGGTTCCGCCCAACCGTAAACGATCGGAAAGCGTCGCGTTTGGACAGCCTGCCATTCGTCGAGAAGGGATTCGCTCGGCCAATCGCCGAGTGCCGAGACGATGAGGTCGACACCGGCGAGGGGACCATCGCCGCCAAGCAGAACGTTCTGCACGAGTGCGTTATGAAACCCCACCTCGACGTGCGGCAGGTCCGAGCGGATGCGCTTCGCGAGTTCGATTGTCTTGGCTGCGCCGATCGAGCCGACTCCGAGAGGGTGTCTGCCAACATTTGCCCCCGTGAAGGTCTGCTTGTCGACGAGGATGAGCTTCCCGACGCCGGCTCGAGCCAGCGTCATCGCAACCGGTCCGCCGACTGATCCGCATCCGAGAACGGCGACGGTCGCCCCACGCAGCGTGAGAATCCGCGGATCGCGGTCGCGCCCATGGACCCATGTGGGATCGACGCGTTCGACCGACGTGCGGTCGGCGGCATTTCCTCCGAACACTCGGGCGTGTAGCACGTTCTCGGGCACACGCGAAGGGCGAAACCCGGCGATCAGCGGATCCGATCCACGAACGAGCTTCGGTCGATTGACGACCGTAGTTGCGAGCGCGGGTCCGTTCTCAGTACTCGCGCCCAGCATCACGATCAGCCGTTGACGCATCTCGCGGGCGAGTTCGTCGAGATGGGCGGCGACGCCGGCGCGGGCAGCGATATCGTAGACGTCCTTCGCCGAGGAGGGGTATTCCGGCGGCAGCGGGACGACGTCCATCCAGACCAGCAAGCCGCTATTGAAGCGGAGCTCGGCTGCGGGGATTGCCGGAGCAAAATTGCGAAGCCAATCGCGCAACGTGCCGTCATTGTCGGCGATGATAGTTCTTCTTGCTCCTTCCCAGATACTGACGGTCCGCGATGGCGGCGCGGGTTCGATCAGCGACAGGATGGTCCGGGCCCGTCCGCGTCCTGCATGATGCCAATATGTGAGAAACTCGCTTTGGAAGTCGGCATCGCGTTCGCCGCGGATCAGCGCTTCGATCAGATCGAACGTCATCTCAAGCAGTTCGGCGATGCCAGCATATGGATCGTCGATGGGAAACGTGGCGTGATCCGGCACCAGACAGAGCGCGCCGTCGCTTTCGACATGGGGCCAAGTCAAAAAGGAAGGACGATCGACCAGCGCGATCCGCGCGGGCGCAAAAGGAAAGGCCGCGGTCACCAAAACGTCGAGCCGGCGTCGGCGATCGGAAAAGTCGCAGTCGAATCGCCAGCCGATTTCGGGGAAGCGCCCCCTGTAGCTAGCGAGTTGTCTGGCGTCGAGCCTTAGCGGGCGCAAGCCAGCTTGCTGCCAGCATGATTCAACCACGCTGACAGCTGAGTTGAAGCGCTGAGCGAGAGGGTCGACACCCTCAGGCATTCCGGCGATCTCCCTCCATACGTACGGCCGAATTCCGCGCCTGCGCCTCGCTGCGGACGAGACCGGCGGTCAGCAGGGCCGGTGTACTGAGCCGAGCGGCCGAACGTCGCCGCGTCTGGTCCGCAATGCCGGCACCAACGCCCTTGGCAAGTTGCTCGGTGATCAGTTCCTTGTTCGACAACTGCGCCAACGCCGTGAAGTCGGCGCGGGCCTTTCGCAGCCAGTTGTGGAATTCTTTCTCCCGCTCTGGATGCTCCTTCCACTTGTCGGCGAAGTTCTCCAGCGGATCGCTGGGATTGGCGATGAGACGGCTGCCGTCCGGCGCGATACCAATGAAGCTGTCCATCTTCGTCAGGATCACGAACAGCGCCTCGGCGATCTTCTCCTCTCCGTCGTAAGAGTGGGCGGCGAGCGTCGTCAGGATGATCGAGATCGGCTTGTCGTCGCTGTGGTCGGTGTACATGATGTCGCGATGGCGCTTCAGGATCATGATTGCGTACTGCAGCGGGGTGCGGATCCGGTAGTCCGGAATCGGTTCGGTGCCGGCCCTCACGCCTTTCTGAAGAAGCTCTTGCTTGCGCTTATCGTAGGCTTTCGCCATGCGTGTCAGAAACCATTTCAGATAGCCGCGTGGATTTGACCGCTGCCAGTCGGCCGCGATAATCTGGTAGTGTGGGTGCCGGTTGTCGGTGATCGAGATCGCGGTCTCGGCGAGCGAAGCATCGAAGCCGCGCGTTTTCAGGAGTTGGGTCAGTTCGCCGCCGCTCGGAATTCCGGGCGTGACGTCCATATGGAATTGAGCTTCATCCGCGTACGGCTGCCTCCAGCAGCGGCGATGCTCCTCCAGTGGCTTGATCATGTTTTTGCTGCGCGCGTATAGTCTCATTTCGGTTTCGAGCAGGCGCTTCAGATTGGCCTGCGTGGTTTCGTTCTTCGTCAGACGGTGAAACTCACAGACGGCATCGATGTCGTAGTGTTCGTCCGCGGTGAGTGGCGGCGTGACGGTACCGAGACCGAACGACCCCTGGACGTGGACTTGGGGCCCGTATTGCCGAATTGTCGACTCCGGTCGATTGAGCCAGTCGCCCAACGACTTGTAGCTCGTCGCCGCCTGTTCGTATCGACGCTCGGGGATCTCAAGTTCTTTGCCGAGGTCTTCGAGAACTTCGTGGGCCTCTTGAGTGATCGTCTGGCTCATATGCACGTTCATGAAAAACTCCTCGTTAGCTGCCGTGTTCAAGTTCATGGGCGAAAATGAAGCCGCCCAGCTTCTTGTTTTGGTCGTAGATCTTGAGAGTGGGGTGCGCCTTCGGCTGCCAGGAGCGACCGGACTCGACGGCGACGGAAACCGGAATGGCGGGAAACACGTGCACGATCGTGTTCTCGCCATGGGCTACCTTGATGGTGTCCAGCGTTGTTCTAAAAAGACGCGCGAACTCGACGATGTCGGCCTGGCTGCGCATGATGTCGTTATGGGCTCCGTCGGCCGCGATGGACCAGATCGCTACATCGGTGCCAAGCACCGCGTGGATCCGCTCGTCTGCGACGCGTGCGCTGATCTCCAGCTTCAACGCGACCTGGCCGGCCAGACCGGATGGTCGCAGGACCTTGAAGCGGAGCGGCGGAGCCTCAGGATCCCACTTCCAGCCCTTGGGGCTGCGCAGCAACTGCCGGACGTCTGCAGTCGCGATGTCGGAGATCAGACGGCCCAACTCGAACAGGAGCGGGATCGGCGCCAATCCGAATACTGTCAAGCGACGGATTTCCTGCCGTTCCATTCGCCCGCGAACTTTCTCGGCGAAGCCGGTCCGCAGGTTGCGGACCTGGATGCGCCAGAAATCCGTTTCGTGATCGGAGAGATCGAGCGTCGCGAGATCGAGATCTATCCAACCGTCGTCAAGCGGATAGCGATCTGGGATCATCGACCATTTGAGGTCGCCTTTGGCCACGGGAGATTCGTTGGTCCCGATCCTCGCAGCGTATCGAATGACATGACTGCTCAGATCCTCGTCGATGGCTGTGACCGTCCGGATGCGGACTTCATGGCGGCGCTTCATCGCCATCAAGACATCGGCGGGATGCTCAGCAACCATCTCCCGATCGAAAACGCGGTGGTGACGGTCGCAGACGAGCATCAGGTTATCCGGCTCCTGGGCAAGTTTGGGTGATAGAATCGGATCGCCTCGCGGCCCCTCCTTGGAGTCCGCAATGATGTGCCCGATATAGGCCGCGTTAGCATCCCCTGCTCCCGACACCTCGTCGCCTATCAGCAGGGCATTGCATCCCGCATACTGACACCGTCCCGCAGCGCGGCCCCATACGATGTTCTTGACCTTGTCCGGTAGCGGCCGCCGGCGTCCGCGACGCGGCTCTGCTGGCACCTGATCTTCCATTTCGGGTTTTGCAACCATACTCATGTTTTTTCGTATCACGCTTGATGTGCGATTCGTTTGATTTTTGCGGCAAGCCTGAGCCAGCCGCGAAACCTCTTAATTGTCGCTCGGCGCCGACGGCGCCGAGTAGCAAACTTACGTTGCCCCAAATAGGGACGTACTTTCAGGAGACGTACCTTGGCTCGAGGCCAAAGGAGCTCAACATTGGCCTTCAAGTACACAACTTTGGGTGTCCGATCAGCAAGGTGTGCTTCCCCACGACAGGGACGCTCCGAAATCGGCGCAGCAGCTTTAACTGTATCTGCCGAAAGACGGCCGTCGGAACCCTACCGCCAGATCAAAGTTTCCCAGGCGGCCAGCAGTTCCCTTGGCTTACCCTCCGAGTGCTCCGCCTTCCGTGCTAGGCTTGGAGTTTAGACACATTTTCCATTGATCGACTAAGGATGGAAATGGCTTCGTCCAGAATCTCGTTCGAAGTTGTGAGTGGCACAAGGAAGCGGATCACGTTGTGAAAGCGTCCTGCCGAGGCCAGCAGCAGGCCGTTTTGAGCGGCTTCTTGCATGATTCTCGTGGTGACATCTATCGCGGGCTCGCGGCTGACGCTATCCGTAACCAATTCTATGCCAATCATTGCGCCGAGCCTACGGATCTCGCCGATCTCTGCATGGTTGCTTCTAATTCGGAGGCGCTCAAATCCCGCTTGTAGGCGCGCACCGATTTCTTCCGCCCGAGTGAGCAATCCTTCGTTCTCAAGAACGTCTAGGACTGCCAGTGCGGCTGCGCATGCCAATGGATTACCCGCGTAAGTGCCCCCAAGCCCCCCGCGGTGAACCGAGTCCATGATCTCGGCCTTGCCGATCACGGCTGCAAGTGGCAGGCCGCCCGCAAGGCTCTTGGCGGCAGCTATCAAATCCGGCTGAACGTCGAAGTTTTCTATGGCGAAAAGTCTGCCCGTCCGTCCGAAACCCGACTGGACCTCATCAGCGACCAACACTATGCCGTGAGTGTCGCAGATCTGTCTAAGGGCTTTAAGGAATTCAGAGGACGCCGGCAGGAAACCACCTTCGCCCTGCACCGGCTCAATAACAATTGCGGCTACTTCTGATGCATTGAGTTCTGTTTCAAACAGAGCATGGAGGGCTGACAGGGCGTCTTGCGTGCTGATTCCGCGATAAGCGTATGGGAACGGAACACGATAAATGTCTCCTGGAAATGGGCCAAAACCCACTTTGTAAGGGTTTACCTGAGCTGTCATTCCTAGTGTCAGGAGCGTTCGGCCATGAAAGCTTCCGCTAAAGACAATAATTCCCCGGCGGCCCGTATGGTAACGAGCGATCTTAACTGCGTTCTCGACTGCTTCCGCGCCGGTTGTGACGAGCAGGGTCTTGGCTGGAGCCATCGGTGCAAGAGCATTTAGTCGCTCGGCCAAGGCAACATAGCCTTCATAAGGGGCAGTTCCAAAAAAGGTGTGAGTGAAGCGATTCAACTGATCGCGAACCGCTGCTACGATTCCAGGATGCGAATGACCAACAGCGAGGGCACCCATTCCACCCACGAAGTCGATGTAACGTCGTCCGTCAACGTCCCAAAGCTCTGCGTTAAGAGCTCGATCAGCGAAAATTGGGAACGCGCAGGCTACACCACTGGGAACCGCCGCTATGCGCCTGCTCTCAAGTTCGAGGTTTGTGACGCTCATTTTTGTTCCTCTGCCAATAGGCAAATTACTTGGCTGCGGCCCTTTTAGTCGCCAGCTTTTTGGACTTGCCGATTAGCAACGCACGATCAAAGGGTTAGGGACGATTAGCACGTATCGAAGCCTTGCAGAGATGCAAAAAAATAGCCTGCCGATTGACTTTAGTTCGAGTGGCTCCCCGAGGTGCATTGGTAGATACGTGAACGGCCGTCGGATACGCTCGCGCATGTGCGGGGAGGTGGCCGATCGGGTGGAAATGCCAGTGGCGCTCGCCAATTTGCCCGAGCCTTCGAAAAACTTGCCCGGTCACCATGCTGATCCCGCTCGACGGCACGCAAAGGGCAACCGGACCGGTAGACGAAAGGCAAAGGCATAGAGATGAGCGAAGTGGCTGGCGCAGATGCGGATGTAATTTCGCCAGCGACGTTTGCGCCGCTCAACAATCGAACCTTTCGTTCCATCTGGCTCGCCACGCAGTTCTCAAGTCTTGGTTGGCTGATGCAGACTGTTGCCATCAGCTGGCTGATGGCAACGATCTCGACGTCCGATCTGATGGTTGCACTGGTGCAGGCTTCATCCACGCTACCTGCGTTTATTCTATCTGTCTTCGTCGGGGCCATTGCCGACAATTTCAGCCGTCGCAGGGTCATGTTCGCCGGCTGGTGCCTTATGGCGGCGGCGTCTGCGATGCTGACCGCTGTTGTGACGCTGGGCTTTGTCGACCCATGGATGATCCTCGGCTTTAGCTTCTTGATCGCATGCGGCGGCGCTCTCAACGATCCCGCTTGGCAGGCCTCGGTTGGCGACATTGTGGACCGACGCGATGTTCCTGCTGCCGTTACCCTCCTCTCGGTCGGCTTCAACACTGTACGGACCGTTGGCCCGGCGCTCGGCGGCATCGTGGTTGCCTCATTCGGGCTTCTGACGGCTTTCGCCGTAACCACGCTCACCTATCCGGTCCCTCTGGCCACCATATGGCGATGCAAGTGGAAGGTTCGCTCCTCACCGCTCCCGCGTGAATCCATGAGGACGGCGATCTATGACGGGCTGCGCTTCACGGCGATGTCATCGGAAATCAAGGCGGCGATCACCCGTGGAACCCTCTTTGGCCTGGCAAGCATCGCCATACTCGCGCTGCTGCCCCTGATTGTCCGCGATCAGCTGGGAGGAGGGCCCGTCGCCTACGGCGCGCTCATGGCCGGCTTCGGGACAGGCGCTGTGTTCGCCGGCATCTCCAATAACCTCTTCAGACGGATCTTGTCACAAGAACGGCTGATGACCCTCTCCTGTGTCGCGTGCGCGGCGTGCTCCCTCTCCCTTGCGCTGACCTCTTCGCTTGCAGTGGCGGCAATTGCACTCGCCCTGGGCGGCGCTGGTTGGGTCACCGCCTGGTCGGGGCTTGGCGTGAGCGTGCAGCTGGCGAGCCCGCGCTGGGTCGTGGGGCGCACGGTCTCGATCTATTATGCGTTGGTAGATGGCGGCATAGCGGCCGGCAGTTGGGTGTGGGGCACGGTGGCGCAGAACCATTCACTGACCTTGGCGCTGGAGGGTTCCGCCGGTGCTCTGTTTGCTCGTCGCCGCGACAGGGGCCTTGTTTCCTCTTCGCGAGCGCCGCGAATCCGAGCCCGATCGTTCGGAGGAATTCAACCCCCCGGCAGTCGCGCTTGATCTCAAGCCACGAAGCGGTCCCATCGTTGTTAAGATTGAGTATCTGGTAGCCGCGGAAAATGTCGAGTCCTTCCTGGACCTCATGCGCGAGCGCCGGCATGTAAACAGCCACGTCGGTGCTCGGCACTGGACGCTGCAGCGCAACCTGCAGGAGCCCATGCAATGGACGGAGACGTTCCGCACGCCGACCTGGACGGACTATCTTCGCCTGAACCATCGTCTCACGGAAGCAGACAAGGAACTGGATAAAAGGGTCCTCCTCCTGCACGCAGGAGAGTTTCCACCTCAGATCACACTTTCGATCGAGCGGCCGACGGGGCCCAATCGCAAATCCGAGCAATCCGCCGTTGACCCTCTCACAAGGCTGAGAGCACGTGACGACATGCGGAATTGTGGCTTTCACCGTTCGCCGTAGTCGACGAACGGCTAAGCGCTCGCGGAGTGGGTACCCCATCTAATTGGTCGGTATTTCAATGAAATGTTATGAGCTCGCGCTTCGCCGCGGCATGGGACTGGAGCTTCAACGGGCTCCGGTCCGTACTTCGGCCGCGGCGTTAGGCAATCCGAATGATACGAAGTGCTCCTGACCAGATATCAGCCAGAAACCCTAGCTTTAAGCTGCGGATGCGACCTTCTGGAGTTTCTCAACAGTCTCGACACCAAAGCGATGTACCCTCATAACCCCCGATTAGGTAAGGGATAGCAACGACTATTAGCCGTCAGATGCGCGACTTGCTCGTGTCAGGCGGCGCGGCGATACGCCGATTCTCCTAGGTATGCTCGATCATAGCCCGAACCGCAAAAAAGTTGCGTGCCAAGTGACTTTATTTCGACTGCTCCCGCTCCTCAGCTTGCATATAACACTGACCTGTAGCCCGAATTGGAGACAGGCAGATGTCGTTCAAAGGCGTTATTCCGCCCGTCACAACGCCCTTTCATGCGGACGGATCGATCGACCGTGACGGCTTCTGCGTCATGGTCGAGCACCTGGTCGCAGCTGGCGTCCACGGTATCATTGTCGGTGGCACGACAGGCGAGTACTACGCCGCGTCGCGCGACGAGCGCGTCAGCTTGCTTAAGCTTGCCAGGAGCGTGGTGAAGGGGAAGATGCCCCTGATCGCCGGCGTCGGCGCCATTCGTACCGAGGATTGCATCGAATATGCGCTAGTTGCAAAGGACCTGAAGTACAACGGCATCCTGATCGGGTCGCCGTACTACGCTGTTCCCACGCAGCTCGAACTTGCCAATCATGCGCTTGCGATCGACAAGGCAGCCAATCTACCGGTGATGCTCTACAACTATCCCGGACGCACAGGCACGATGATGGACCTCGAGTTCCTGGACCGGGTCGGTCGCAGCTCCAATTTCTGCGCCATCAAGGAATCCAGCGGCAGCATGAATCAGCTGCACGCTTTGGCTCGTGACTATCCGCACATCGATCTGTTTTGCGGCATGGATGATCAGGCCCTCGAATTCTTCGCCTGGGGCGCAAAAGGGTGGGTGTGCGGCGCCGGCAACTGCCTACCGGCAGAGCACCTCGCGCTCTACGAAGCCTGCGTGATCGAGAAGGACTTCACCAAGGGCCGGCAGATCATGTCGGCGCTTCTGCCTCTGATGAGACTTCTCGAACAGGGCGGCAAATTCGTCCAGAGCATCAAGTTCGGGTGCGAATTGGCTGGATTGCCGGCTGGGCCCGTGCGCCTGCCGATGCGGGCACTCGGCGACGAACAGAAGCGGGAATTCGAGTCGACGATCCGCACCCTTAAGGCAGTCATCGCGTCAATCACTGCAAAATCCCAGAAGAGGGCTTCCGAGAATGTCATCGCTATTAACGCGTGATGAGTACCAGAACCTGGCCGACAGCCTGCCACTGCCGACCAGCGCAGTAATTGACGGCAAGGCGCGGGCGGCACAATCCGGGGATACTTTCGAGACCATCAATCCCGCGACAGGGCAGGTCATCGCCAGGATCGCTTCCTGCGGCCAGGCCGATGTCGATCTCGCCGTCGAGAAGGCGCGACTGGCGTTTGAATCGGGCGCCTGGTCGCGTGCGCATCCGAGCGAGCGCAAGCGCGTTCTGCGGCGGCTCGTGAAACTCATGAAGCGAAACGCCCATGAGCTTGCGGTGCTTGAGACGCTCGAAAGCGGCAAGCCGATCTACGACGTCGAAACCATAGACATCCCCGAGGCTCTGCATTGCCTGGAATGGCATGCGGAAGCCACCGATAAGCTCTACGGCCAGACGTCACCTTCGGGCGACGATGTCGTGTCGATGATCGTGCGCCAGCCGCTGGGCGTGGTCGCCTGCGTTCTGCCCTGGAATTTCCCGATCCTCATGCTGGCCTGGAAGATCGGTCCGGCACTTGCGACGGGCAACTCCGTCATTGTGAAGCCGGCCGAGCAGACCAACATGTCGACGTTGCGGATCGCCGAACTGGCGCATGAGGCCGGGCTGCCGTCGGGCGTCCTGCAAATCGTCACCGGTCCGGGCGAAGTGACCGGCAAGGCACTCGGCGTGCATCCCGATATCGAGATGGTCGCCTTCACCGGGTCGACTGACGTCGGCCGGAAATTCTTGGAATATTCCGCCGAGTCCAATCTCAAGCGCATCGTGCTCGAATGCGGCGGAAAGAACCCATGCATCGTGCTGGAAGACGCCGAGAACCTCGACGTTGTTGCACAGCATGTCACCCAAGCTGGTTTCTGGAACATGGGCGAGAACTGCTCGTCAAATTCCCGCCTGATCGTGCACGAGAAGATCAAGGATCGCTTGGTGGAAACCATCCTCCACAAGCTAAAGGAATGGCCTTTGGGCGAGCCGCTGGATCCGGGCAATCGGCTCGGCGCCATTGTGTCGAAGGAGCAGTTCGACCGCATCATGGGCTACATCAAGAAGGGGCGGGAGGAAGGCGCCAAGATCGTCACGGGCGGCAACGCCCACAAGCACGGCAAAGGCTATTTCATTGAGCCGACCGTATTCGACGATGTCACGCCCGAAATGACGATTGCGCGAGAGGAGATTTTCGGTCCAGTGCTGTCGGTAATCAAAGTGGCCAACGCTGACGAGGCGCTCCGGGTCGCCAACGGTACGCAATACGGGCTTGCAGCTTCAATCTTTAGCGCCAATCTCGGCAAGGCGCATCGCATCGCAAGGGACATTCGCGCCGGGACGGTGACCATCAACTGCTACGGCGAAGGGGATGTCTCGACTCCCTTCGGCGGCTTCAAGCTTTCGGGCTTCGGGGGACGAGACAAGTCATTGCATGCCCACGACCAATATACTGAACTCAAGACCATCTGGGCGGACATCTCCGATCCTAAAGTCTCGCGTTCGGTAGATTAGCCTGGTCGCATCGATGAGAGATTATGAGGCTGGCCGCACGCCTGCGGACACATCCATGCCCGGTTGGTACGGTATTCTGCCGCCTCCCAAGGCACCTGAGGTGCTGCGCGGCCGTCATAAGGCGGACTGGCTCATTGTAGGAGCTGGGTTTGCTGGCTTGGCGGCCGCGCGGCGCCTCTCACAACTGGTGCCGAACGAGCGCATAGTGGTGGTCGACGCTCAGCGCGTCGGCTGGGGTGCTGCCGGGCGCAACTCCGGCTTCATGATCGACCTTCCGCACGAGCTCGGTCGGCAGCATTACGGCGGAAGCCAGGATCACGATCGCAAACGCATCCGGATGAACCGGGCCGCGATTGAATTCTCTGCTTCGGCGGCGGACGAATACGGGCTGCAGAAATTCTTCGTTCGGGCCGGCAAGTACCATGGAGCTGCAACCGATCACGGTGTTGCCGTCCTGGGCGAATTCGAAACGCACCTGACGGGCTTAGGCGAGCCATTCGAGCGGCTCGACGGGCCGCAGTTGAAGGAAATCACCGGAACCGAGTTCTTCGTCGGCGGTACGTTTACGCCGGGAACGGTAATGGCACAGCCGGCCGGCTTCATTCGTGGACTCGCCGAAGGTTTGTCGAGGCGTGTGCAGCTATTCGAGAATTCACCGGTCACAACATTGCGGACCGGCAAACTGCACACTGCCAAAACGGCTGAGGGCGAGATCAAAGCGCCGCGGTTGATACTGACAGTCAACGGTCATCTCGAAAGCTTTGGTTACTTCAAGAAACGCCTGCTGCATGTGTTCACCTATGCCAGCATGACGAGGCCGCTCTCCAAGAGCGAGCAGGCAGCGCTGGGCGGTGAGCCGCATTGGGGCTTGATCCCGGCCGATCCGATGGGATCAACCATCCGCAGGATCGGGGATCGGATCGTCGTCCGCAACACCTTCACCTATAATCCGGACATGTCCACCAGTGAGAAGCAGATCCGTCGGATCGGCGCCGTGCACGATCGATCATTCCACGCGCGCTTCCCAATGCTGGGTGAAATACCGATGGAATTTCGCTGGGGAGGCCACTTGTGTCTCTCTCTCAATTCCGCTCCTGCGTTCGGCGAAGTCGATGAGAGGGTGTTCGTAGCTGGATGCTGCAATGGTCTCGGAACGGTGCGGGGCACCCTCTACGGGATGTTGGCTGCCGATCTTGCCGTTGGCAGCAACGAGCCAATGGTTGCAGACGCCCTGAACGAGCCAGCCCCGGCTCGGCTTTATCCAGAACCGCTGATGTCGATCGGCGCGCCACTGAAGCTGTGGGCGATGCAGAAGCGCGCCGGCAGAGAGCTCTAGCTTTCTCGTTCTTGCGCGGCCGCTTCCCGGATCCAGCTACGGAGGCTCTGGGCGGCAGGGGAAAGCGTGCGATTTTGATACCAGGTGAGATAGTAGCTGCCAGGGGCTCGGAGCTCGAGATCCGTCAGTCTGACGAGTTTCCCTTCGTCAATCTGCGCTTTGACAAGGCGGTGCCAGCCAACGGCCACACCTTGATCGGCTTGAGCGGCCTGAAGCGCCACGAAGAACTTGCCGAAGCGCCGACCGCGGGTCGGCCCATGCGAGACTCCCGCGCGCCGTAAGACCTCGTCCCAGCCAGCCCAGTCGGGATCCACCCAATCAACATGCAGCAAGGGGAGGTCGGCCAACGACTCCGCCGTTGCATCGCGATGCTTGCTTGCAAACCCAGGCCCGCATACCGGGTAGATTGTTTCATCGAAAAGGAGCTCAGCATCTTCATTCGACCACGATCCGAACCCGTAGCGGATGCGCAGTTCGACCTCGGCGCGGCGGTAATCGCGGGGATTGTCCGAGATAAGGTGGTCAACGGCAATATCTTGGTACCGGGTCCAAAAGTCCGGCATCCGCGGGATCAGCCACGTCGACGCGAAGGCATCCGTGCACGCCAGCGTGACGTTCTTGGAACGGTCACCGCGTTTCACATTTCGGACAATGTCTGCGGCCCGCGAAAACCCACTGGCCAACACGCCATAAAGGTCTTCGCCGGCGCTTGTCAGCGCCACACCGGTTCCCAATCGGGTAAACAGCGGAACCCCCAGTTCGTCCTCGATCGCTTTGATCTGTCGGCTAACGGCGCCAGGAGTGACGTTCAGTTCCGCAGCAGCCAATTTGAATGACAGGTGCCGGGCAGAAGCCTCAAAAACAGCCAAAGCAGTCAGGGACGGCAGGTCGTAATAGCGGCGAACCATCTCAAGCTCCAAACACTCCGGCAATCGCGCCGCGCGACAAACATAGCAAGCGATGCTCAAGATGTCGGGAAACGCATTTGCAAGGCGGCGCGATAGCCCGCGTTCGACCTACTATGGCCGGATCCCAACCTATTTGCGGCGCAATATAGGAAAACTGTACGAACCATGCTTCGCGATCTGCGACGCTGCCCAATCCATGTCCGACGCAGCTACACCGTAGCATGTCCCGGCGATGTCTGGGCTCAACAACTCAACAAGGGGGTGAGACTTTTGCAGGGCTGCCCCACTGGTCTTCGGCCTCCGTTCAGAGATTATGAGCTGGACTTTCCCTCTTAAAGATGGCTTGAGCTATGACTGGCATTGAAAAGAAAACTGCGGTCATAACAGGCGCGGCGGGAGGTATCGGGCAAGCGATCTCCAGACAGTTCGTTGCGAACGGCTTTCGTGTGGTTGCCGGCGACGCCGACCAAGCTGGCCTGGACAGGCTCGAGGCCGAACTCAACCGAACCGGACAGAACGTCTGGAGCAAGGCCGGCGACCTCCGGAACAAGGCTTATTGCGAAGATTTGATTGAGTATTCCGCACAGGCCACAGGGCGGCTGGACGTGCTCGTCAACAACGCCGGAATAATCACGCGAGGAAACATTCTCGAGACGACCGACGACGATTGGGAGCGGACGTTCGAGATTAACCTGACATCGATTTTTCCATACCTGCCGGAAAGCCATTCGTCACATGAAAGGCCACGGCGGCGGCGCGATTGTGAACATCGCATCCTGCTGGGGACTTTATCCGGGGCCTGGTCACGTAGCGTATTGCACCAGCAAAGCAGCCGTGGCGGCGTTTCCAAGTGTCTTGGCCGCGACCATGCAGGTGATGGGATACGGGTCAACGCGGTGTGCCCGAATGAAGTCAACACCCCGATGCTGCGTACCGGTTTTGCCCGGCGTGGCTTCAATACGGACACAGCCATAGCGGAGCTCAACAATACGGTGCCGCTGGGCCGGATCGCTGAGCCGGAAGACATAGCCGACGTGGTATTCTTCCTATGTTCCGACGCCGCCCGCTACATCGCCGGCACGGCGGTCGAAGTGAACGGCGCAAAACCTGTCTATTGAGGGCGTCCATGGCTGAGAGACTGGCAGGCAAGATTGCAATCATCACCGGCGGTGGACGGGGTATCGGCGCCGGTATTACACAGCGCTTTGTGGAGGAGGGGGCGAGGGTTGCCATTGTGCAGAGACATCCGGCGCCTGACGCATTGCTTGGCGATCGAACCATCTATGTGAAGGCGGATCTCGCGAATTCCGGCGACATTCGATCAGCCGTCGAGACTGTTGTCGAAGGCTTTGGTGGCCTGGACATCCTGGTGAACAACGCCGGGATCATGTTCGAGAAAACCGTCGAGGAAATGACTGAGGCCGACTGGGATCAGATGATGGACATCAACCTCAAGGCCCCATTCTTGCTGGCGAAGGCAGCAATGCCGCACCTTCGGAAGCGGGGTGGGGGAAACATCATCAACATCGGCTCAATCGAAGGCCTGGCGTCCAACCCGGGACATCCTGCATATTCCGCCTCGAAAGCGGGCATTCACGGCTTCACAGCGGCGGTCGCGGTCGATCATGGGCACGAGGGAATCCGGTGCAATGCCATTGCACCGGGCTGGATCAATTCTGATCTCAGTGAGGTCTACATCGACAGCATGGCCGACACTTCCCGCGTCCGCAGAGAACTGCTCGCCATGCATCCGGTTGGGCGTCTTGGCGAGCCTGCCGATGTCGGAAATCTTGCAGTCTGGCTTGCCTCGGTAGAGAGCGCCTTCGTGACCGGTCAGGTCTACGTCATCGACGGCGGCCGTACCAAAAAGCTCCCGCTACCCATTTCATAAAGAGGTGAGTCCGGCCGATGACTGGCTCCGCTTTTCTCAGGCTGTTGGATCAACTTTCTCGCTAATTCGCCGGGTAATGCGATCGATCAGGATTGCCAGAAACACGACGGCGAGACCAGCTTCGACGCCTCTCCCAACCTGCAGGCGAGAGATCGACGAATGATTTCGTCGCCCAATCCACCGGCGCCGATCATGGACGCGATGATGACCATCGACAACGACATCATCACGCACTGATTGACGCCCGCCATAATCGAACGAAACGCCAGCGGCAATTTAATCAGGAACAGCACGGCTAGGCGGCTCGCGCCGAAGGCCTCGTCGGCCTCGACCATTTCCTGCTCGACCATATTGAGGCCATGGGCGGTTAGCCTGATCGGAAGCGGCATGGCGAAGAAGATCGTGGCAACAATGCCAGGGACGGTGCCGACACTGAAGAAAAACACGGCTGGGACGAGGAGTACGAACGGGGGGCATCGTCTGCATGAAGTCTAGGATTGGCTCGACAACAGCATTCAGGCGTTTGGATTCGGCCATCAAGGTTCCGATCGGTATGCCGATGGCCAGGGCGAGAGTTGCCGCTGTAAGGACAAGCGAAAGTGTCACCATCGCAGGAGCCCAAAGATTCATGACGACGATGAAGGCCAGTCCAGACCCGCTCAGAATGGCCAGCGAGAGCCGGCCGAGAAAGCCGCTTCCGATCACAACGATCGTGATGATCAACCAGGCCGGTGCGCTCGTCAGGATCGTTGCCAAGGGCTGCTGAATGCCCAGGATGACGGTCGAGATAAAGTCGAAAACAAATCCGAAATGCGCTGAGAGGTAGGTCGTGAAGTCGTCCATTGACGCGGCAACCGTGCCTGCAAACTCCGAAAAATCCATCCTCATGAATCCTCAGCTAGAGTCGTTTGAGATTGAGGTTCGTTATTGTGTCGCCCGTTCTGCCGCGGCGTTTGCCTTCGTCGTGTCGGCAGCTTTCGGTTTCTCGATCTTCGGCGTCGCGCCGGCTAACGAGGAATGGGCCGCGAGCGCTCTGAGAACGGACTTAGGGGTGACCGTCCCGACGGGCGTTCCGTCGTTCTGAACCACGATCAAAGCGCGCTGCTCTTTCGCCAGCTCATCGAGATAGGGGGCGATCAGCTCGTCGGGCGCGAGCTTTACGAAGTCTTTCGACAGATGTTTCGTCCATTCCGAGATCGGCCCGTTCGCCAGTTCCACCGGCGGGCAGAGTCCATAACTTGGCCAGCCGACAGCACCTTGAAGACATCGATGCCCCGCACGAAGTCCCTGACGTAGTCGCTGGCAGGGGAGAGCACGATATCGATCGGCTGGCCTTCCTGGACGACCTCTCCCTTGAGGAGAATAGCGATGCGGTCACCGATCGTTGCCGCTTCGTTTGGGTCGTGTGTCACAAAGACAATCGTCTTGTTCAGAGTGCTCTGAAGCCGAAGCAACTCCTGTTGCATCTCCTCGCGAATGAGCGGGTCGAGCGCGCTGAACGGCTCATCCATCAGCAGCATCGGCGTGTCCATCACCAGGGCACGCGCCAGGCCAACGCGCTGGCGCATGCCGCCGCTAAGGTTGGACGGCTTGCGGTCGCCCCATCCGCTGAGCCCTACGACCTCGAGTGTCTTGCCTGCGCGCTCGCGTCGCTCCTTGCGTCCGACCCCGGCGACACGGAGCCCAAACGCAACATTATCGATGACGGACATGTGCGGCAGGAGCGCAAAATGTTGAAACACCATTCCGATCATGCTGGAGCGGATCTGGCGGAGTTCCTTTTTGCCGGCTTTCGTGACGTCCTGCCCATTGACCACGATCTGGCCGGCAGTGGGATCGATAAGTCGGTTGATGCAGCAAAGAAGGGTCGATTTTCCGCTGCCTGAGAGACCCATTACGACGAAGATTTTCCCGGTCTCAATGGTCATGTTGATGTTGTTGAGCGCGACGAAACCGCTGCCCTCGTCGGGGCCGCAGGCGCCGAACGCAATCTGTCCAGCTTCAGTCCGGGATTGCCGCCGTAGATCTTGTAGAGATCCTTGATCACTATGGCTGGCTTTCGTGTGCTCATGCAAGGCTCCCGCGCACAAGAACAGATGGCGGTTCAGGGTTCCGCGCCAACCCCTGCACTCCGGCAGGATGCGTGCTATAGGATCAGGCGAGCCACGGCTCGATTATACCCTTGCCTTTCACTTCGCCGATCCACTTGGCAGCGGCATCTTCAGGCCTCATGCCGCCGTCGTTCCAGCTCATGATCTTCGCCAATTCATCATTCGGAATATGGAACTTCGTCAGAAATGCCTGGGCCTTCGCGAAGTTGGATTCGAAGTCGTTTGTCGTGACGTGAAAGCAATAGTATGGTTCCGCCATCATCGTCCTTTTCGGGTCGTCGAGGTATCTCATCTTGAATTTGCTCCACATCGGGAGCGGTTCCCAGGTGGTAACCACGATCGGCTCGTTTTTGGAGTAGGCGCGCTGGAAGGCCGCTTCCATGGCAGCTTGGCTGCCCGGGACCAGGTTGAGCTTGAGACCGTAAGCCTTCACCGTCGCGTCCGCAGCCTGCATCAGGCCGGAGCCGGCGTCGATGCCGATGATACCGCCCGGAAACTTGTCGGCGCGATCGTTGAGCTCGGCGATGCTCTTGATGTCGACATATTCCGGAACGGCAAGGCCTTGCGTCATCGGACCTTCCGAAACGCCGACGACTTTGATGGAATCGACGACTTTCGTTACATAGTCGGCCTGGCCGCCGTGATAATCGCCCTTCAGCGGGCCCATCCCCTCTATATAGGAGTTCGAATAGAGGTCGGCCTTCCCGGTTTGAAGCGAGGCATAGATCACGCCCGGCTCCGCCTGCAGCGGCTGGACCTTGTAGCCGAAATTGTCGTCGATGAGCTTCGCGCCGACATAGGTGATTGCCAGCGCGTCGGACCATGCCGCGAAGGCATAGACCCGCGGCCGGGATGCGTCGGCCCTGGCGCCCGTCGTCAGGCCGCTCATGGCCAGCGCGGCGGCGCCGCCCGCCTTCAGCAAGGTTCTGCGCGACGTGCTCGCGCCGAGTATATTATTCACTAGATTTGACCTTGGCAATCAAATCCTCCTGTCGATACCCATCGGATGCGTAGATGAGTCCGAGGTTGTCGTTTCTGTTCACCTCGCCTGATCCGGGAATGGGCTGTTCTGTTCTTGCCCCGCACCAAGCAAGAAACGTGCTACCACGGAACCGCGGAAGCCAGCCGACGCAAAAAAGTCGCCTCCCGATTGACTTTATTTCGCTCGCTTGCCGCAATGCATCATCGTCTCTGCCTGTCGATGTGCCTACGGTCTTGGGCGATTCCGTCCAAGTTTGCGCGATATCCGTAAAGGCTGGGCTGCGACGTGGAACGGCTCCGCCGCTGCTCGACCCGAACCATCTCGGGTGTCCGGGTGAGCGAGCCGGCGGTGCAGCCCTTTAGTCAACACGCGCGTGAGACTTTTGCAGTAGGTCAATACTCAAAGCTCCGGCAATAGTTGAGCGCGGTCCGGTTTCGGTGTCGCGACTTATTTGTCTGGAGGCCGGGATGACTGCTCAACTACAGCTCTCTCGTAGAGGAGGGCGGGAAGCGCGGCGGACGATCCGCACCGCGCCAAAGGTCGACATGTTGCCGACGCTGAAGCGCGGCCTGCCGGTGGTAGAGCCGATGGATGCCGAGCAGGTTGAACGCATTCACGAGGCTTCTCTCGCGATCCTGGAAGAAGTAGGCGTGGTCTTTCGCGATCCGATCGCGATTGAGGACTGGAAGAGAGCCGGAGCGGACGTGCGCGCGGATGACCGCGTTCATCTCGACCGCGGCCTGGTCATGGAGCTCATCAAGACCATTCCCCCCAACGTCGAATATTTCGCGCGCGACCCAGCGAAGAATGTCGAGCTCGGAGGCGACAAATCCATCTTCGTGCCGATGACCGGCGCACCGTACATGCGCGATCTCGATGATGTGAGGCGTGGACCGACAATTGCGGACCTGGGGACGTTTCATAAACTCGCCCACATGATGCCGGCGCTACATTCGTCGGCTCACCACATCGTCGAGCCGATGGACATTGTCGTCGCGCATCGGCACCTGCACATCACCTACTCGTCAATAAAGCATTCGGACAAGATTTTCATGGGCATGACCACCTCGCCCAAGAATGCCGAGGACGTGCTCGACATGTGCGAGATCCTTTTCGGTGAAGGCTTCCTCGACAAGCATGCAGTCACCACCGGAAACTGCAATGGCAATTCGCCGCTGGTATGGGACCAGGTCATGCTGGGCGGCATGCGTGCTTTCTGCCGGCGCAACCAGCCCGTCTTGTGCTCGCCCTTCGTTCTCGGCGGCGCGAACACGCCAGCCTCCACCGCGGCGGCGGTGGCGCAGCTCAATGCGGAGGCGCTTTCGGCACTTGCCTACACGCAGGTGGTGCGCAAGGGCTGCCCTGCGATTTATGGGCATTACCTGTCGACCGTGTCGATGCAATCGGGAGCGCCGATGGCGGGAACGCCAGAGATATCGCTCATGAATTTCATGATCGGCCAGATGGCTCGTCGCTATAACGTGCCCTGGCGCACTTCGAACTTGCTTGGCGGCGCCAAGATCTTCGATGCGCAAGCTGGCTATGAAAGTGCGATGACGATGATGGCCGTGCTGCTGTCAGGCGCAAACTACATTTGGCATTCGGCTGGCTGGAATGAAGCCGGTATGCACTGCTCGATCGCAAAGTTCGTCGTCGACGCCGAAGTCTGCGCCATGGGCTATCGCATGACGCAAGGCATCCAGTGGGACGATTTCGATGAAGCCCTGGCTGCGATCCGCGATGTCGGGCCGGGCGGCCATTACTTTGGACATCCCCATACACAGGCCAACTTCGAGAAGGCCTTCTTTATTCCGAAACTCTTCGACAATAACTCGGTCGAGCAGTGGTACGCTGATGGCTCCAAGGACATCAAGCAGCGTGCCCTGGAGCATGCGCGCCGCCTTCTGGCCGAATATGAAGAACCAAAGCTCGACATCGCGAAGGACGAGGAATTGCGCGCGTATATCGATCGGCGCTCGCGGGAAATCCCCGCTGTCGACGCGCTCAACGAGGAATACTGAGCATCCTCATGCGCATTGACCAGATCAACGTCTATAAGGTCAAGCTGCCTGTTAAAGGTAGCACCTATCGAATGGCCAGCGACGACGTAGACGCGCTTGACAGCACCATTGTCGAGATTGTGACCGATGACGGACTGACTGGCTGGGGCGAAACCTGCCCGGTAGGGCCGGTTTATCAGCCGCATCATGCACTCGGCGCACGCGCGGCGATTGCAGAAATCGCGCCGGGTCTTATCGGCGCTGAGATTGCCTCGATCCGGCTTCTCGCCAAACGCATGGGCGAGCGCTTGAACGGGCATGACTATGCCAAGGCAGCGTTCGACATAGCGTTTCTCGATCTCCTTGGGCAACGGCTGGGAGTGCCGGTTTCAACGCTGTTGGGCGGCGCCCTGACCGATCGCGTCCCGTCCTACTACTCGCTGATTGTTGGCTCACCGGACGAAACGGCCAGGATTGCCAAGGACAAGGTGAAGTCAGGTTATCCACGCCTGCAGGTCAAAATCTCGGGCCGAAATCTCGAAAAGGATGTCGCCACGGTTCACAAGGTTTGGGAGGTGGTCGGCCATAATGCGCGTATCGCAGTGGATGGCAACAGGGGCCTCACTGTCGCTGCAGCGATCCATCTCGATCGGCTTTGCCAGGCGATCCCCTTTGTTTTCGAACAGCCCTGCAACACTATGGATGAGGTCGCCACTCTAAAGGGCAGGGTCACCCATCCGATCTATCTGGATGAGAACACCGAAGATCAGAATGCAGTGCTCCGGGCGATCTCCCTCGGCATCGCAGATGGCTTCGGCTTCAAGGTCACCCGTCTTGGCGGCCTCACCAAAATGGCGACGATGCGTGACCTTTGCGCCATCCGCTCGTTACCGCACAGCTGTGATGACGCATGGGGTGGCGACATAATCGCGGCGGCTTGCGTGCATTTAGCTTCCACTGTGGAGCCGCGCCGTTTCGAGGGCGCCTGGATCGCGCAGGAATATATCGAAGGACATTTCGACGCGAAGAATCCCATCGTCATCGAAAATGGTCACATCGCCGTACCCCAGCTGCCAGGCCTCGGTGTCAAACCGGAACCCGGCATCTTCGGTGAGCCGGTAGTCACGTACGGATCCTAGTGAACGCGCCCGCCAACATCAGCGCAATGACGTCATTGGCCACGCCGAATATTTCGGCGGCGCCCGATCGACCGTTTGACTTGGTGGTTCTTTTGTTACCCGGGTTCTCGCACCTGGCGCTTCACGCCTATATCGAACCTTTTCGCATCGCCAACACGGTATCGAGGCTGCCACTGTTCCGGTGGCGAATCGCGGGGCTTGATCCTCGGCCAATCGAGGGCGCCAACGGCCTTTCGGTTGCCGTTGATGTCGCGATAGACGAGCTGGTTTCCGGTTCGGGCGATCGCAGACCGAACCAGCTCGCTATCGTGACGGGCGAGCTGGTAGAACAGCAACTGACGCCTGAACTCAACGGATTTCTGCGAACGATGGCGCGTCGCGGGCTGCCGATATCTGCGGTTGGCACAGCGACATGGCTGCTTGCTCGGACGGGTCTTCTGGCAGGCACACGCTGCACGATACACTGGTCGCGGCTCGCTGCTTTCGCCGAAGTGTTCAACCAGCCCCGCATAAGCGATTCCTTGTTTGTCAAGGACGGCCAGTATTCAACCTGCGCGGGAGAACTGGCAGCTTTCGACCTGGCGATCGATCTGATCGGCAGCCATGCCGGCGGGTATATTGCACAGGAGGTCTGCCGCCACGCGACTGTCCAAGGTCAGCGCTCAGGATCAAACCGCCAGACCGGGCCGTCGGGTCTAGCCTTTGCCGGTGTGAGCGACAAGCTCCTGATGGCAATGCGGATCATGGAAGAAAATGTGGAGTTCCCGCTGACAATGGAGGAGGTCGCGCAACGGGCCGGAGTATCGCGGCGCCAGCTGGAACGCTTGTTCGCTTCCCATATCGGACTTCCGCCAGTGCGTCACTATCTCCGGATTCGCACAGACCATGCGAAGCGCCTGATCGAAGGCACACGGATGCCCATCATCGACATTGCCATGGCCTGCGGGTTTACGTCTGCCTCGCACTTCGCGAAGTGCTTCAGAGCCTTCAATGGAATGTCGCCGCAGCAGTGTCGAGCGATAGTGCCGGCCTGGGTTGGGTCCGGCTTAAGATGATAGCTTGGTGTTGAATTTAGCGGAGAATAGCGGCACCCCTATCCATGCCAACGTTTGGAGTCGATCTGCCCACCAACAATCGGAAAGCGGCGCAACGATACGTCCGGATCATAGCGCTCAAAGCGGCGAGATGCACCTATCGTTGTGCTCTTCCCTGTCGACCGACGTTAACCGCGGCAACCATTGGATTGATCACGGCTTTGATGCCGCCCCGACCGTAGTGGCGCAGGATGACTTCTCACGATTGCATGATGCGGGGGCGCCGAGGATTTCGTTTCGTCCCAAGAAGCTCTCTGATTGCACTATTGCGTCGGGAAGATGCTGTAGCTTCTCCGAGATGGCCGTTCGAACAGTCAGTCAAGCGCAGCTGCGGTTGGCGGTGACCGGTGCGAGGATCATGCAAGCGTCGCGGCATTCTGTAAATACGGTCAGCCCGGCCAATGCCCGCGAAGCCGGCCGCGGCCGGCCGCGGTTATGCGGGCCTGCTTTATGGTGGGGTCTCAAGGGTCAAGGTGGCGCGCAGCAGACAGACGGAGGGGTCGAGCCAGGACAATGACGAAGGACATGCCGCTTGTCTTCGAGACATTCCTGGAAAAGTTGTCGGTAAGTATCGATGAGGGCGATTTCCGGGAAGCCATGGCCGATGTCGCCACAGGTCTCGATATACTCGCCTTTGCCTACCTCTCGTTGCCGCCGGGGTCTGATGGCAAGCCCATGCTGATCTCCAATTATCCGGCGCTCTGGACAGCGCGCTATCTTGAGAACCGGTATCAGAATGTCGACCCGGTCATTGTACGTGCAAGCTATCGCAAACCCCCATTTCGATGGGGATTTGACCTAAAGAGTTTTTGATCTATCGGGGCCTCAGCTTAGGTTTTTCGAGGAAGCAGCCCAGTTTGGCATCTGCTGCGGCGTAACGATCCCGATTATCGATCTTCGAGGAAATTTTGCGGCGATGACTTTGCCGCCGACAAGCCCGATCCTGTATTTATCCGCGTGGCGGAACGCCACAACAAGGTCTTCCGTTCATCGCGTCCGGTTTTCATATGTTCGTCCGCCGCAAACTTTCGGGCGCGCGAATGGTGGACGGTATCTCGCTGACGCCGCGCGAATACGAGTGCCTGCAATGGGCAGCAAGAGCAAGTCCGAATGGGAGATCGGCTGCATCGTGGGGATCACGCGGCGCACGGCCACGTTTCATCTCGGCAATGCCCGCAAGAAGCTCGGCGTCAGCACCACCAAACAGGCAATTGCGCGTCTCGCCGCTTCAAGTCTTTCGGTTCACTAACAAGTCAGCTCACCTGTGCAACTGCACAGGCTGCCATTGCGTGAATGTTCGCCTCCAATGGCGGGGAAATTTTCCCGGCGAGGAGGCCCTTGATGATCCAGCTTATTGCGCCTGACTGCTACGACGAATTTGCTGACGAACTGCATGTCGCCCACAGGCGATGCATCGAAAGTGCTGCGCCAGATCGCCTAGGCACGCAGGTAAACAGTTGCAGGATATCCGCTCCCGAGACGGCGAGTTGGAAGCTGCGCTCCGCATGGCGAAGAAGAACATGCTGGCTCTTCTCGGGCATCAGCAGGACTGCAGCACGACATGGCAATGCCGCCAGCTCGAACGGCGATATCGTCGACGATGCTGACTGCTGTTCCGCAAAAAACTGCAATACGTTTGCGCACCGGCGCGGACACCAGAACACGGCCGCACTGTGCCCGTAAGACGCAGCGAAACAAAAACACCCCAGCGCGACAGGTCGCCGGTCGACGCGATCACGTCGCCTGCTGGCGCGCAGCAAGCAGATCATGCTGGGCACCTCGCGCCCCCCAACTGCACGCTTTCGCAGCTCGTCGTCTGAACCCGCCGGGCTGTCAGATTCTCCTTATTGAAATCCCTGACGATCATGATTCACCTCT
>NZ_JAMYQL010000018.1:0-123500 GCF_040320865.1 Mesorhizobium sp. M0598 | reverse complement strand
TCACCCGCTTCTCGGACCTTGCGGAAGAGCATCATTTGCCGGATCGGTTCGAGTGACCTCTTGATACAGGTCTCATTCCTTCGCACCCCCCTCTGTCCTGCCGGACATCTCCCCCTCAAGGGGGAAGATCGGATGTCATTTCGGCTTTCGGCAATCGTCAATGCTGCTAGATATACGCCAATATCGGAGCTGCCAATCTCCCCCCTTGAGGGGGAGATGTCCGGCAGGACAGAGGGGGGCGCTGTCCCGCCGACCTGTCTTTCAATTGCCGCAGGCCGCGCCTGATGGCCAAATCCCGTATCCAGTTCATCTGTCAGAATTGCGGATCGGTGCATCAGCGCTGGGCTGGCAAATGCGATGCCTGCGGCGAGTGGAACACGCTGGTCGAGGAAGGTACGTCAGGCGGTATCGGCTCCGGCCCGGCCAATACGCGCAACGCCCGCAAGGGTCGTGCGGTGGTGCTGACCAGCCTCTCCGGCGACATCGAGGACGCGCCGCGCATCGTCTCCGGCATCGGCGAACTCGACCGCGCCACCGGCGGCGGCTTCGTGCGCGGCTCGGCGCTGCTGGTCGGCGGCGATCCCGGCATCGGCAAGTCGACGCTGCTCACCCAGGCCGCCGCCGCACTGGCAGCAAAGGGCCACCGCATCGTCTATGTCTCGGGCGAAGAGGCGGTCGCGCAGATCAGGCTGCGCGCCCAGCGGCTCGGCGTCGCCGACACCCCGGTCGAGCTCGCCGCCGAGACCAATGTCGAGGACATCCTCGCCACCATCGCCGATGGCAAGCGGCCGGACCTGGTCATTCTCGATTCGATCCAGACGCTATGGACCGACATGGCGGATTCGGCACCCGGCACGGTGACCCAGGTGCGTGCCGCCGCCCAGGCGATGATCCGCTATGCAAAATCCACAGGGGCGGCGATCGTTCTGGTCGGCCATGTCACCAAGGAGGGCCAGATCGCCGGCCCACGCGTCGTCGAGCACATGGTCGACGCGGTGCTCTATTTCGAGGGCGAAGGCGGCCACCACTACCGCATCCTGCGCACCGTCAAGAACCGCTTCGGGCCAACGGACGAGATCGGCGTCTTCGAAATGTCGGACAAGGGCTTGCGGGAAGTCGCCAACCCGTCCGAGCTTTTCCTCGGTGAGCGCCATGCGAAGTCGCCGGGTGCCGCGGTTTTCGCCGGCATGGAAGGCACACGGCCGGTGCTGGTCGAGATCCAGGCGCTGGTGGCGCCATCGACACTGGGCACACCGCGCCGCGCCGTCGTCGGCTGGGACGGTGCCCGGCTGTCGATGATCCTGGCGGTTCTGGAAGCCCATTGCGGCGTCCGCTTCGGCACGCACGACGTCTATCTCAACGTTGCCGGCGGCTACCGCATTTCGGAGCCGGCGGCCGACCTGGCAGTGGCGGCGGCACTGGTTTCCTCGCTCACCGGTCTTGCCCTTCCCGCCGATTGCGTCTATTTCGGCGAAATCAGCCTTTCGGGTGCGGTGAGGCCGGTTGCGCATGCGCAGCAGCGCCTCAAGGAAGCCGAAAAGCTGGGTTTCGGACGCGCGGTTCTGCCCTTGGGCAGCGAGGAACTTGTTGGTGGTAATGGGGTCGGGGGGATCGGAGCCGGCGCTTTCCAGCCCACCGAGCTTGCCGATCTCGTGGCGCGCATAGCCGGCTCTCGGCGCAGCCGCGCCGACGAGCAAGAGTGATGCGGCTCGTCGGGCCGTGAAAAAGAGATCGGAGTGGGGCGAAAAACATGCCGATTACGCTGCTTGACGGAATTCTCGTCGGCTTCACCCTGGTCTCGGCGATGCTCGCTATGGTTCGCGGCTTTTCTCGCGAGATCCTGTCGATCATCTCCTGGGCAGCCGCCGCGGCCGCCGCCTTCTTCTTCTACAAGCCGGTGCTGCCTTACATTCAGCCCTATGTCGACAACGAAAAGGCCGCCATGGCGGCGGCCGCCGGTATCGTCTTCATTGTCGCGCTGATCGTCGTTTCGGTCATCACCATGAAGCTCGCCGACTGGATCATCGATTCCAGGATCGGCGCGCTCGATCGTACACTTGGCTTCCTCTATGGCGCGGCGCGCGGCATCCTGGTCGTCGCTGTCGCGCTGCTTTTCTTCAATTGGCTGGCCGGCGCCAAGGCTCCAGGCTGGATTGCCAACGCCAAGTCAAAGCCATTGCTCGAATCGATCGGCGCCAAGCTCGAAAGCCTGCTGCCCGAGGATCCGGAAAACGCCATCCTCAACAAGCTCAATCCGAATCAGCCGGCCACCGAGACGCCTCTGGCCCCCGACGCGCCTGCTGCGGAAGCCCCTGCCGCCGGCGACGACGCCACTGCTCCGGCACCCGACGACAGCGATGCGCCGCCGGCCGACAATGCGCCCGCGACGCCGGCACCTGCAAACCCGGCGCCGGCAAACTGATTTCGACAGACTTGCCAATCTGCAGACTTGGCGAGGCTCAAGACTGTCGATCATGTGAACGCCGCACGACGTGCGTTGCTTTCGATGCGCTATGACCTTATATGGCGACTTTAGCGGAGCTTGAGCCCCAATGGCAGCCTCAGTGGCAGACGCAGACGACGTGCTTTCCGCCGAAGCCGACGACCATTTCCACGACGAATGCGGCGTGTTCGGCATTTTCGGCCGGCAGGACGCCGCAGCCATCGTAACGCTCGGTCTGCATGCGTTGCAGCATCGAGGCCAGGAAGCGGCCGGCATCGTTTCCTATGACGGCACCCAATTCCATGTCGAACGCCATGTCGGCCTGATCGGCGACACCTTTACCAAGCAGCGTGTCATCGATAGCCTGCAAGGCAACCGTGCCATCGGCCACACACGCTATGCCACCACCGGCGGCGCCGGTCTGCGCAATATCCAGCCTTTCTTCGCCGAACTTGCCGATGGCGGCTTTGCCGTCGCCCATAACGGCAATCTCACCAACGCCATGACCGTTCAGCGCGCCCTGCAGAAGCAAGGCGCCATCTTCTCTTCCACCTCCGACACCGAAACGCTCCTGCACCTGGTTGCCACCAGCAAGGAGCGCGACCTGAATTCGCGCTTCATCGATGCGGTGCGCCAAGTCGAAGGCGCCTTCTCGCTGGTGGCGATGACGTCCAAGAAGATGATCGGGTGCCGCGACCCGCTCGGCATCCGCCCGCTGGTGCTCGGCGATCTCGACGGCGCCTGGATTCTCGCCTCCGAGACCTGCGCGCTCGATATTATCGGTGCGCGTTTCGTGCGCGACCTGAAGCCCGGCGAAATGGTCGTCGTCACCAGCAAGGGCATCGAAAGCCTGTTCCCGTTCGAGCCGCAGAAGACCCGCTTCTGCATCTTCGAATATGTCTATTTCGCGCGGCCGGATTCGTCGGTCGAAGGCCGCAACGTCTATGAAGTGCGCAAGCGCATCGGCGCCGAGCTGGCGCAGGAAAGTCCGGTCGAGGCCGACATCGTCGTGCCGGTGCCGGATTCGGGCACGCCGGCGGCGATCGGCTTTTCGCAGGCCGCGGGCATTCCGTTCGAGCTCGGCATCATCCGCAATCACTATGTTGGCCGCACCTTCATCCAGCCCGGCGATTCGATCCGCCACATGGGTGTCAAGCTCAAGCACAACGCCAACCGCCGCATGATCGAAGGCAAGCGCGTGGTGCTGGTGGACGATTCGATCGTGCGCGGCACCACCAGCCAGAAGATCGTCCAGATGGTGCGCGATGCCGGCGCCAAGGAAGTGCATATGCGCATCGCTTCGCCGCCGACGCGCGCCTCCTGCTTTTACGGCGTCGACACACCGGAAAAGTCGAAGCTGCTGGCGTCGCGCATGTCGGTGGAGGAGATGGCCGAGTTCATCCGCGTCGATTCGCTCGGCTTCCTGTCGATCGACGGGCTCTACCGCGCCGTCGGCGAGGCCGGCCGCGACAACGAGCAGCCGCAATTCTGCGACGCCTGCTTCACCGGCCAGTATCCGACCCGGCTTGCCGACTTCGAGGGCTCCGACAATGTGCGCACGCTGTCGCTGTTAGCGGCCGGCGGGTCGTAGGCCTTGCCGGTCCGTTTGTCTCCCTCCCCTTAGCCCCTCACGGCGGTTTCACCTTGCCTGTCGGAATCCATCGTATGAGCCTTGACCTCTCCGGCCGCGTTGCGGTCGTCACCGGTGCCTCGCGCGGCATCGGCTACTTCATCGCCCTGGAACTTGCCGCCGCTGGTGCGCATGTGATTGCGGTTGCCCGCACCGTCGGCGGATTGGAGGAGCTCGACGACCAGATCAAGGCGGGTGGCGGACAGGCGACGCTGGTACCGCTCGATCTTGCCGACATGGCGGGGATCGACCGGCTGGGCGGCGCCATCCACGAGCGCTGGGGCAAGCTCGACATACTGGTCGCCAACGCCGCTGTGCTCGGCGTCATCGCCCCGATCGGCCATGTCGAGGCCAAGACCTTCGAGAAGGTGATGACCATCAACGTCACCGCAACATGGCGGCTGATCCGCTCGGTCGACCCGCTGCTCAGGCTTTCCGATGCCGGCCGTGCTATCGTGCTGAGCTCCAGCCTTGCCCACTCCGCACGCGCCTTCTGGGCGCCTTATGCGGCGTCGAAGGCGGCGGTCGAGGCCATGACGCGTTCATGGGCGCATGAGACCGAAAACCTGCCGCTCAGGGTCAATGCCGCCGATCCCGGGGCAACGCGCACCGCGATGCGGGCGCAGGCCGTACCCGGCGAGGATCCTGAAACACTGCCGCACCCTTCGGAGATCGCCAAGCGAATCGTGCCGCTGGCCAGCCCTACGCTCAAGGAGACCGGGCTGATCTTCCAGGCCAAGCACAATCGCTTTGTCGCCTACCGGCAGCCGGAGTAGCCACACATCGCATTTTGCCGGAAGAATTGCGCCGGCACCAACGTTGTTCGGGTGCCACAATTCGAGAAACGGAGGACCATATGCGGAGACTGCTTCTCTTGACTGCCACCGCGCTGTTTGCAGTGATCGGCGCCGCGTCGTCGCAGGAGGCAACGATGAGCTTTTTCGTCACCAGCGTCGGCTCCGGCAAAGGCGCCGATCTCGGCGATCTCGCCGGCGCCGACGCCCATTGTAGTTCACTGGCCGAAGCCGCGGGCGTTACCGGCAAGACATGGCGCGCCTATCTCTCGACCAGCGATACCGATGCACGCGACCGTATCGGCAAAGGCCCGTGGTTCAACGCCAAGGGCGTCAAGATCGCCGATGATGTCGCTTCCCTGCATAGCGATGCCAACGCCATCACCAAACAGACGGCACTCGACGAAAAGGGCCAAATGGTCAACGGCCGCGGCGACACGCCCAACCGGCACGACGTGTTGACCGGCTCCAAGCCGGATGGCACGAAAATAGCCGACCAGACATGCGGCGACTGGACGCTGAGCGGAGCAGAAGGTGTGGCGATGATGGGTCATCACGATCGTACCGGCCTCGATGATTCGGCAGCCGCCAAATCGTGGAATTCCTCGCATGCGTCACGCGGTGGCTGCAGCCAGGAAGCGCTGAAGGGCACCGGCGGCGACGGCCTGTTCTATTGTTTTGCGGTGAACTGAACCAAAACGACCCGACATCACGTGGCTGTGATGCCGTGGCTTAACGCCGCGCTTTGGCCCAGCTTTCGCCGCTGGGCCGGAGTTGCTAGGATCGTGCGACTCCCAAAACAAGCAGAGCGAGGAAATACTCATGGCGGCACCGAGCGTAGCGTTAGTCTGGTATCTGGTGATCGCCGGCCCGCAAGGCGGCATGGTCGTGCTGCCCAGCACATTCGACACCCGCGAACAGTGCGCCTTCGCCATAACCGAATACCAGAAGCAACCGACGCCGGCCGGCTGGTCGGTGCAGTGCGTGCCGAGCGCCTCGCCCTTCGCCGACGAGGGCGACGCCGAGGAGCCGTCGGCGCAGTAGGACAGCGTGATCTCCCCCCTTGAGGGGGAGATGGCCGACAGGCCAGAGGGGGTTGGTCCGATCGGGCTCGGCCTGCTGCAGCGGTTGGCGCTTCACGCGAGACAACCCCTCTGTCGCCTTCGGCGACATCTCCCCCTCAAGGGGGAGATCGTCAGCGTCGCGCGCTTACCGCCAGCTCCGGCTTCTGGCTGATGGTCTGGAACACGACGCAGTAGCGCTCGGTCAGCTTGAGCAGCGCATCGATGCGCTCCTGCGGCTCGTCGGTGTCGAGGCCAAATGTCAGCCGGATGGCGCGGAAGCCAACCGGCGCATCCTTTGCCACGCCAAGCGTGCCGCGAAAGTCTAGGTCGCCTTCGGCTTCCACCGTGGCGGCCCCAAGCTTGAATTCCAGCGCCGTCGCCACCGCCTTCAGCGTGACGCCGGCGCAAGCCACCAGTGCCTCCAGCAGCATGTCGCCGGAGCAGAGTTCGAGCCCGGTGCCGCCGGTCGCCGGATGCAGCCCGGCAATGGCGATCGCCCTGCCTGTCTCGACCTTGCAGGCGATCGATTGGTCGTCGATCGAGCCTTTGGCGCGGAGAGTAATCAGCGCGCGCGAGGCGTCGTCGCGATAGGCCACCTTCAGCGGCGCCTGCATGGCCTTCAATGCGATCGCGTCCATTTCGTTTCTCTCCCATAGTTGCCTGGCTTCGCTGCCTAACGTCGATGCCGCCTGCCCAAACGCAAGTCTCCACTGGCGTAGCGCTTGGCAGGGTTTCGCCTGTATAGCCTGACGATACGGGGAGCATCCAACGCCTTCACACCGTCTCTCGCAACACATTCGTAAGGCCGCCGGACATATGGCCGATATCGCCATCGTGGAAACCCGCGAACGGGTTCTTGCCGGAATCCTGTTCACCGGGGCTGCCTACCTGCTGTTTTCGATGCAGGACGCCTCAAGCTGACACTATGGTGTCAGGAAGGGGCAGCGCAGGCTGGTGAGATGACGGGATCGCTGGACATGCCATGCACAGTGGAAAGCGCCCGCGAGCGTACCCTCGGCATCATCCTGGTCTCGGCATCGGCGGCCGTCTTCGGCCTCACCGGCGTGCTGACCAAATCGATCCATGCCGACCCGCTGACCATTACCTGCTGGCGCGGCTTCGTCGGCTCGATCCTGATCAGCCTCTATGTCCTATGGCGCCGCCAGCGCTCCGGCGGTCGCGACAGCTTGCGGCTCGGCTGGCGAGGCTGGCTGCTGGCGATCGAGGGCGCGCTCGCGAGCATCGCCTTTATCTCGGCGTTCAAGTTCACCTTTGTCGCCAATGTCGCGATCATCTATGCCACGGCCCCGTTCGTCACCGCGCTGCTGGCCCTCCTGTTGGTCCGCGAGCCGTTCCGGCTGCAGACGCTTGCCGCCGCTGCTGTGTCACTATGCGGTGTGGCAATCATGGTCTGGTCCGGCTTCGGCACCGGCCATTTGTTCGGCGACGGGCTGGCGCTGCTGATGACGATCGGCAGCGCGCTCTACATGATCATGGTGCGCGCCTTCCGCGACACGCCGGTGGTGTGGGCGGGTGCGGTGTCGGCATTCCTTCTGTTCGTGCTCGGCTGGTTCGTCGCCGATCCGCTGGCTGTCTCGGCCAGGGACGCTGTGCTTCTAGCCACCTTCGGCGCCTCGTTCGCGCTGGCTTCGATCCTGTGGACGGAGGGTACCCGGCTTATTCCGGCGGCCGAGTCCGGATTGCTGGGTTCAGCTGAAGTGCCATTCGCGATACTGTTTGCCTTCCTGTTCCTGGCGGAGATCCCGCCGGCAGCCAGCATGGTCGGTGGCGCCATCGTGCTTTGCGCGGTGTTCGCTCACGCCGGCCGCGACTGGCTGATGGCCAGGCAGCGCGCAGCGGATGCATGACCAATCCTCGCCGCGCCCGAGCGCGAGTTGGTGGTCCGATCACGAGAAATCCGGTCCTGAAAATTAATTTGAAAAGTCATGGAACCATCATAGGGCTCAGGCATTATGGCTGCGACGGGCCACCCCAAGTCCCCCCAAACCCCTCGGCCCGTCCTACTCAGAAGCCGACCGCAAGGTCGGCTTTTTCTTTGCTGGCTCGATTGGCCAAGGCCAGGTTGCCGCTGAACAACGCGGCCAGATCCTGCGCCGGCCGGTCGGCATCCTCACGCAAGCGGACGGCGAATTCGGCGATCGGCACCGGCGGCAGATCAAGATCGCGCGGCGCCTCGACGATGCCGGAATGAGCGAAGCGCGCCGTCCTCAACGTCAAGGCGATGCCGGCGTGCACCGCCGTGCGCAGGCCGGCAAGGCTGGCGCTGCCGGCAGCAATGCGGTAGCGACGGCCGGCCGCATCGAGTGCACTGGTCGCCGCTTCGCGAAACCCGCAATGGGGATCGAGCAGCGCCAAGGGCAGTTCGTCGTGGCGGGTGGCCAGCCCGTTCTGTGAGCAAAGCCAGATCATTGGTTCCTTGAGCACACCGACTTCGTCGCGTGTCGGCACCTGCCGCATGGCAATGGCCAGATCAAGGGTGCCGGCCTGCAAAGCCTGCGCCAGTTCGGCGGAACGGCCGACGCGCAGTTCGATCCTGACGCGCGGATGGCTGACAGCAAAAGCCCTGAGAAGCTGCGGCAAGCCGCTGTCGGCGAAATCCTGCGTGGTGCCGATGGCGACGCGCCCGTCGGCGTGCGCGCCTTTGAGGGCCAGCCACGCCTCGCGGTGCGCGGCAAGGATGCGACGCGCGTGAACGATCAGATCCTCGCCTGCCGGCGTCAGGCCGCGCCCTCGCCCCTGCGGCACCAGCAGCGGTTCGCCGACAACATCCTCCAGCCGCTGCATCTGCGCGGTCACTGCGGACGGCGAGCGACCGACGATCGACCCGGCCCGCGCCAGGGAACCGCCATCGACGAAAGCGAGGAAAGTCTTGAGGAGGTCGGGATCGAACATCTGCATAATTCGATACTATCAAAGTGTTTATCAAAAACAATTCGATTTTTTTGATCAAAGGACGATGGCATGATTTTCTCGACGGCGAAGAGGCGCCGCTTGAAACCGAGGAGAAGAAATATGCCGATCATCAATGTCAGCGTTACCGGCAAGCCCGATGCCGCTTTGTCCGCCGCCATTGCCAAAGAAGTGACCGAACTGACGGCCACGCATCTGCGCAAGGATGCGACGATCACAGCTGTTGCCATTTCCTATCACGACCCCGAGCACTGGTTCGCCGGCGGCAAGTCGCTGGCCGAGCATGGCACCAACACGGCGTGGCTCGACATCAAGGTTGTCGACGGCACCAACACCAAGCTCGAACTGGAGGCGTATCTGCAGGCAATTTTCGCGGCATTCGGCCGGCTGCTGGGTAAGGTGCATGAGGAAAGCTACGCCCTCGTGCATGAAGTGCCTGCAGCCGCCTATGGCTTTGGCGGCAAGACGCAGGAATTCCGCTTCATCAGCGGAAGGATGAAAGCGGCGTAGCTGCGATAGGCAGCCGAGCCGAATCAAACATAGGAGAGAAGGAAAAATGGAGCCGCATTGACGTTGATCCAACTTCGGCTAGGTTCTCACCCGAAGCGGCCACTGAAGAGCCGTGACGTGAGATCGTTGGGAGATGCGGCGATGATCCTGACACTGGCGCTGCTTGCGGGTCTTGTCGCGGCCTGGCTGCTGATCGGAGTGGTGGAGAAGTTCCGCCTCGGCCTGCGTTTGAGCCAAGCGCTGCTCTACGTGCCGTTCAAGCTCGCCTACCGGATCAGCGACGAGCGCATCAAGATTGCGCGCAGGTCGGTGGCCCCGGTCATCTATGTCATCTGGCATCAGTCACGCATCGAGCCGGCGCTGATGCTGTCGCTGCTGCCGGAGGACACGCTGCACATCCTCGACCAGGCTTCGGCCAGATCGCCGTGGCTGGAGCCGTGGCGCGAGCTCGGCCGCACCATCGCCTTCAACGCCGAGCATGTCTTCGTCAGCCGCAGATTGGTGCGGGTGCTGAAGGGCAAGGGCCGGCTCGCCGTTTACCTGCCGGATGCGGTCGAGCCAGACGTCAAGTCGTTTCGGTTGTTTCGCGCCATCACCCGTATCGCCATGCAGGCCGACGCCCGTATCGTGCCGGTCTTCGTTGCCGGCGCACGCAGCCTGCCGGCCTCGCTGACGCCGGCGGACAAGGCGCCGCGCCATTGGTTTCCGCAGCTGTCGATCAGCGCGCTGGAGCCGATGACCATCGCCGAGCTGGTGGCGCGGAACCCAGATCAGGCCTCCAACACCAATGCGCTGTTTGATCGCTTCGCCGAGGCCAGGCTTTTCGGAAGTGATCTCGACCGAGGGCTGTTCCTCGCCATGCGCGATGCGGCCGACCGTGTTGGCGCTTCGCACCCAATAATCGAGGACGTCATTGGCGGTGCCCTGAGCTACCGGAAAGTGTTCATCGGCGCCAGGGTTTTGGGCCGACGGTTCGAGGCAATAACAGCGCCGGGCGAAGCGGTTGGGCTGCTCCTGCCCAACGCCAATGGCGTCGTGCTGTCGTTCGTCGGACTTTTGTCGGCTGCGCGGGTGGCAGCAATGATCAACTATACCGCCGGCCCGGCCAGCGTCACCGCCGCCGTCCGCACGGCGATGATCCGAACCGTGGTCTCCTCACGCGCCTTTGTCGAAAAGGCCAACCTCGCCGACATCGTCGAGGCGGTGGAAAAGGGCGGGGCGAAACTGCTGTGGCTGGAGGATGTCCGCGCAAGCCTGACCGTGCTGGACAAGGCCGCAGCCGCCTTGCTGTGGCGCTGGCCGTTGCAGCGCCAGGATGCGGCCAAGCCGGCAGTGATCCTGTTCACCTCCGGCTCGGAAGGCACGCCCAAGGCCGTGGTGCTGTCGCACCGGAACCTTCTTGCCAATGCGATGCAGGCGGAAGCCCGCATCACCATCTCGCCGGCCGATATCCTGCTCAACGTGCTGCCGGTGTTCCACTCGTTTGGGCTGACCGGCGGCACCATCCTGCCGCTGGTCACCGGAATAAAGCTGTTCCTCTACCCGTCACCGCTCCACTACAAACTTATTCCGGAGGTGGCGCGCAAGGTCCGGCCGACGGTGATGTTCGGCACCGACACGTTCCTCGCCAACTATGCCCGCACCGCCAAGGACGGCGATTTTTCAAGCCTGCGCTTCGTCGTGGCCGGTGCCGAGGCGGTGAAGCCGGAGACGCGCCGGGTTTACCGCGAGCGCTTCCAGGCCGAGATCATCGAAGGTTTTGGCTTGACCGAGGCCGGACCAGTGGTTGCCGTCAACACCGCCATCCACGGCCGCGATGGAACGGTCGGGCGGCTGCTGCCGGCCATGCGCATGAAACTCGAACCGGTCGAAGGCATCAGCGACGCCGGCCGGCTGTGGCTCGACGGGCCGAACCTGATGATGGGCTACATGACCGGCGACCGGCCTGGCGAGCTGCAGCCGCTCGAAGGCTGGCACGACACCGGCGATATCGTTTCGGTCGATCGCGAAGGCTTCATCACCATTCGCGGCCGCGCCAAGCGCTTCGCCAAGATAGCCGGCGAGATGGTATCGCTTGGTGCCGTCGAGATGCTGGTGCAGTCGCTGTGGCCGGAAGAGCATCACGCCGTGGTAGCGGTGCCGGACAAGCGGCGCGGCGAGCGCCTCGTTCTGGTCACCACGGCCGACAATGCCGATCCCCACGAATTGCGCGAATTCGGCAAAAAAGCCGGCGCGGCCGAACTGATGGTGCCGAACGACATCGTCAAGGTCGAGGAGATCCCGGTACTGGGCTCCGGCAAGACCGACTATGTCTCGACTAGAAAGCTGGCACTCGAGAGGCTGGGACTGAGCGCAGCCGCCTGAGGTTTGCTGTCGAGAACTCTAAAGCCCCGTCGTGCGACGCGCTTTAGATTCTTGCTTTTATGCATGCCGTTATCGCAGAACCGCTGCACACTTTTGCGCGAATGCATTAGAAGACCACCACCGACAACAGCAGAATGGCGCCGACGGCCATCATCAGCAGGCCCGGCCAGTTCTGCGACAGGCCGAGAAACCGGAGCCCGCGCCGCCGCGGCTCCAGGGTCGGACCTGGTGTTGCGAGGTAAGGCGTCGGACTGTCCGGCGCGGTGGAGACAGCGGCCGGTTCACTAAGCCGCCCGCGCATGATGGCTGCTACCGCCATATAGACGAGGCCGGCGACAGTCAGTAACACGCCGATGAGGATGACAGCCATTTCTCCTCGTTTCCGATGGTTCTGCGCCCGATGCGGCAGCTTTGCGCTACGTCGACGACGTATCACGAGCAGCCGCTCAAGCGGACCTACCAACACAAACGGTCTAGCCGCCCAGCAAGTTCCGAAAACGGGGTTTTTGAGGTGCGTTCCACAGCGCCGCGTGCTCTGCGAGCCGCTCCCAAGTCTAAACGGATGACCCCTTTTCGGAATCATGCACTGCCAGGCGCAACGCGAACTGGCACCAAATCCGTCAGCCAATATCCGAGGACGGCACCTTCTCGCCTTCGCGCTTGGCGCGTCTCGAATAGGCCCGCACGCTGAACGGCAAGAAGAGCAGATAGCCGGCAACCGAGGCCGTCAGCGTATACCAGGGATAGGTCATCAAAAGCAGGACGTAGAGGACGACTGCGAGGATGATCGGCAGCACCCTGTCGCCCGGTATCCTGACGCTCTTGCCGGAATAGACGGGCAGTCTGCTGACCAGCAGGAACGCCACCAATATTGTAAAGCCGGTGGCAATGAAGGCTGCCAGGCGGCTGGGTTCAAGCCCAAGCCTGAGGAAGAACAGATAGAGCGGCAGCATCACCAGCACCGCACCCGCCGGCGCCGGCACGCCGACGAAATATTCGGTCTGCCACTGCGGACGGTCGAGCTCTTCGTCGAGCACGTTGAAACGGGCAAGCCTCATCCCACAGGCGATGGTGAACAGCAGCGCGGCGATCCAGCCCGGCGAACCTGCCCTGTCGAGCAGAAAGGCATAGAGCACCAGCGCCGGTGCCACGCCGAAATTGACGATATCGGCCAGCGAATCCATCTGGGCGCCGAATTTGGAAGTCGCCTTCAGCATTCGCGCCAGACGGCCGTCGATACCATCGAGGAAGGCCGCGAGCAGCACCATCACCACCGCTGGCTCGAAGCGGCCCTCGAAGCCGAAGCGAATACCGGACAGGCCGGCGCAGATGGCGAGCACCGTGACCAGATTGGGCAGCACCATGCGCATCGGGATTTCGCGAATGCGCGGGCCACCGCCGCCATGCGCCTCGAATTTCTTGAACGGCGGGGCCACCGGTCAGGAGATCCGCACGAGCGGCGTTGCGGCAACGCCGCCGAATTCCGCCAGCACCGTCTCACCGCCAACTGCGGTCTGGCCGACGGCGACACGCGGCGTCGCGGTCGAGGGCAGGAATACATCGACGCGCGAGCCAAAGCGGATCAGCCCGAAGCGTTCGCCGGTGCCGATGGCGCCGCCGGGCTCGGCCCAGCAGACGATGCGCCGCGCCACCAGGCCGGCAATCTGTACCGCGGCGACCGTTCCATTGGGGCTTTCGATGACCAGCCCGTTGCGCTCGTTCTCGGTGCTTGCCTTGTCGAGTTCGGCGTTAAGGAATTTTCCTGGCCGATGCTCGATCCTGGAAATGCGGCCACGCACCGGAGAGCGGTTAACGTGGCAGGAAAAGACGTTCATGAATACCGAGATGCGGGTCATTTCGCCGCCGCCGAGGCCAAGCTCGCGCGGCGGCACGGCCGGGCCAACCGCCGAAACGATGCCGTCGGCCGGGCTGACAACCAGCCGGTCATCGATCGGCGTGACACGCTCGGGATCGCGGAAGAAATAGGTGCACCAGGCCGTCAGGATGAGACCGATCCAGAACAGGGTCGAGGAGAAATAGCCAAGAAAGAGCGTCGCCGCGCCGAATGCAGCGATAAAGGGATAACCCTCGCGATGGATCGGAACGAACGCATTCTTGATCGTGTCAACGAGGCTCATGGATGAGGGCAACCTTGGTTCCAAGTCCGGCCTCAATAGCGGAAACACCCCGCGGTCGCAACGCGACAATGAGAGCGCTCGGGGGGTGGCGGTCGCCGCCGTTTCAGGATGCCGTTAGCAGCATCCGGACTGCCGAAGTGATCAACCGGAAATGTTCATTGCGATTGTCGGAACGCAGCACTCTCGCCCGTCCTTGGCAAGACAGCGCCTCTCATCGGCCTTTCGGCCATGACGATTTGCGCAAACCCGGAGGTTCTCGGCCCATGCAGAAATCAGCAGCTAGGCAAGTGCAAGTGGTGATGAACGGCTTGGCCTTCGGCGAGTCACCGCGCTGGCACGATGGCCGGCTGTGGTTCTGCAACTGGGGCACAGGCCAGATCATCGCCGTTGACGCCCTAGGCAACAGCGAGATCGCGCTCACCGTGCCGGCCACCCTGCCCTATTCCATTGACTGGCTGCCGGACGGGCGCCTGCTTGTCGTGTCCGGCCGCGAAGGGCTGATCCTCAGGCAGGAGGCAGACGGGACATTGGTCACCCATGCCGATCTGAGACAACTATCAAAGAGCCCGTGGAACGAGATCGTCGTCGATGGACGCGGCAACATCTACGTCAATGGTGGTGGGCCCGTTCCGGATCCCGGCCAGCATTTCGGCCCCGGCGCCATCGTGCTGGTCGCGCCTGACGGCTCGGTTCAGCAGGTGGCTGAGAACCTCGCCTTCGCCAATGGCATGGCGGTGACGCCTGACAACAAGACGCTTATCGTTGCCGAGTCCCACGCCAACCGGCTGACCGCCTTCGACATCGCTGCCGATGGTGGCCTTTCCAACGGCAGGATCTGGGCCAATCTCGGCAACGGTTTTCCCGACGGCATCTGCCTCGATGCCGAAGGTGCGGCCTGGTACGCCGACGTTCCGAACCGGCATTGCGTGCGGGTGCGCGAGGGCGGCGCGATGCTCGAAAGCGTCGACGTCGATCGCGGCTGTTTTGCCTGCATGCTCGGCGGCAGCGAGGGAAAAACGCTGTTCATCGTCGCCGCCGAATGGCACGGCTTCGAACATATGATTAGCGATGCCCGTACCGGCCAGGTGCTCAGCATCGAGGCTACCGCGCCGGGCGCGGGCTGGCCGTAGAAGAGCTTACACCCCGGGAATCCGCTGATAGTTGGCGATATCGGCCTTGACGCCAAGTCGCGCAATGGTCTCCTGAGGATTGAAGCCGATGCGCTCATGCGCAGCCTTGATGATCGGCACGACCTTGTCGACGGCGGCCTGCCCTTCCCATTCGACAATGGTCACGAGGTTGAACTCGCCCGGCCCCGAGAATTGCTCAAGCAGGAAATCCTGGACGAACCCTTGCTGCTGGCGCAGCAAATCATGCGTCATCCGGACCTTGGCAAGAATCTCCTCGCGGGCGTTGGCCGGAACGACAAACTTGTCCACCCGGAATACACTGCCGCCACTAACTGCCTGATTTATCCCATTCATATCGATTGCCTCCGTTTTTGAACGACGCATCTTGCTGCGATCCAAAACGGCCTACGATCTCAACTTAAGTTGAGGTCAAGCACGAATTTTCAGCTCACCTCCGAGGTGCGGCGGCGGACGACGACGCCGAACTCGTCGCTTTCGCGGGCGATGCGCAGCCGCTCCTCGGCCTCGCTTGCCTCGCGCTGGCGGTCCCACATTGATGCATAAAGGCCGCGCTTGGCTATCAAGGCGACATGGGTGCCGCGCTCGGCGATCTGGCCATCCTGCAGGACGATGATCTCGTCGGCCGAAATCACTGTGGACAGCCGATGGGCGATGACGAGGGTGGTGCGGCCCTGGCTGACCAGGTCGAGTGCCGCCTGGATCTCCTGCTCGGTGTGGCTGTCCAGCGCCGAGGTCGCCTCGTCGAGCATCAGGATCGGCGGTGCCTTCAAAATGGTGCGGGCAATCGCCACCCGCTGCTTCTCGCCGCCAGACAGTTTTAATCCGCGCTCGCCGACCATTGAGCGATAGCCGTCGGGCAGCCGCTCGATGAACGGTCCGATCTGGGCCAGTTCTGCCGCCTTGCGCACATCCTCCTCGCTGGCGCCGACGCGGCCGTAGCGGATGTTGTAGGCGATGGTGTCGTTAAACAGCACCGTGTCCTGCGGCACCATGCCGATGGCAGCGCGCAAGCTCTCCTGCGTCACGTCGCGAATGTCCTGGCCGTCGATCAGAATCTTGCCGCGCTGGATGTCGTAGAAGCGAAACAAAAGCCGCGAAATGGTCGACTTGCCGGCTCCGGAGGGGCCGACGATGGCCACCGTCTTGCCGGCTGGCACCTCGAAGCTGATGCCCTTCAGGATCTTGCGGTTCGGGTCGTAGGAAAAATGTACGTCGCGGAACTCGACCCTGCCGGCATCGACGACCAGCGGCTTGGCGCCCGGCCGATCAACGATCTCACGCTTGACGTCGAGCAGATCGAACATGTTTTCGATGTCGGTCAGGCCCTGGCGAATTTCGCGGTAGATCATGCCGATGAAATTCAGCGGCACCGAAAGCTGCATGAGCATGGCGTTGACGAAGACGAAATCGCCGACGCTTTGTGTGCCCGCCTTCACCTCGAGCGCCGACATCACCATGACGACGGTCATGCCGATACCGAAGATCACACCCTGGCCGAAGTTCAGCCAGCCAAGCGAGGTCCAGGTCCTGGTCGCCGCCAACTCGTAGCGCGCCGTGGACCGGTCGAACCGCTCGGCCTCCATGGCTTCGTTATTGAAATATTTGACTGTTTCGTAGTTGAGCAGCGAGTCGATCGCCTTCGTGCTGGCTTCATTGTCGCTTTCGTTCATCTCACGGCGTATCGAAATACGCCAATCGCTCGCCCTGACGGTGAACCAGACATAGAGCCAGACCGTGACCGCAATCACCAAGACGTATAGCCAGCCATAGGTGACGGCGAAGATGCCGGCGGTGAGCGCGAATTCGACGATTGTCGGCGCCGTCGCCAGCATGGTGAAGCGGACGATCGTCTCGATGCCCTTGGTGCCGCGCTCGATGACGCGCGACAGTCCGCCGGTGCGCCGTTCGAGGTGGAAGCGCAGCGACAGTTCGTGCATGTGCACGAAGGTGCGGAAGGCGAGCCGGCGCACCGCATGCTGGCCGACCCGTGCAAACAGGGCGTCGCGTAACTGGTTGAAGCCGAGCTGCACCAGCCGCACGGCATTGTAGGCGACGACCAGCATGACCGGCGCCAGCAGCAGGGCCGGCAGCGGCGGCGGCGATTTGCTATCGCCGGCCAGTGCGTCGGTCGCCCATTTGAAGAAATAGGGTCCGGCCACCAGGGTCAGCTTGGCGACAACCAGCAGTACGGTTGCCCACACCACGCGCGCCCTCAGGTCGGCGCGGTCGGCCGGCCACATATAGGGCCAGAGATTGCGCAACGTTCTGAAGGTCGAGCCGGAATCTGCGGAAACGGTTTTCTCGGCCATTCTTGTTTACCTTTATGATTTTAGCGGCCGGAGCAGCAGGAATCGACCAGCGCGGCCAGCGATGCCGAAACATCGGCGAGCGCGGCGCGGTCGAGTTCATAGCGCGAGCGCTGGCGGTCAGGCTCGAAGCGGATCAGCCCGGCCTCGACCAGGATCTTCAAATGCTGGGAAACGGTGGACTGCGCCAGGTCGAGATGCTCGACGACCTCGCGACAGCAGCAGGAACGGCTTGCGGAAAGGTGTTTGAGAATTTCGATCCGCGCTGGATGCGAAAGGGCCGCGAGCCGGACAGCGACAGCGCGGCTATCCGGCGTGCAGCTGGCCGGCGTGCAGTTGGCCGGCGCGCGTTCATCTGCCGCGCGGCTTCGGTCCGTTACGAGGGGGGATTCGGTCATCGTCCATCGGCGATAAACGATGACTGGCCCTGCCGCAAGCTATCCTGATGGGCAGAACGGCTACTCGGACTTGACTGGCGCCGTCGTCATCTGGTCGCCCATTGCCTTGAGATCGGCGGGCTCGCCTTCCTTCGATTTCTCCGGCACCTTGAACACCTGCCCCGGCCAGATTCGGTTCGGATTGCTGATCTGGTCCTGGTTGGCGAGATAGATGGTCGAGTAGCGCATGCCTTGGCCATAGACCCGCCGCGAAATCCGCCACAGCGTGTCATGGCGGCGGATGATGACTGCGCCATCGGCATGTTCGAGCTTTGGCGCCACGGTCTCGGGCGTTTCGCCCGGAGGCGTTGCGACAGCCATTTCGGCCGGGGCCTCGGTTGCAGGAGTGGGGGCAGTTGCGGGCGTTTCGGTGGCCGTTGCCGGTGCGCCTTCGGTCGCCGGAGCATTCGGCTCGGCTGGTTTTGTCCCGGCAGGCTTCTGCTCGGCCGGCGCCACGGCCGCAACCGCCTCACCAGGCTCGCGCTCGAACGGCACAGCCGCACGGGCAACCACCGTCACGCCGTCGGCATCGAGCGCATCGACGTGGATGGTGTAGGTGCCGACCGGGATGTCGCGTGTCGCTTCGACCAGGAAGTGGCGGTCGGGCGAGGTCTTCGCGTCACCGAGCAGGATATCGTTGGCATACGCACGCACCTTGCGGCCGGGATCGGCGACGCCGGCAACGAAAATCTTGTTGCCGTCGATTTCGACAGCTTCGACGACGATCTTCGGCTCCGCCGCGGAAGTAGCGGGCGCTGCCGGTGTGGCGGGCGCTGCCGGAGCCGGCGCGGCTTCAACAGCGGCCGGCGCGGCAGGAGCAGACGCTGCTGGAACATCAGCCGCCGGGGCGGCTGGCGCCGGCGCTGCGGCAGCCGGCAATTCGGTGCCCGTGGCGGGTGGCTGAACGGCCGCCTGTTCGCCGACAGGCGGCGAGGCGTCAGATTTCGCCTGAGGGGCCGGAACAGTGAGCAGTTCGGACGGCTTGCCCGGCTCCTCGACCATTGCCAGCACTTGGCCGGTGGAATTCTGGGGGATCGAAACGACGGCGGTCTGCGCCGAGGCGGTCACGACATTGCCAGCCGTAGAGCGCAGCGTGATCGTATAGTCGCCGGGCTTCAGCGGATCGTCGAGAATAATGGCAAAGGCGCCGTCAGGGCCGGCGACCGTTGAGCCGAGCACAGCCGAACCGTTAAGAATCTCTACCTTGGCGTTGGGCGCCGAATTGCCGGCGACGACGATCGAGCCGTTGCTTTCGACGCGCACGATGTCGAAGGTCGGCACGATTGCACCTGCTGCGGCCGGCGCGGCGGGCGCTGCGGCATCGGTGGACGCGGCGGGCGCAGGCGGCAGGCGGCCCTCGGTCGCCGGAGCGGGCGGTTTCGAAGCCGGCGGCGTCAGCGCCGCGACCTCCGCAGGCCGGGTAGAATTGAGATACGGGTCGAGTGCGCCCGATACATAGGCGGTTCCCGTTGCTGCGACAGAGCCGCCAGCCGCGAACAAAAACGCCTTCAATGGATTAATTGCCATGTTTCCCTGCCCCTTAGCCACCTAATTTCGGTCTAGCCTGTTTTGCCAAAGCCGACAAGAAAAAGCCCGCCCCGGGGCTTGACCATGCCTATAGTCCCTATCACCAATCATAACATGAACACGATTCGATCTGTCTGCGTCTATTGCGGCTCGTCCCCCGGCCGAGATGAGACCTATATCAAGGCCGGACACCTGCTTGGCCGCTCGATCGCCAAGTCCGGCCTGCGTCTGATTTATGGCGGCGGCACTAAAGGGATCATGGGTGCCGTCGCTGAAGGGGCATTAAAGGCCGGTGGCAAGGTAACCGGCATAATTCCACGTTTTCTGATCAACCGGGAGGCGACCGAAACCGCGCTTAACCGGCTCGACGAGCTCGTCATCACCGACAACATGCACCAGCGCAAGCACAGGATGTTTGAGAAATCCGACGCCTTTGTGGCGTTGCCCGGCGGCATCGGCACCGTCGAGGAGATCGTCGAGATCATGACTTGGGCACAGCTCGGCCATCACCGCAAGCCGATCGTCTTCGGCAACGTCGGCGGGTTCTGGGATCCGATGCTGGCGTTGCTCGACCACATGGCAACGGAGGGCTTCATCCACACGGCGCAACGGGTCAAGCCGCTGGTGGTCGGGGATCCGGAAGCAATCGTCGCCGCTATCATGGTGGCGGGATCCTCTGTCGATGCACCGACGGAGGGCGTGCAGTCGGTGATTGATAAGATGTAGAGTGAATGGTGAATGGTGAATGGTGAATGGTGAATGGTGAATGGTGAAGTAGAAGACTTTCCAAACCGGCGCCTGTCTATTCACTATTCACTCCTTCCCTACTGCCTTCCTCAAGTCTCCGATGACCGCACGCTTGTCCTGACGCCGCCAGGCGAGATGGATCGAGACGGTGCGTTCGAACCACGGCAGATCGCGAAACACGATCTGAGGCGGCGCGGCACTCCGCAGGCTGGCCTGCACCGTCGCCAGCCCAAGCCCGGCGCTGACCAAGCCCAACGACGTCAACGGATCGGTCGTCTCATAGGCTATGTCGGGCAGGAAACCGGCCTTCGCGCAGGCGGCGAGAAATTGGCTGCGGTTGGTGTCGTCAGGCTGGCGCACCACCGTGATCCAGGTACGGCCGTCCAGTTGCTGCGGCAGTATCTCCGCGATTTCTGCCAATGGATCGCCTTCCGGCATCGCCAGAACCAGCGGCTCGCGCATGATGAGCATGGCGACGATGTCGGGATCATCGGCAGAAGGAGGCGTGTAGACAAGGCCCAGATCGAGCGATCGTTCGCGCAGCGCTTCGATCTGGGCGGCGGAACGCTGACCCTTCAGTTGAAGATGAAATTCGGGCCGGTCGCGGCGAAACTGGCGCAGCATCCGAGCGACAAGCCCGGCATGGACCGCACCTTCCACATAACCGATGGCGAGACGGCCGACCGTACCGCTGGCGAGATTGCGGCCGAGCTCCTCGAGCCGTCTTGCATGGGCCAGCAGCGCACGCGCCTCGGCAAGAAAAGCGCGGCCCTCGGCATTGAGATGAACCCGCTGCCTCGCCCTCTCGAACAGTGCGACGCCCAGCTGCTCCTCCAGCTGAATGATCTGACGGCTGAGCGGCGACTGCGAGATGTGCAGCAATTCGGCGGCACGCCCGACGTTGCCGGTTTCGGCCACCGTGATGAAATAGCGGAGCTGGCGCAGGTCGAACATTGTTGCTTCGATGCTCAAGTCCCGTGAGGTCTCAAATTTAGCCTAATCAGTCTTGGACTGTCTGGCCAGCAGAAGCGAATATTTCCGCCATTCCAACGGCCAACATCAGGAGATTCCGATGCAGTTCTTTGCTCTTCTTGCGCGCAACACCGAAAAGTTCACCGACGCCGATTTCGCGCCGCTGCTGCCTGGCGAGGCCGAGCAGCGCCGCACGCTCTATGCCGAAGGCGCCGTGCGTCAGGTGTGGAATCGGGGCGACATTCCCGGCAGCGGCATGATGTTCGAAGCCGGCAGCGATGCGGATGTGCGCCATCATCTTGCAACTCTACCGCTGGTCAAGGCCGGCATGATGGATATTGCCGCCGTCCTGCCGCTGCAGCCATATCCCGGCTTCGGGCCGAAGCGCTGAGCGCTCGTGGAAGACGCGGCTGCCGGCATTAAGACCGGCCAGCCGCCTTTCTTCGTTACGCGGCTCGAGCTGATGCGGAAACGGTCTTGCGCGCCGAAGAAAACATCGACCAAGAGTACATCGCCAGTGCCGCCCAGATCAGCCCGAAGGCTATGGCCTGAACACTGCCGAAGGGTTCGCCGAAAATCAGCACCGCGATCAAAAAGACGATCGTCGGCGCGATATATTGCATGATGCCGATGGTGGAGAGGCGCAGCAGCCTGGCGCCGAACGCAAACAACAGCAGAGGCACGGCGGTGACCGGACCGCAGCCGATCAGCAAGGCGGTGTCGTTCAGCGAGCTGGAGATGAAATGATCCTGTCCTGTGGCGATCAGGAAGATGATGTAGCCGAGTGCCGGCACCGACAGCAGCAGCACTTCAAGCAGGAAGCCCTGGCTCGGGCCGATTGGCAGCGTCTTGCGGAAGAAGCCATAGGCGGCAAAGGAAAAGGCCAGCACCAGCGACACCCAGGGCAGCTTGCCGGCGTCGATGGTCAGCACCGCGACCGCGATTGCCGCCAGCACCACCGCCGCGATCTGCAGGCGGTCGAGCCGCTCGCCGAGCAGCAGCGCGCCGACAACGACGCTGACCAGCGGGTTGATGTAGTAGCCGAGCGCGGTCTCGATGGTGCGGTCGACCGCGATCGCCCAGACATAGATGCCCCAGTTGACCGAGATCAGCGCCGCCGTCAGCACCGCCATCGAAATGATGCGCGGTGAACGAACTGCCGCTTTGAAATCGGCAGTGCGACCGGCCCAGACCAGGACAGCGGCCGCGATCGGCACCGACCAGACGATGCGGTGGGCAATGACTTCGGCCAGCGGCAGATGCGCGACAGCCTTCATGTAGAAGGGCAGCAGCCCCCAAAGCAGGTAGGCGCCGAGCGCCAGCAGGAAGCCGCGACGAGCTTTGGTATCGGGCTCGATTTGAAGTGCTTGGGTAGCCATGGCCCAAGGCTATGCGCCAGCGGCTTGCCCAAAACCATCGCAAATTGCTGATGGATCAATGGAGTCTCGCTGATGGTTCAACGCAACTGTCGATTTCGACAATTGCCGCTGCATGCGAGAGTGAGTGCCGCGGTCCTACCCCAGCACAAAACGATCTCTCAACGCTGAGCAGGCTTTTCCTTGAGTTCGAAAAAGACACTGTCGGGCGTGCCTTCATCGTGTCTGAAGCCCGTCAGCTCCGCCGCGAGATCGAGGGGAAGGTCAAAAACAAGATCGACCTCGGCACCTTCGGTATCTTGTTGATCTTGTTTTGAAAAACACTGCCGCTTCAGCGCTTCGAACGACGCGGGTAGATCACCCGTGACATGCAGGTCCCTAACGGTCTTGTCTCCGCTATGCCAGACTTTCCAGATGTTCCTTCCGTCACGCCAGAATTCGGCGCGTGCAAACATGACATGTTCTTCTACGTGCGCGATAATGACTTCTCGCCCTTGCGAGATCGCGGCCAGATATTGCTGAGGCGGGTTCGGAAAGCTGCAGGGATCGAGAACGATGATCGCCCAGTTCTTTTTGCTGGCATGGGCATTCACCGGTGCTTCGAAAATCTCCGATGGATCGCCAATCTCGCGCCCGAACAAGGCCGCAGCCTCTTTTATTCCGTAACCACGAAAGCCCAGCCAGCTTATCGAGAAGCCCATTTCCTCACTCCGCCGCTGCCAATCCCGCCATGTCGCGGTTCTTCATCAGCTTGTAGACGATCGAATCCATCAACGCCTGGAACGAAGCGTCGATGATGTTTTCGGAGACGCCGACCGTCCACCAGCGCGCGCCGGTGCCGTCATGCGATTCGATCAGCACGCGGGTGATCGCCTCGGTGCCGCCATTGAGGATACGCACCTTGAAGTCGGCCAGCTCGAGATCGGCGATTTCGCTCTGGAATTTGCCGAGATCCTTGCGCAGCGCAATGTCGAGCGCGTTGACCGGGCCATGGCCTTCGGCGACCGACATCTTCTCCTCGCCCTCGACCAGCACTTTCACGATCGCCTCCGAGACCGTCTTCAGCTGGCCGTTGGCGTCGAAGCGGCGCTCGACCATGCAGCGGAACGAAGTGACGCGGAAGAATTCCGGCAGGCCATGCAGCATCTTGCGCGCCAGAAGCTCGAAGCTGGCGTCGGCGCCTTCGTAGGCGTAGCCCTCCGCCTCACGTTCCTTGACTACAGCGATCAGCGCGTCGAGGCGATGGTCATCCCGGGGCATGTCGATGCCGCGCCGCTTCAGCTCGGCCAGGAAATTGGCCTTGCCACCTTGGTCCGAAACCATGACGCGGCGGCGGTTGCCGACAGTCTCTGGCGGCACATGCTCGTAGGTCGCCGGCTCCTTGGCCAGCGCCGAGGCATGGATGCCGGCCTTGGTGGCGAAAGCGGAGGCGCCGACATAGGGCGCTTGCGCTTCGGGCGCGCGGTTCAGCAACTCGTCGAAGGCGCGGGATAGGCGCGATATACCGGTCAACGCCTCTGCCGAAATGCCGGTTGCAAAGCGGCCCGAAAAGGCCGGCTTCAACGCCAGTGTCGGCACGATCGAGATCAGGTTGGCGTTGCCGCAGCGCTCGCCGATGCCGTTCAGCGTGCCTTGGATCTGGCGCACGCCGGCCTCCACGGCGGCAAGCGAATTCGCCACCGCCTGGCCGGTGTCGTCATGGGCGTGGATGCCGAGATGGTCGCCCGGTATGCCGGCCGCGATCACCTTTTCGACGATGACGCGCACCTCGGAGGGCTGCGTGCCGCCATTGGTGTCGCACAGCACCACCCAGCGCGCGCCGGCATCGTAGGCCGTCCTGGCGCAGGCCAGCGCATAATCGGGGTTGGCCTTGAAGCCGTCGAAGAAATGCTCGCAGTCGACCATCGCCTCCTTGCCGGTAGTGAGCGCCGCCTCGACCGAGGCCTTGAGCGCCTCGAGGTTCTCCTCATTGGTGCAGCCGAGCGCGACGCGGACATGGTAGTCCCAACTCTTGGCGACGAAACAGATGGCGTCCGACTTCGACTGGACCAGCGCGGCAAGCCCAGGATCGTTCGAGATCGACACTCCTGCCCGTTTGGTCATGCCAAAGGCAACGAACTTGGCATCGGCCGTGCGACGCTCGGCAAAGAAGGCGGTGTCGGTTGGATTGGCGCCGGGGTAGCCACCCTCGACGTAGTCGATGCCGAACTCGTCGAGCAGCTTGGCGATGGCGATCTTGTCCTCGACGGAGAAGTCGACACCCGGCGTCTGCTGACCATCGCGCAGCGTGGTGTCGAACAGATAAAGGCGCTCGCGAGCCATGGTCATTTCCCGGCAAACATGTCCGTTGCGCGGATCAGCCTGTCGAGGATGCCCGGCTCCGAATAGGCGTGGCCGGCGCCTTCGATCAGATGGAAATCCGCTTTCGGCCACGCCTTGTGCAGCGCCCAGGCGTAACGCGCCGGGCACGGCATGTCGTAGCGGCCGTGAACGATGGTACCCGGGATATCCTTAAGCTTCCATGCATCGCGCAGCAGCTGTCCCTCTTCCAGCCAGCCGGCATGGACGAAATAGTGGTTCTCGATGCGGGCGAAAGCCAGGGCATAATCATCCTGGCCGAAGGGACCGCTGGTTTCCGGTTCCGGCAGCAGTGTGATCGTCTCGCCCTCCCACAGGCTCCAGGCGCGGGCGGCCTCGACCTGCGCCACAGGATCGCTGCCGACCAGCCGTTTGCGGTAGGCGGCCATCATGTCGCCGCGCTCGGCCTCCGGGATCGGCGCCAGAAACCGCTCCCACTTGTCGGGGAACATCTCCGACACGCCGAACTGGTAGTACCATTCGAGTTCGGCGCGGGTCAGCGTGTAGATACCGCGCACGACCAGTTCGCTGACCCGCTCGGGGTGGGTCTCGGCATAGGCCAGCGCCAGCGTCGAACCCCACGAACCGCCGAACACCAGCCATTTGTCGAAGCCGCACATTTTTCGCAGGCGCTCGATGTCGGCGACCAGGTGCCAGGTGGTGTTGGCTTCAAGCGAGGCATTGGGCGTCGATTTTCCGCAGCCGCGCTGGTCGAACAGGATGACATCGTACAGCTTCGGATCGAACAGCCGCCGGTGCTTTGGCGAAATGGTGCCGCCCGGCCCGCCGTGCAGGAAGACAGCCGGCTTGGCCCCTCTGGTGCCGGAGCGCTCCCAATAGACCTGATGGCCATCGCCAACGTCGAGCATGCCGGACTCGAAAGCCTCGATCTCGGGATAGAGGGTACGGAATTCGCTGCTCATAATTTCAGGCCCTGCTGCGGCCAGTTGGCCGTCTCGTGATCTGGATGCTGGAAGGAGATGATGGATTCCTGTCGCGCGTAGAAATCCGGGTCGTCATGGATCGGCGCGTCGAAGATCGTCTCGACCCAAGGCAGCCTGGCGGCGTAGTTAACCTGGATCTGCGGCGCCAGATCGGAACGGTCGTCGAAGGCGCCGATGGCGATCTCCAGCGCGCCGGGCTGGCGGTAGGTCAGCGGTGTGCCGCAGCGGGCGCAGAAGCCGCGATCGATGTTGACCGACGACTGAAAGTAACTCGGCTCCTCGCGCACCCATTCGACGCCGTCGCTCGGCACTGTCACCAGCGCGCCGAAAAACGACCCGAACTGTTTCTGGCACATGCGGCAATGACAAATGGACGGGCGGCCGAGCGCCCCGTGGATGCGAAAGCGCACGGCGCCGCACTGGCAGCCGCCGGTACGAACGGTTTCGGTCATGATTTTTCCTCCGGCGGCCATTGTTCGGTGTTGTGGTCGGGATGTTGGTAGGAGACGAGATCGGCGAGATAGGAGGCCGACGAGACGTCGGCCATCGTTTCCTCACCTGGCAATTCGTGGACGTGATCCACGTACGGGAGCTTGGCTTCGACACCCCATTGGATGGTCGGGGCGATCTCGTCGGGGTGGTCGAATGTGGCGATGGCGAGGGCCACCCCGTCGGGCGCTTCGAAGGTCAGCGGCGTGCCGCATTCGGCGCAGAAACCGCGCAAAGCCGCGTTGGACGAGCGGAAGCGTTTGGGCTCACCGCGCGTCCAGTCCAGCCTTGCGCCGCGCACCGAGACCAGCGGCAGGTAGAAATTGCCGCTCGCCTTCTGGCACATGCGGCAATGGCAGACGGAAGCATCGCCGAGCGCTCCTTCGACGCGGAAGCGCACCACGCCGCACTGGCAGCCGCCTGTATAGACCGGTCTGTTGTCGAGGCTCATCGCGCACTACTCCGGGGCATGGCAAACCGCCTCGACATTGTTGCCGTCGGGATCGAAAACAAAGGCGCCATAATAGTTCGGATGGTAGTGCGGGCGCAGGCCCGGCCCGCCATTGTCCTTGCCGCCGGCGGCAATCGCCGCGGCGTGAAAGGCATCGACCTCGGCGCGACTGCGAGCGGTGAAGGCGACATGCTGATGATCCTTCGGCTTGTCCTTGCCGGCATGCAGCCAAAACACCGGCCGGTCGCGGCCGTAGCCGCCGACCTTGGCGCCGCCGGTATATTCCTGCGGCACCATGTAGAGCAGCGAGGCGCCGAGCGGCGCCATCGCCTTGTCGTAAAAAGCCTTCGACGCGTCGAAATCCGAAACGGTGATGCCGAGATGATCGATCATCTTTTTACCTCCCAGGTGGTGATGCGTTCGCCGGTGACGGGGTCCTTGCCGTCCTTCAACTGGATGCCTTGCGTCAGCAACTCGTCGCGGATGCGGTCGGCCTCGGCCCATTTCTTGGCGGCGATCAGCGCGAGGCGTTTGGCGATTCTGTCGTTGATTGTCTCCCTAAGCTGCTCGATATCCACACCTGCGCTAGCAGCTCTCTTACTAGTCCAGGACTGGATAGATTGATGTTCGAAGCCGAGTACATCGAGGCAGAACCGTAGCCTTGATCCAAAGGCGCCTTCAACGTCGTGGACAATTTTGTTCCGTAACGTTTGGATATATTTGATTGCCTCGGTCGTATTTAAGTCGTCGCCCAAAACCCGTAAAAACTCTGTATCTCGAACGCCGTTAGGATATTGGGAACCGAGCGTTATGAGATCGTTTGCGATCTTCAGAGCCTCTTCCAGCTTGCGTACGGAAAAGTCGATCGGCTCGCGATAATGCGTCATCAGCATCGCCAGCCTGAGCACCTCGCCAGGCCATTTGCGGCCGCCAAAAGTCTCCGTCTCCAACAATTCGGTGATCGAATAGAAATTGCCCAGGCTCTTGGACATCTTCTGGCCCTCGACCTGCAGGAAACCGTTGTGCATCCACACCTTGGCCATCGTTTCGGTGCCGTGGGCGCAACGCGACTGCGCGATCTCGTTCTCGTGGTGCGGAAAGATCAGGTCGAGACCACCGCCATGGATGTCGAACACCTCGCCGAGATAGGCGGCCGACATCGCCGAGCACTCGATGTGCCAGCCTGGCCGACCCCTGCCCCACGGGCTGTCCCAGCCCGGCTCCTCGGGCGAAGACAATTTCCACAGCACGAAATCCTGCGGGTTCTTCTTGTGCGCATCGACGGCGACGCGGGCGCCTGCCTGCTGCTCGTCGAGATTGCGCTTCGACAACTGCCCGTAATCCGGCATGGAAGCGGTGTCGAACAGGACTTCTCCAGCCGCGACATAGGCATGGCCGCGTTCGATCAAGCGCTGAATCAAGAAGATCATGTCGACCTTGCCGTCGGGCCTGGGCTCGACGAACTCGGTGGCGCGCGGCTCGACCGTCGGCTCCAGGCAACCGAGCGCCGCCACGTCCTTGTGGAACTGACCGGCGGTCTTTTCGGTGACCCGCCTGATCGCTTCGTTCAGCGACAGCCTGCCAGAGGCAATCTCGCCGCCGAAATCGCGCAGTGCGCGGGCGTTTATCTTGTCGTCGACGTCCGTAATGTTGCGGACGTAAGTGACGTGCGCTTGCCCGTAGAGATGGCGCAGCAAACGGAACAGCACGTCGAAGACGATCACCGGCCGCGCATTGCCGATATGGGCGAAGTCGTAGACCGTCGGGCCGCAGACATACATGCGCACGTTGCGCGGATCGATCGGGAAGAAATCCTCCTTGCTCCGCGTTAGCGTGTTGTAGAGGCGCAGGCTCTTCGATGCGTCAGACATACGTGCGTTCCCGGTGCGTTACTTTGGCATGATCTTTTGGGATCGTGCTCTGGATGGAGTCGGTTACGCCGAGGCGCAAATCGGGGTCCAGCCTGCTGGCCGGGGCGTTTGTCCAATCTGGGAGGAGATGAGGCGAAAACGTCCAGGACCAGCGCGAGGCTAGCCGATAATGCAAATGCCACAAATGGCGAAAGACGTTTTCATGGCCGGCTTTATCGCCTTGCCCGGTGTTGCCGTCAAGTCGCTACCTTCGCCAAAAATATCGTTGGCTCACAGGAATTGAGCCACTGAAACATTTTATTAAACAGGTCGGCACTGTGATGAAACATTCGCCGGCTAGATCAGCAAGCGTCACGATTTGGTCGGATTCGGCCAGCAAACGCAGACATGAAGACGTTACCAGGGAAGAGAACAATGCCTAAGCAAGAATCCAACCGCGCCAAGCAACCGGCGCTCGCCAGCCACTACCGGGCGATCGGCCCGGCAGCAATCGTCGCAGCTCTTCTGCACACCGCGAAGAAGAAGAAGCCGGCGCAGAAGATCGTTTCGCCGCGCGCTGCCTGAGAATGCCGTCGGGAAGATTGAGGCGCTCACGGCGCACCAGCAATAGTAGCTTTTGCTAAAATAAATTCATCTGACTGTCGTTCGCGCCGGACTTCTGGCGCCTGACCTTCTCAGGCTCAGGCTCGACGACGCCCTTCTCCTGAATCTCCGGCCCGGTATTGGCGACCTTGTTGACGAGGTCGGAAACCGGGATCGCTTCGAAGAAATCGGGCTGGGCGGGTCTCAGCAGATGGGCCACATCGCGCGGCTCGAGCGTGCTGCAATCCAGCCAGCGCGCGAAATCTTCGGGATGGATCACCACCGGGATGCGGTCGTGGATATGGGCAGTATCGGCATTGGCGTGGGCGGTCAGAATGGCGCCGGTGTCCATTTCCGAGCCGCCCGGCTCGGCATAGGTCTCAATCAGCCCGGCGAAGGCGACAAGCCCGCCACGCCTTGGTCGCACCCAATAGGGCTGCCCTCTTCTGCCACCGGTTTGGTGCCATTCGTAGAATCCCGAAGCCGGTACCAGGGCGCGGCGATGGCGCATGGCAGCGCGAAACGACGCCTTTTCCGAAGCCCCCTCAGAACGCGCGTTGAACAGCAGCGGGAAGTTACGCGTATCCTTGACCCAGGCCGGGATCAGGCCCCAGCGCACCAGCATCGAGCGGCGGTCGGGCAGGTTCGAGCCCGGCGCCTGCGGCAATCCGGCGAGCGCCATCAGCACCGGCTGCGTCGGCGCGATGTTGTAGCGGGCCGGAAACTCCTCAAGTTCCGCCAGGCTGAGAAAGGCGGCGGTCTGGTCCGGAGTGGCGGTCAAGGCAAAGCGTCCGCACATGAATTCAGCTCTCGAATTGGTGGCATGTGAAAGTGGCCATGGAACCCGCCTTTCGCAACCGCTAAAGCTGTTCGCCGACGGCCGGTCCACAACGGGCTATGCCAATCGAGCGATCCGAAGCCCATGGAAGCACGCAAGATCATTCCGGCAGTCTCGGTCTGCGTCGTGCGCGAGAACACGGTGCTGCTGGTCAAGCGGGCCAGGCCGCCCTCGCAAGGCCTCCATGCCTTTCCCGGCGGCAAGGTCGAAGCCGGCGAGACGCTGGAACAGGCAGCACGGCGCGAATTGCTGGAAGAGACCGGATTGCAGGCGCGCAGCTACCAGCCGCTGCGGGAAATCCACATCGACGGCAGCGGCGACGGGCATCCGGTCGACTACTGGCTGACGGTGTTTGGGGCCAATTATGCTGGCGGCGAGGCGGTGGCCAGCGACGACGCCGAAACCGCGGCTTTCTATACGCTGGCCGAAATGACAGCGATGCCGCTCGCCGATGCGGTGTTTGAAATTGCGGACGATCTACTCGGTCCCAACAAAGACGGCGAGACCTGAGCCAGAGAATCGCCTTGCAGGCGACAAATTGTTTCAGCACAAGGACTCATGAGCCGCACGTCTTCGTTTCTCGCCGCATGCCTCGCCGCCAGCGTGGTTGTCGGTGCGCGCCCGGCGATTGCCGCCGAAGCACCGTTCGAGCCTGGGCTGATGCGGCTGGCGGAAGTGCTTGGCTCGCTGCATTTCCTGCGTAATCTGTGTGGCGAGAAGGGCGATCGGTGGCGAGCCGAGATGGAAAAACTGATCGCATCGGAAAATCCGAACCCGGAGCGGCGCGCCCGCTTCATCGCCAGCTTCAACCGCGGCTACCGGTCGTTCGGCGGTACTTATACGCAATGCACCGCCTCGGCCACGGAAGCCATCAGCCGCTACATGAAGGAAGGCGAGACGCTGTCTCGCGACATCGCTTCGCGCTACGGAAACTGACGACGGCAGCTGCCGTTCCGGCAAACCGGCATCAACCGCGGCGCTGTGGGCGGCGGACGCGTTCGACACTTCTCCGCTTGCCTCGGGTGAGGTCTTGGTGCAAACCTGATGTTGCACTTTTGCAACTATGTTAACGAAACGTTAGCGCGCGAATGTGAAATTAACTCAAACTGAAGGTTTCCGTCCCCTTGGCCGGCCTAATCGGCTAAGTTTGAAACGGATCGGACGCAGGTTTGCTGGACGCGACGGAATTGTAGAAGACGACCAAAAAAATGTCGTATTTACAAATACTTACTGCGCCTGCGTGTAAAAGGGACAACTCAAGCTTGATCCCTGTCCAACGGATCACCGCTTGAAAGGGTGGAAATCGCAATGGAACATGGCGTCAACGACATCGACGCGCTGGTCAGGGAAGAAAAGCGCCTGACCGCCGTGGAAAGCCACAGCGAAGCCTGGGCAGAAGGATTGTCGGCCGGGATCGAGCCGGAAATCATCGCCGAGGCAGCCCTCGAAACGGCATTCGGCGAAATGCTGCGCACCAATGGCGAGACCTCGGCGCTTGCCCTGCTCGATCGCATGCGTGAAAAGGTGATTGCCGGGGCCTTCGAGCCCGAAAGACTGCGGCACTGACCCCGGTTCTTTGACGACGGCGCGCCGCCGGACATCATGTCCGGGCACATGGATGGGCTGGAACCAAGGAGTAGCAGGCGGTGAATTTTTCGATATCAGGCAAGCCGCGCGGCCTGGTCCTCAGCATTTGGCTTACTGCTTCCTGCGCCACGATTCCCCTTGCACTGTTTCTTGCGAGCAGTCCCTCTCAAGCCCTCAGCGAGATCAAGCGCGAAGACCTTCCCTCACCGGTCACACCGCCACCCGACGGTGACATGTCGCCGCCCGGAAGTACCGTGCCGATGCCCGGCCCGCTCGGCACGACGCCACCACCGACCAGCCAGCCGACGCCATCCGACGAGCCGGAACAAACCGAACCGAAAGGGCCGGCCAACGATGGCGGCATGGCCAATCCGCATGTCGATCCGGACGCGCCCGTGCCCGAAGTCGTCTACGACCTGGCCAAGTTGCCGGAACCGGTCAGGCGCATGCACGATCTGATCGTCGAGGCGTGCAAAAGCGGCGACATCGAAAAACTTCGGCCGCTGATCGGCACGGGAGACATGATGACCCAATTGTCGCTGGGCGACATCGAGGGCGACCCGATCGCCTTCCTGAAGGGCCTTTCGGGCGATACGGAAGGCCAGGAGATCCTCGCCATCCTGGAAGAAGTGCTCAGTGCCGGTTTTGTCCATGTCGATGCCGGCACGCCGCAGGATCTCTATGTCTGGCCCTATTTCTTCGCCCTGCCGCTGGACAAGCTCGACGCCAGACAACGGGTCGAGCTGTTCAAGATCGTCACCGCCAGCGACTATGACGACATGAAGCAGTTCGGTGCCTACATTTTCTACCGCGTCGGCATCACGCCGACCGGACAATGGACGTTCTTCGTCGCCGGCGATTGAGTGGCTAAGCATGGTCTCTTGGAGACAGGAGCTTAGCCCGCCAACGCCTCGGAAAACTCCACCGCCCTACCCTGGCCCGGCGTGACGATCTCGCCTTCCCACATCACGCGCCGGCCGCGCACGATGGTGCCGACCGGCCAGCCGGTCACCTGCCTGCCGTCATAAGGCGTCCAGCCGGCCTTGGAGCCTTGCTGGGCGTTGGCGATGGTCTCGCGGCGCTTCAGATCGACGATGGTCAGATCGGCATCGTAGCCGGCGGCAATGCGGCCTTTCCTGGCGATGCCGAAAATACGCTGCGGGCCGTGGCTAGTCAGGTCGACAAAGCGCTGCAACGTCAGCCGGCCGGCGTTGACATGATCCAACATGATCGGCACCAAAGTCTGCACCCCGGTCATGCCGGACGGCGACGCCGGATAAGGCTTTGCCTTCTCGGCCAGCGTGTGCGGCGCATGGTCGGAGCCGAGCACATCAACGATGCCTTGCGCAACGCCGTGCCAGACCCCGTCGCGATGGCGCGTGGCGCGCACCGGCGGGTTCATCTGGATCAGGGTGCCCAACTGCGCATAATCATCGGCGCTCAGCGTCAGATGATGCGGCGTCGCCTCGCAGGTCGCGACATCCTTGTGCTGTTCGAGGAAGCCTATCTCCTCGGCGGTCGAGATGTGCAGCACATGGATCCGGGCGCGGGCCTGGCGCGCGATTCGCACGAGGCGCTCGGTGCAGCGCAACGCAGCGATCTCGTCGCGCCACACCGGATGTGAGGACGGATCGCCCGCGATGCGCTCGCCAAGCCGCTCGCGCAGCCGGAACTCGTCCTCGGAGTGAAAGGCGGCGCGGCGGCGTGTGTTCCTCAGGATCGAGGCAACGCCTTCGTCGTCCTCGACCAGCAGGTCGCCGGTGGACGAGCCCATGAAAACTTTTATGCCGGCCGCACCAGGCAGCCGCTCGAGATCGCCAGCGTCCTTTGCATTGTCGCGGGTCCCGCCGACCCAGAAGGCAAAGTCGCAATGCATGCGGCCGGTGGCACGCCGCACCTTGTCGGCAAGGGTTGCCTCACTGGTGGTCAGCGGGTTGGTGTTCGGCATCTCGAAGACGGCGGTGACGCCGCCGAGCACCGCTGCCCGCGAGCCCGTCTCCAGATCTTCCTTGTGCTCCAGGCCCGGCTCGCGGAAATGCACCTGGCTGTCGACGACGCCCGGCAGGATGTGCAGCCCACGGCAGTCGATCGTCTCACCGGCCGACGCCTCGCGGAGGTCGCCGATGGCAGCGATGCGCCCACCATTGATGCCGACGTCGCGAAAACCCTGGCCGTCGTGATTGACCACGGTGCCGCCTGTCAGGATGAGATCGTAGATGGGGGCCATACGGATCCGGTCTCTTGCGGGGGAAGTGCCAGCGGCTTACGTAATGGCCGATAGTTTTGCAAGATCAGGCTCGTTTTCCCACCATGCCCTTTGCCTCGCTCAGAGATCGCGTACTCGTTTCCGTGTCCGGGCCGGACGCCGAGCACTTTTTACAGAACATCCTGACCACCGACCTCGACGTGCTCGGCAGCAGCGAAGCAAAGCCCGGTGCGCTGCTAACGCCGCAAGGCAAGATCCTTTTCGACTTCCTGATCTCGCGCGCCGGCGAAAATGCTTTCCGACTTGAATGCCGTACCGAGACCGCCGATGATTTCATGCGCCGGCTGACGCTCTACAAATTGCGCGCCAAGGTCGAAATTGCCAAGCTGGATCAGCCGGTTGTGGCCGTCGCATGGGGAAGCGATTCAGCCACTTCGCAATTTGAATCAGCACCGTTTGCTGATGCGCGGTTTGTCGATACTGCCGTCAAGCGCTTCTACGATGACACCGCAGATGGCGGCGACCTTGCCGCATGGCAAGCCTTTCGCATCGCCCATGGCATTGCCGAAAGCGGTGCGGACTACCAACTCGGCGACGCTTTTCCGCATGACGTGCTGCTCGACCAGATCGGCGGTATCGGCTTCAAGAAAGGCTGCTACGTCGGCCAGGAGGTCGTCTCGCGCATGCAGCATCGCGGCACTGCCAGGCGTCGGGTGTTGATTGTCTCGGCCGAACGCACCCTGCCCACTTCGCGCGCAGAGTTGACCGTGGAGGGGCGACCGGTCGGCACGCTTGGCTCGACCGCGGCCAGGACAGGCCTTGCCATTGCCCGCATCGACCGGGTCAAGGCAGCGCTCGACGCCGGCCTGCCGATCCTGGCGGAGGACGTCGCCGTGTCGCTCGCTATCCCGTCCTGGGCGAAATTCAGCTTTCCGCAGGAAGCCATCGGCGCGGAGGACGCCTGATGGCTGCCGATCGCGCCGGGGCGCCGCCGCGCGCCTGGCAGCGCATGCTGTCCGGCCGACGGCTCGATCTGCTCGATCCCTCGCCGCTCGACATCGAGATCTCCGATATTGCCCATGGCCTTGCCCGCGTCGCACGCTGGAACGGCCAGACCAGAGGCGATCACGCCTTTTCGGTCGCCCAGCATTCGCTGCTGGTCGAAACGCTTGTCGGCGAGCTGATGCCGGATGCCGACGCCGACGCGCGGTTGGCGGCGCTGCTGCACGACGCGCCGGAATATGTCATCGGCGACATGATCTCGCCGTTCAAATCCGTGATGGGCGGCAGCTACAGGGATTGCGAGATCAGGCTGCAGCGCGCCATCCATCTGCGCTTTTCACTGCCGGCCGAACTCGACGCGGGACTGCGCAAGGAGATCAAGCGAGCGGATCAGATCGCCGCTTATTTCGAAGCAACGCTGCTTGCGGGTTTTTCGACGGCAGAGGCGACGGAGTTCTTCGGCAGGCCGCGCGGCTTCAATGCCGAGCGCTTCGACGTCACGCCGCGCTCGGTGACTTGGGCGCAGAATGCCTTTCTCAAACGCTTTGCGGCGATCGAAAAGTCGCGACGCCAGACTGCCGTTCCAGCCGGCTGAAAACGGTAAATTAACCGGCAGGGACAACAGTGCCATGGTTAACCATGGTCCATAGGCTTGCCTCATGCCCGTTGCCGGTATCAAGGCTGCTTCGTCCGTCCGCCGACGGAGGGCCAAAGGCGTTGGTCAGCCGCAACCTATTGAAGACGAGCTGCGCGAACAGAACGAGCGTTTTTCGGCAGCGGTCGAGAACATGTCGCATGGCCTGTGCATGTTCGATGCCGATGAACGGATGATCATCTGCAACAGGAACTACATCAGCATCTTTCGCCTCGACGCCGAAGTGGTGCGGCCCGGCATCCGGTTTTTCGACATCCTCCAGCACAGCGTGGATATCGGCATCGCCTCGCAAAGCGCTGAGCAACTCTATGCCATCCGCAAGCCCTATATCGACCAGGCAAAACCTTCCACCTATGAGGAAACGCTTGCAGACGGGCGTATCGTCAACATTTCGCACCGGCCGCTGGCGTCAGGCGGTTGGGTATCGATCTACGAGGACATCACCGAGCAACGGCGCGCCGAGCAGGAGTTGAAGGAGCAGCACCGCCGTTTCGACGCGGCACTTGCCAACATGTCGCAAGGCCTTTTGATGTACGATGCGGATGGCAAGCTGATCGTGCGCAACGAACGTTTCCTGGAACTTTATCATGTCAGGCCGGCCGACTTCCCGCTTGGCATGAGTCACCATGATGCGTTCAAGCGGCTGCTGGAACTGGGCATTTATACAAAGCTCGACCCCGACAGCGAAATCTCGCAAATCGAAGCCTGCCTGCGGGCGGGGAAAACACACGTAACGCATCGCCATCTCGCTGACGGCAGAACGCTGCTGGTTGCGCGGCGGCCGATGAGCGGCGGCGGCTGGGTCGCGACGTTCGACGACGTCACCGAGCGCAGGCGTGTGGAAGAGCGCATGACCCATCTTGCGCACCACGACACACTGACCAACCTGCCCAATCGCTCGATGCTTCGCGAACGGCTCGACCAAGCCCTGAGCGACACGAGAGACGGATCGCTGGCGATATTCTCGCTCGACCTCGATCACTTCAAGGCGGTCAACGACACTTGGGGCCATCCTTCCGGCGACTGGCTGCTGAAATGCGTGGCCGAACGGCTGCAACGGTGCCTGCGCAATGAAACGGACGTTGTCTCCCGCTTCGGCGGCGACGAATTCGTCATCATCCAGTTCAATCTCAAAAGCCCGGGCGACGCGGAAAAGCTGGCCAAACGCATCGTCGAGATCATCGGAAAGCCGTTTCGCGACAAAAGACACGACATGCGTGTCGGCATCAGTCTCGGCATTGCGCTGTTTCCGAATGACGGCAAGGACGCCGACACTTTGCTGAAAAATGCCGATATGGCGCTCTATCGGGCAAAGAGCGAAGGGCGCAACCTGTACCGCTTCTTCGAACCAGCCATGGACGCGATGGTGCGGGCACGCCGGGCACTCGAAATCGATCTCAGGGCCGCGCTGTCGCGCCGCGAATTCGAGCTGGATTTCCAGCCCATCATGAACATCGCCTCCGGCGAAATCGTCGGCGCCGAAGCCTTGATGCGGTGGCGTTCGCCGGTGCGCGGCCTGGTACGGCCGGACGACTTCATTCCGGCCGCCGAGGAGACCGGGCTGATCGTGCCGCTTGGAGAATGGGCGCTGCGAAAAGCCTGCACGACCGCGGCAGGCTGGGCGGCTTGGCGCATCGCAGTCAATGTCTCCGCCGTGCAGATCAAAAGCGGTACCTTTGCCCGCAGTGTTATCTCGGCACTGGCGTTCTCGGGCGTGCCGGCCAACCGGCTTGAACTGGAAATCACCGAAACGGTGCTGATGGACGAGAGCGATCTGGTGCTCAAGACACTCAGGCAGCTACGCGATCTGGGCGTCCGCATCGCGCTGGACGATTTCGGCACCGGCTATTCGTCGCTGGGCTACCTCAGGCGCTTTCCCGTCGACAAGATCAAGATCGATCGCTCTTTCACCCGTGACATCGACAGTCGCGATACCGCGGCGATCGTGCGCACCATCATCGGGCTTGGCGCACAGCTGGGCATCACCGTCACCGCCGAAGGTGTCGAGACCGAAGCGCAGCTTGAATTCCTGCAAAAGGAGGGTTGTGTCGAGGCCCAGGGCTATTTGATCGGGGTGCCGTCAAAGGCGTCGGACATTAATCGGCTGCTGAAGTCGAGCGCGACGATCCGGCAGTCCGGCTAAGTGCGAAGCGCGGGCAACCGGCTCAGATCTCCTTGAGATGACGCTCGATCCGCGTGTTAATTCCTTGATAGGAGAAGGCGGCATTCAGGTGTGGCGAACCAGGAGGTTCCCAACGGGTCAGAGATGTCCGCTCAATGCCTCCACCATATCCTTGTTCGTCGCCACGGGAACGATCTCGAATTCGACCAGATCCGCCCATTCGATGACCCACCGCTGCAGGAGCGTGACGTCATCGGCCTCCACCAGCAGGAAGCAGCGGCTCATATCCGCTGCGATCCAGCTGTGGTGCACGAGAAGCGCGTCCGGCTTCAGTCGGCCCTGGTCGCGGAAACGGCGGTAGATCTCCTTGCGGTCGCAGCCGCGAAAATCCTCGGTTACGAAGAACAGCATCTTTTTCCCCTCAGTTCGGATATTATCGCCCCGGCCGGTCCAGCCGCTCCAGGAACCACTGCGTCAGCCGCACCCAGACCTCGTCTTTTTCGCCGGAGTCTTCCCAGCCGTGGTCGAGGTTGGGGTTGTCGTTGACCTCGATGACGAAGACGCCGTCCCTGGTTTCCTTGAGGTCGACGCCGTAGAGGCCGTCGCCAATGCAGCGCGCCGCGCTCACCGCCGTCTCGACGACATGGGCCGGTGCTTCCTTCAGGGTGAAGGTCTTGATGCCGCCCTGGTCGGGCTTGCCGTTGGCCTTATGATTGACGATCTGCCAATGTTTCTTGGCCATCAGATAATGGACGGCGAACAAGGGCTGGCCGCCGAGGACACCGACGCGCCAGTCATATTCCGTCGGAATGAATTTTTGCGCGATCAGGAGGTCGGAATCCTCCAGCCATTCGGTTGCGAGCGTCTTCAACTCTTCAAAGGTGCCGCATTTCTTGACGCCGCGCGAAAACGAGGAGTCCGGGATCTTCAGCACCAGCGGGAAGCCCAGCGTCTGCGCCGCAAGTTCCAGATCCGAAGGGCCGGCTATCATCACCGTCGGCGGCACCGGCACCTTGTTGTAGGTCATCAGCTCGTTGAGATAGACCTTGTTGGTGCAGCGGATCATCGACAGCGGATCGTCGATGACCGGCATGCCTTCCTGCTGGGCGCGGCGGGCAAAGCGGTAGGTGTGGTTGGAGATCGAAGTGGTCTCGCGGATGAACAGCGCGTCGTAGTTGGCGAGCTTGGCCAGATCCCGCTTGGTGATCGGCTCGATTTCGACGCCCATCTTTTCAGCGATCTTGGCCCAGTGGCGCAGCGACGAAATCTCCGACGGCGGCAGTTCCTCATGCGGATCGACCAGCGTTGCGAAAGTGTAGCGCGCCGGCGTGCGGCCCTTGGTGTCGCGCCACTCGCGGTTGGTGTAGGTCTCCAGGCACTGGAGAAAGTGCGTTTCCTCGTCCTCGGTCATCCTGGCCAGCGGATGGAAGCCAATCTTGCGGATCGAGGCCCATTCGGCGCTGTCCCTGACGTGGACCTCGAGCGCCGGGGCACGGAACCAGTCGAACAGAAGTTTTGCGAAGCGGTCCCAGATCCTGGATGGTCCGATGCCGAAGAAGATGCAGACCTTCTGCGGAAAAGCGCCACCCAGGTCCTTGCGGCACTTGTTGAGTGCGAGTTCGAGTTCCGGCAACGCGTGCTCATAGAGCTTGCGTTCTGACAGGTCGATCATCGTTTCGACCGTCGGGATGACCTTATGGCCGCGCGAACCGGCAAGCAGCGACGCGTAATAGCCGCGGCTCTGGTAGCCATAATTGTTCGACAGGTTGATGACCTTCGGCCGCTGACCGCGAAACAGTGCCGGATGGGCAAGGTAGTCGCGATTGGTGATGATCTTGTGCGGCGTCGCCACCTGGTCGAGATCGTTCTGCCGGCCGGTAAGGATGACCCAGGTCATTGGCTGTCGCGCTTTCCGAGAATGATGGCGGCGCGCAATCCGTCGCGGCCGAATTGCGCCATGTTCATGAAGATGCCGTAAGGCACGGGAATGTTGGCAGCATCGAGGATCGTCTCCTGCCGCTCGTCCTCGACCCAAGGGTCGTGGATCAGAATATGATCGCCGTCGTCACCGATGGCCAATACCCAGTGCGGAACCTTCTTGCCGAACATCAGGAAGCCGCTGATCAGGACCAGCACCAGTTTTCCCTCTGCGATCGCGGTGCGAATGTCGTCAAGCCCGAATGAACGGTAATTCACCGGGATGCCGTAAAGTTCCGCGCGGCGGCGAAAGTCGACCTGCGCCAGTTCCATGACCCGGCGCTTGTCTTCGCTGCGCACCGACTGCAGGAAGAGCGCGCCGTAGAAGGACACATAGATCTCAGCAGCAAGCCCGCTCTCATAGCCGGCGACGGCAAGCCCGAACGGCTCGCAGCCGCCCGGCCCCGACATCATGAAAACGGTCGTCGCCTCACGCCACAGCCGGATTTCCATCACCGGGTCCGGCACGAAGCCGGGGCCGAAGTAAGCCATCGCCATCATCAGGCAGCATGGTCCGCAGGTGAATTCGCAAGTCTGCTGATAAAACGGCACTTCGGTGGCGACCGGAATGTCGCCGCGCAAGGTCTTCTCATAGCGCAGCGCCGTGGCGCCGTCCTCGTAATAGTCCGGTTCGCGGCCGATCTTACGGTAGCCGCTCTGCTCGTAGATCTGGATGGCGCGCGGATTGTCTTCGCGGACTTCCAAACGAAGCATCATGCGGCCGTGCTCGAAAGCGGCGGCTTCAGCCTCTTCCAGCAGCAGGCGGCCAACGCCACGGCCGCCGAAAAATGGACCGACGGCGATCGAATAGAGTCGCGCGACGCCGCTGCCCTTGCGAAACAGCACGACCGCATAGCCGGCGACGTGACCATCGTTCTCGCCAACCAGCAGTTCGGCGGTGTCGCGTTCGATCAGTTGGCGAAAGGAGCGGCGAGAAATGCGATCGCTCGAGAAAACGGCTTTTTCGATGGCGGCGAGGTCATCGACGTCGGACGCGCGGGCCTTGCGAATCTCGGCAGGCATGCGGGCTCAGAAAACCTCGATTGGGTTGTGGAAACGGCCCTAGTCTAAACATCGGTCACACCAGCCGAAGTGCCAGCATTCAGCAAGCGCTATCGCACCTCGATTAGGGCCGAATTGTGACAGTTTTCAAGGCAGGCAGGTCGCGCAAAGGCTTTGAAACGACCTTCGTGTTTCGGCATCGGCGCGGCTCCGGAAAAACGAGCTCCTGCTCAGCTTTTCAAGCCCGCCAGAAGCTGGCCATAGGCGCTCTTGGCCACCGCAGACAGCTGCTCGCGCGGCAGCGATCCGACGACGGCGCAGCCATAACCCTTGTCCAGCCAGTAGACGGCCTCAGGACCATTTTCCTCGGACCCATAGGTGCCCTTGGCCTTGGCCGCCGATTCGGCGATTACGAAGAGCGATATGCGCTCGCCCTTGTCGTCCTCGTAAAGCAGCATCGCGGCCTTACCCTGGCCGGCAGGCAGCAGCCGGCCACCGACCAGTTGGAATCCCTGCGCCGCCAGATCTGGCGCCACCAGCTTCAAACCCACCTGGCTAGACAGCCAGTTCTGCAAATGATCCTTGTCGCTTGCCGGCACTTCCACAGCATGCCGCTTTTCAGCGGCATAGATGACGTGGGCGGCAATCGCCTCTTCGGCAAGCTGGTCCTCGGCCGTATTTTCCAGGCCGAGGCCGCCGATGCCGGCAAGATAGCCGCCAGCACCGCCAATCACCAGCATGGCGGCAGCGGCGGCCGCAAGCCACCAACGCGAGCGCGACGCCGCCGCTTTGACCACCGGCGCCTCGCCGAGCACCACCTTATTCAGCCGCACCGGGATGGGTTCGTCCAGCACGCCGTTAAAGGCCGCGCGCAACGCTGCCCGGTCAGCGGCGTAGCGTGCGCTCTTGGCCTTCATCTCGGCATTGGCCTCGAGCCATGCCTCATAGGCCGTCCGCTCGTCGCCCGGCAACTCGCCATCGAGGGCCATGTGGATGTCGCGTTCGGAGAAATCGCGCCGGCTCATTTCTCAACGATCCTTATCGAGCGGCGGCGCGCGGTGTCGTCCAAAAGCCCGCGCAACTCCTCACGCCCGCGCGCGATGCGCGACATCAAAGTGCCGGCGGGGACTCCAAGGATGTTGGCGGCTTCGGCATAGGAAAACCCTTCGATGGCGACCATCACAAGTGCCGCCCGCCGGTCAGGGCTGATCGCCTGCAGGGCGTCGACGATCTCGCGGGAAGCGATGCTCTCGACCTGCTCGGCGGGTGCTGCCTGCGCCTCGCTTGCCTCGAGCGGCAGCATCGCCGCCTCGCCGCGCCGGTTCACCTTGCGCATCTGGTCGATGAACAAATGGTGCATGATCGTAAACAGCCACCTCCTGGGGCTTTCTCCTGTCTGCCAATTGTCGAGCCGCACAAGCGCCCGCTCGAGACAATCCTGGACGAGATCGTCGGCGGAATCGCGGTCGCGCAACAGCGAGCGTGCATAGCGGCGCAGACGCGGTATTTCGCCAAGGATTGCTGCCTTCTTTTCGTCCATGACCGCTGGTTCTGGCGCCCTGTCCGTGGTGATTGAACGCGCCTTCGCGGCGCGGCGCAAGCGGCCAGCGCGAAGCGGTCCGCCGCCCCGGTCACCCAAGCATCTGAATAACGCTGCCAGCGGCAGGTTTATTCCCGGCCGATCCCCACCTGAAGACCCCTCTACAAATTCCCCTTCGAGAGGTGCTGAACTTCAAATTGCAATCCGGCCTTTTCGACTGATACCGCAGCTGCGGTAAAGAACCATTGTACCTCGGCTGGCATAATAGACAACAATGCCACCGAAATCATAACGGGTCGCCCCACAGCATCCGGATGTTCTTTGTAGAATTGCCCTTCTAAAACGAAAACACAATATAGATTCAGTTTATTCTCTAGAAGCTCAAGATGATTTTCTACATCATCCCAACCGAGATCATCTACAATGCTGAGCAAATATTCACCATTTTTGCCTTTTGCGACAATATCCACGACGTCCGTATGCTGAACAGCCATCTGTCAATAGCCTTTTCCCGTGATCATAGACTCACACTAATTTACCTCTCTCGCCGCCCTTGTCAGCAGCCGCTGATAGAACAGGCCGATGCCGATGAGCACCGCGCCGAGGCCGATGAAGGACAGCGCCCGCAACACGCCTTCCAGTTCCGACATGTCGAAAATGAAGACTTTGAGCACGGCGATCGAGATCAGCGCCGCCGACGCTATGCGCAGCACCTGGGACTTCAGCCAGACACCGGCGGTGAGCAGCGCCACGCCGATGACCAGCCACAGTGCCGAATAAGTATAGGTCTCGAGCTGGCCGAGACCGCTCCACAGGCCGATGAACTCACCCTTGAACAGCCTCCTGACCGACAGCGTCGCATAGGCGAAGGCGAGCACCGCCGCCATAACCGCCAGCATGGCCGCATACCATTTCGGCCGCTTGTCGCGGGTATAGAGCGCCAGTGCGCCTGTCGCGACTGCCGGCAAGAGGTAGGCGAGCAACAGAAGGTTGAACACCGGAATGCTGCCGGTCGATTCATCCGTCAGCAACGGGTTCAGCGCCAGAAAATGCTGGAGGACGATGAAGGCGACCGAGACCACGCCCGCTGCAATCGAGCCGTAGCGCAGCACCGAACTTGGCGAGCGCATGTCGATGGCGACCAGGATGGCACCGCCACCGATCGCGATCAGCGTGTAGATCGCCTGTTCGGCAAGCGTCGCAGCAGCGGTATCGATGACGCCGCCATGCATGGCATGGCGCACCAGCATGGCGACGGTGAGCAGGGCAAACAGCGCGGCGCCGGCCTCCATTGCGAGGCGCGGTCGGCCGTTGGTGGTTCGGGCAAGCTGCCAGGCGGCAAAACCGAAAGCGAGCGCCGGCACGCCATATCCAAGCAGCAGCCAGTTGAACACCGGCGTCTTCGACAGGAACTCGGCACCGACGATGGTCGGGTCGAAGGCAGCGCGGCCGAGCACTGCAATCACCGCACCGACCGAAATCCAGCCAAGCACCGGATAGCTGCGCCAGCGCGTCGCCAGCGCCGGCACGACGGCGGCTGCTCCGAGCAGGGTGGTTGTCCAGCCTGAACCGAAGGCCATGTGCAGCATCAGCAGGCCGGCAATCGCCGCGCCGCCGAGCGCGAAGGAGACGGCAGCGCCGCCGGTCAGCGGCGGCGCTTCGCCGCGCGCTATCCATTCGCCGCCGGCGACGAAGACGCCGACCAAAACGGCTGCGACCGCCGCATAAGCAAGGTCACGGTCGAGATTGCCGAAGGCAGACCAGAGCGCCAGCAGGATGACCAGTGGCGCGACAGCGCTCCAGGCCGCCCATGCGGCGGCGCGCAGCCAGCCAGAGGCCGCAAAACGGCGCGCCGCCCAAAAGCCGGCGCCGATGAAGACCAGGCCGAGCGCGATGCCGACCCTGAGCATCAAGGCATCGGACGCCACGACCGGCATGCCGTCGACGCCGAGAGCGCCACCCGAAAAATCGGAAGCGATCGTGGTCGGCGGAATGGTGCCGAGATAGACCAGTACCGTCGCCAGCCCGGCGGCGTGCAGCAGTGCAAGCGCCCGCGGCCGGTAGAGCGCCACCGCCACCAGGGCTGCGACAAGGGCGGCCCCCGGCAATGCACCGCGGATGGCGGCGAAGGCCGGATCGACAAACAGGGCCAGCGCCGAAAGGCCGACGAAGAAGCCCGGCGCGATCGACGGCCAGTCGAAGCCGGTGCCGGCGACCGCTTCGGCGCGGCGGCCAAGCCAGACGAAGGCGAGCACGGCCAGTGTCACCCCGTCGATAAAGAGGATGACGGCAAGGTTCGCCCCCGGCGCGTCGGTCATGTAGAAGATGGTCCAGATGCCCGTGGCGACGAAGGCTGCGGCCATCAAAAGCCTCCAGTCGCGGATGCGGGCAATGACGCAGGTGGCGGCGAGCACGATCGCCAGATAGCCGAACAGCGCCCACGGATTGGGCGCCTGCGAGGCGACCAGCAGCGGCGTCACCATGGCACCGAGCAGGCCGACGCCGGCCAGCGCCTGACCGTGCACCAGGCTTGCCGCGATCGTCGCCACCCCGATGGCGCCGAGCAGCGTGAAAGCGAGCGTCGGGCCGATGAAGCCGTAAACGCTGTACGCGGCGTAGACGGTACCGAACAGGATGAAAGCGCCGGCCGCCGTCAGGATCGCCGGGATATAGGCACCGGCGGCACCTTGCACCGGCACCCTGAAGCCGGTGCGCCGGATGAACTCGCCGCCGGCGACCAGCACCAGCCCGAGTGCCGCCGCCATGACAAGCCGCACGCGTGGCCCGAAAATGCCGGCCTCGATGGTGTAGCGGATCAGAAACAAGCCACCCAGCGCCAGCGCGATGCCGCCGACCCAGACCGCCCAGCGGGTACCGAGCGCCGTTTCGACGTCGGACTGGCGAGCTGCCTTCGCCGCTGCCGCCGGTTGCGCCGACTCCGGCGCGGACGGCGCCGTTCTATCGGCATCGGCCTCTGTAGCTGACACGACCGCTGCGGTCCGTGGCGATACGGCCATATCGGCTGCGGCCGCAAGCGGGATTGCGGCATCCGCCGGTTTGCTGTCGTTTGCAGCCGGTTCCTTGGCTTGCGGCGGCAGCGCAGGCGTGCCCGAAAGCACAAGGCTGCGCAAGGCGCCAAGCTCGCGCTCGATCAGGCCGATGCGGCTCTGCTGGCGTGAAATGATGACGAACAGCACGATGATGGCGACGAGGCCAATCAGGCTTTCAAACATGGCGGTTCCCCCAAACCAGGCCAGTTGTCACTGACATTCAATGTTCAGTGACATTCAAATGCGGCGGCCAAACGGCCGGTCCATTCAACGTGCCGCCAGATTGGCCGGAAAGATCGAGCATGTTTCGGTGCCGAAAGCCAGCAGCTTGCCGTTGGCGTCCTTCAGCGCCGCTTCCGAAACCGTCAGCGTGCGGCCCTTGTGCACCATTTTGCCCTCGCACACCACCTCGCCCGTCCTTGGCGTGATCGGCCGCGTCAAATTCACTTTGAACTCGGCCGTCGCATAGGCCTCGCCCACCTGCGAAATGGTGCCAAGGCCGAGCGGCGAAACGTTTTCGGGATCAGGTTCAACTTCGCTCATCTGGTGGTTTCCCCGGTGGCGGTTTCCCCGGCGCTTGCCTTGCCGGATTCATGGCCGGGTGAATGATGCCTGCGCAAGGCGGCGAGAAACCCGGCGCGGGCGCCGGGAGGCTCGATGCCGCGCGGTTCGTAGACATGGCGGGTCAAAAAGAAGCCGGTCAGCCGGAAGGCGTCCTCGATCGCCGCCGGATCGGCGCGCAGCCCGGAGCCGCGCTGCAGGAAGGCAGGCAGCGCCAGCATCTTGTCGCGCCACGGCGCGCCCGCCGCCCGCGACACGGCGCGGCCGGATTTCGGCGAGACATAGGCAAGGTCCTGCCTGGTGCCGGTCGCCGCACACTGGCTGAGATCGAGGCCGAAACCGAGTTCGTCGAGTACCAGCAGCTCGAAGCGGGCCACCAGCTCGCCGGCGGCATCGGCATCGTCGAGATGAGCGATCATCACCGCAAGCGTCTCGTAAAGGCCGCCATGGGCGTCACGCTCAGGCAGAAGACGCAAATGCGCGGCCATCGTCTGCAGGCCGTAGACGGCAACGGCGCTGTCCATCAGCCGGGCGGCGTTCATCTCGATAGCCTCGGCCTGGAAAGTGCCGAGATGCTCGTCGAGCCGCGCCCGCCACAACAGGTCGACGCGATTGCCCGGCTGCAAGACCGGCTGCTGCTTGCGCGAACGGCCGCCGCGCACGAGGCCGAGATGGCGGCCATGCGCGCGTGTCATCACCTCAAGAATGGCGCTGGTTTCGCCATGCTTGCGGGTGCCGAGAATGATTCCCTCGTCGCGCCATTCCATGACGAGAGCTTGTCACCGGTTGCATGGCGAAATCAAGATGAGCGACTTATCCGCCTTAAACCAAAACGGCCCGTAGCGTATCGCTACGGGCCGTTTTTGCGAGATCGTCGTTTGATCAGAACGAGCGCTGGAAGCGGAAGATGCCGCCGATTGCGTCGGCATCGTCGGCATCGAAATTGTCGTAATAATCGACTTCGGCGGTGATCGTGTAACCAGGAACGATGGTGTAGGCGACGTTGGCCGCAACGGCGAAGTCTTGGTCGTCGGTATAGGAGACCTGGGCGTTCAAAGAGGTCTTCTTGTTGACGGCATAGCTGCCGCCGCCCCAGACGGCAAAGTTGCCAGTCCACGGCTTGTAGAAGTTCTTCGCGACGTTGTCGTCGCTGCCGTAGCCCGCCATCACGAACAGGGTCAGGTCAGTAATCGGCTTGACGTCGAGGCGAGCTTTGCCGGCCCATTCTTCCGACGTGCTGTTATAGGCGCCGACCGCGGTGATCGCACCCCAGTCACCCTTGTATTTCACGCCGCCGGCGACAAACGGAACGTAGCTGTCGATCGACTGGTCAGCGCCGGAGCCCGTTTCGACCGAGGCGACTGCCGTAAAGCCATTACCGCAGTCGAAGTAGTAACTGATCAGGTTGGTGTCCTTGGTGCCGTAAGGAATGATAGTGTCCTGGACGACGTTGCCGGCGTAGCCGATGAACGAATCATAGACAGTTTCATCCTTACCGACACGGAAACCTCCAAGCTGGATCCAGGCGAAGTTCAGGGTAACCGCCTTGTTGTCCTGCACGCTGAAATCAACACCGCTCACGGTGCGTTTGGTATTGCCGAAGTTGAAACGGGTCTCGGTATAGGTCTTCAACGTGCCGAGCTCAGTCTCCTGGCCGGTCCACGTCTTCAGATTGAAGCGGGCATTCTTGTTCCAGGTCTGCTGCTCGTCACCGTCCAAAAGGTCATGTGTCGTCGCGCCATCGAAAACGCGGCCGGCGTCGCCGAAGCTGGCGTCATAGCGGACATAGCCGCCGATGCGCAGGCAGGTCTCGGTGCCGGGAATGTAGAAGTAGCCGGCGCCGTAGACGTCGCAAATCTTGACGTATTCGGCGGGTTCCGGCTCGGCGACCACAACAGCGTCGGCGGCGCGCGCACCGGAGACCGCGACGAATGCCGCGGCTGAGCCGAGAAGAAGGCTCTTGATATTCATTTTCTGACCTCTCCAGTCAAAGTTAAAAATGGCTTTGGATTCATGGGTTGAACGGCTGAACGCCTCACCCACGTCGAAAAAGGCGCGCACCGCACCCCTCTTCAGGCGGCGAACATACTCATCCGCATTCCAGTCTCAATGACGATTCCAAAAATAATCAATGTTTGCATAACAGAATAAATCCATGTTGCACAAATATCACTTCATATTTTCTTCACATTTTCCTCCGGCACAAACGAGACACTGTCACAATTGTACGAAAATATACTTATGACATTAGCCGGAAAACCGATCTGAATCCGACATACATTCCTTCTACGTGTTCTTTTTTTTGAATAGGCTTCTAACGTTGGCAGCGAGATCAAGCCGACTTCGCCATCGCTGCGTTCTGTGCGGCAAGAACGACTTCCGCCACCAGATCCCGTTTGAGCATTTCAATGGGAATACGTCCGGCGAGGCCGGGCGCGGGGCCGATCAGCCACGACCAGGCATGCCGTGGATCGGGCATCGCGGATAACACTTCCTTGATACCCGGCGCCGGCCTGCCGTCGATGAACTGGGCCAAGGGAAATACATGTTTGCGGCCACCGGTGCGCAACGCAACGACCGTGCCGCTCCGCTGCCAGCGATGCAGGGTCGAGCGCGATATGCCGAGATTTTGCTGCAGGAACGTCGACCCGGCGACCCGACCGGCCCAGTCCTCGACCCGCATCGAGTCGAGGTCGCCCGTTCCGGCCAGGCGTTGGATGTCTGCCCCTTGGCCGTCGTGCGCCGTCGACAGATGCGTCCGGGCACGGCGTTCCGCAGCTTCGGCAGCCAATATCCGCACGAAACGCGACGCCATGCCGGGTAGTCTTTCCTGCATGGTGTCGATCGCACTGATGTCGGTCGGCGCAAGCAAAGCGACGGCGACGGCGACGGCAACGGCGCCGGCGACCCTGCCCGCTGCAACGACCGCATCGCTGTTCGTCACCTTGCCTTGCCGCGCCAGCACGCGCTCGATCTCAACAGCGACGGCGTTTGCAAACTCGATCTGACGGATGGGGTCGATGCGATTCCAAGTCCCGGTCATGTCCTGATCTGGCTGTTTGCCTGCCGGTTCCGGTTTGCTCGGAAGCGGGTCTTTCGCACAGCCTATAGGCAGGGTGTATGACGGAGAGACGACAAACGGTAACCATGCTCGATCGCAGTATCGGCAGGAGTTCCAGCCGGTCAGCTGGCCTGTTTTGCATGAAGTATCGGAAATTTCTCAGAAACCGCTCAGAATTTCCCGTCGCGCCGGTACCAATGAGGAACGGGTCGACGACGTGGTCGACGCATGGCCTCCCGGAATGACTCGGCCGTTGTTCAAAATGCAAAGTCGACCAAGCGGGCAGCCCGGCGACCGCTCAGAATCCTGAGGCGGCCAACAGGCCGCTCTGCGGATCGCCCAAACAGGCTCAGTGCGGAAATTCGAGCCCCATTTCACGGTAGCGCTCGGGATCGTCGCCCCAGTTCTCGCGCACCTTGACGAACAGGAAGAGGTGCACCTTCTGCTCGAGTATGCCTGCGATTTCCATGCGCGCGGCCTGGCCGATGGCGCGGATCGTCTCGCCCTTATGGCCGAGCACGATCTTCTTCTGGCTGTCACGCTCGACATAGATTGTCTGGTCGATGCGCACCGAGCCGTCCTTCTTCTCTTCCCATTTCTCGGTCTCGATGTGGGAGGAATAAGGCAGTTCCTGATGCAGCCTGAGATAGAGCTTTTCGCGGGTGATCTCGGCCGCGAGCTGGCGCATCGGCAGGTCGGAGATCTGGTCCTCCGGATAGTACCAGGGGCCGGCCGGCAAGGTCTCGGCGAGATAGTCGAGCAGGTCCTTGCAGCCGGACCCGGTCAGCGCCGAAACCATGAAGGTGCGCTTGAACGGCACCCTTTCGTTGGCTGCCGCCGACAATGCCAGCAACGTCTCGTGCTTGACCCGATCGACCTTGTTGAGGATCAACACCATCGGCTGCCGGACATCCTTCAGCCGCTCGAGGATGGCGTCGGCATCGCCCCGGATGCCGCGCTCGGCATCGATCAAGAGAAGCACGATATCGGCGTCCTTGGCACCGCCCCACGCTGTGGTCACCATCGCGGTGTCCAGCCGGCGCTTCGGCTTGAATATGCCCGGCGTGTCGACGAAGACGATCTGCGCGTTGTTGTGGGTGGCAATGCCGCGCACGATAGCGCGCGTGGTCTGCACCTTGTGCGTCACGATCGACACCTTGGCGCCGACCAATTGGTTGACCAGCGTCGATTTCCCCGCATTGGGCGCGCCGATCAGCGCGACGAAGCCGGAGCGGGTAGCGGGAGCTTCTGTAGCCGGAGCTTCGGTGGCGGTCATGCGGCACTCCCTTGATTGAGCCAGACGCCTTCCCGCTGCAGAAGTGCCGCGGCTGCAGCCTGCTCCGCCTCGCGCTTGGAGCGCCCGTTGCCGGTCGCCGGCGGATAGGCGCCGACCTTGACACTAACGGTGAACAGCGGATCGTGGTCCGGTCCCTCGCGGCTGTCGATTATGTAAACCGGCACTGCGCCTGCCGCCTGATGCGCCCATTCCTGGAGTTCGGTTTTCGCATCGCGACGGGCGGCGTCAATGGCTTGCGAGCGCGGCTGCCAGTATTTGTGGATGAAGGCACGGGCCGCTTCCAACCCTCCGTCGAGATAGAGCACGGCGATCAGCGATTCCAATGCATCGGCGCGCAGATTGACGCGCTTGCGCCCGTCGAGGCCGCGTACGTCCGAACCGGCGCGAATAAGTTCCGGCAGGCCGATCTCCTCGGCAATTTCCGCCAGGGCTTCAGCGTTGACCAGAGCGTTCAATCTCAGCGACAGCTCACCCTCGGCTGCGTCGGGAAATGCCGCCAGCAGCATATCGGCAACGACAAGGCCGAGAACGCGGTCGCCCAGGAATTCGAAACGTTCGTAGTCGATGCCGGCGTGACTGCCGCGAGCGCTGGCATGGGTCAGCGCCCGCTGCAGGCGCTGATGGTCGCCAAAACTGTGGCCGGTGCGCTCCCTGAGCGCCTCGGCGAGCGCATCGGCGGTCAGCCGTTTCGTCGCCGCCATGGCCCTAATTGACGAAATGGAACAGGCGCGAGGCGCGCATCAGTGACGGCCATTTCCAGATTTCGAGCGGGCTGGCGCTGCCGCCGATCGAGAAGAAAATGAGGTTGGCGCGGCCGACCAAATTCTCGTCCGGCACGAAGCCGACGGTGAAGCGGCTGTCCGACGAGTTGTCGCGATTGTCGCCCATCATGAAATAATGACCGGGCGGCACCTTGAACTCTTTGGTATTGTCGCCGATCGAAGCCTGCGTCAGGTCGAGCGTGTCGTAGCTGACGCCGTTCGGCAGCGTCTCGCGATAGACATCGACCGGCCCGTTCTCCTCGGTGATGTCGTGGTTGTCGATCTGCCCGACCTTGACGCGCGGCACACCCACATCGTCGATGAAGAGCTGGCCATCCTTGACCTGGATCTTGTCGCCCGGCAGGCCGACGACGCGCTTGATATAGTCGACAGAAGGATCCGGCGGAAACTTGAACACCACCACGTCGCCGCGCTTCGGCTCTGAGCCCCAGATGCGGCCCGAAAAGATGTTCGGCCCGAACGGCAGTGAATAGCGGGAGAAGCCGTAGGACCACTTGGTGACGAAGAGATAGTCGCCTTCGAGCAAAGTCGGCCGCATCGACCCGGACGGGATCGAGAACGGCTGGAACAGGAGCGTGCGGATGACCAGCGCAAGCAGCAGGGCCTGGACTATGACGCTGACGGTTTCGCCAAGTCCGCCGGATTTCTTCTGGGTTTTTTCAGCCACGCTCATGTCGTCCTCGATTGTGCGTTGGATGGTATAGAGTCTCGGCGCGCGCTGGGCAACGTCATGCCGGTGGTCAGATGCAATCAATGTGGCGCTTCTTCGACCGGCAACGCTTCAATGATCACAAAGGCTTGAGCGAGCGGAAAATCATCGGTGATGGTGAGGTGGATCACCGCGCGGTGCCCTTCAGGCAGAATTTCGTCCAGCCGCGCTGCCGCCCCATTGGTCAGCGCCATGGTCGGCTTGCCGCTGGCCAGGTTGACGACCCCCATGTCGCGCCAGAACACACCCTGCGCCATACCGGTGCCCAATGCCTTGGCGCAGGCTTCCTTGGCAGCGAAACGCTTGGCGTAGGAGGCCGCACGCGCCGCGCGGTTTTCGGAGCGCGCCTGTTCGATCTCGGTGTAGATGCGCTGGATGAAGCGTTGGCCATGGCGTTCCAGCGACTTCTCGATGCGTCTGATGTCGATGAGGTCGCTGCCAATACCGATAATCATTCGGCAGGAACTTCCGGCCCGGTTTTTCCAGCCTTTGCCGCTCTTTCGGCCAGCCGCTTGCGGCGCTGCTCGTGGAAAGTGACCATGCCCCAGCGGGTGATGCCGTAAAACAGCAGGCCGAAAACCAGGCCGAGCGGTATTGCGCCGATCGTCATCGGCTTCAGCACCGGTCCCCACAATTGCGCAAAGGAAAGATTATGCAGCATGTCGCCGAGATGCGCGGGCGGGCCATGCGCCGGCAGGTGTTCATGCAGGATCAGCTTGCCGACCTCCCAGGAGGCGGCCCATAGCAGCGGAAAGGTCAGGGGGTTGCCGAAGACCGTGCCGAGTGCTGCCGCGACCAGATTGCCGGCGATCAGCCAGCACAGGATGGCAGCAATGATGAAGTGAAAGCCAAGCGGGAAAAACGACGCGAATACGCCCGCCGCAACACCGGCGGCCACGGCATGCGGCGTGGCCCTAAGCCGCAGGATGCGCTTGGAAAAATACCGCAGCGAGCGCGAGAACGAGCGGCGCGGCCACAAATAAGTACGCACCCGCTCGAAAAAACCATCAGGCTTGCGCCGTCGAAAAAGCACTCTGTTCCTGTTCCTAGTTCCGTCAATAGCTTTACGCCGGCTTCTCCAGCCGGGCGCGACAGCCCTATGCTGCGCTCTGCGGTCGCCGAAAAGCAACTACGACTTTGATATAGCGATGCGCTGGCCGAAGAACAACGAGGCCGAGGGCATCCGCTCGGTGGCCGGTCGCGCCAGCCTTGGGTATCGCCGTTCTGAACAGGGTATGATCACGGCGAATTTAAGGAGCGTCGCTTAGGATCGATATTCGCTGACCTCGACGAGGTTGCCGTCCGGATCGCGGAAATAGACCGACATCATCGCGCCCCGAGCGCCGACACGCTCGACCGGGCCGACCTCTATCACCACGCCATTGGCGGCGAGGTTGGCACATATCTCGGCGAGCGGCCGGGCAGCAATCAAGCAGAAATCTCCGGAGCCCGGCGTCGGCGCCTTGGCCTTCGGCTCGAAGGTACGCCCGACCTTATGCACATTGATCTTCTGCGTTCCAAACAGCAGCGCCGTTGGTCGATCCGGCTCGTCGAGGCGCTCGAAGCCAAGCACGCGCTGATAGAAGGCGCAGGTATCGTCCACCGAACGAACTGTCAGCACGAAATGATCGATGCCAGCAATCACGGCAGCGTCTCTTGACTTGTTTTTATGCATGTCGTTGTCCCAAAACCGCCGCACACTTTTGGGCGACATGCATTAGATATTGCGGCTGCCCGGCTTGATCGCCGGTATGGCGGCGAGCTCGGGCGGCAGCATGTCGGCAGGATAGGCCGGAACTTCATATTCGGCGAGCGCGATCAGCGGCACGCCGACATCGGTCTTGCCGGCCGAGCGGTCGATGATGCATGCGGCGGCAACGACTTCGGCGCCAAGGCCGCGCAGGCAGTCGATGGTCTCGCGGATCGACAGGCCGGTGGTGACGATGTCCTCGACAATGACGACGCGCGATCCCTTGGCGATCTCGAAGCGGCGCAGCCTGAATTCGCCCCCTTCCCGCTCGACCCAGATCGCCGGCGCACCAAGATGGCGCGAGGTCTCATAGGCCGGGATCAGCCCGCCGATCGCCGGGCCGACGACGTAGTCGATCCTGCCGGGCACGCCAGTGCGGATCTTTTCGGCGAGCGCCTTGCACAAGCGCTCGGTCTTGTCGGCATGCATGAAAACGCGCGCCTTCTGCAGGAAGACCGGGCTGCGCAGGCCCGACGTCAGGATGAAATGCCCTTCGAGAACGGCGCCGGCCTCGCGGAAAATGCCCAGCACTTCATCGGTGTTCATCGTTCACTCCATGTCCATGGTGAATGGTGAATGGTGAATGGTGAATGGTAGTAGGGTAGTGAGAGCACCCTCTTTCACTATTCACTATTCACTATTCACTATTCACCCATTCACGCGCCTTGCATCGCTGACGCTCGAATTGTCCTTTAGCTGCGACAGCAGCCGGTTCAAGTGCTTGAGGTCCCACACTTCAAGATCGATCAGCATTTCGGTGAAATCGGGCGCGGTGCGCACCATCGACAGAGTGTGGATATTGGCGTCGTTGGATGCGACGACCTGTGCAATATCGGCCAGCGAACCCGGCGCGTTGATGGCGGTGACCGAGACGCGCGCCGGGAACCGCTCCTTGGTGCGCTCGTCAATATCCCAGCGCACGTCGATCCAGCGCTCGGGCTGGTCGTCAAAGGCCTGCAGCGCCGGCGACTGGATCGGATAGATGGTGATACCGGTTCCCGGCTGCACGATGCCGACGATGCGATCGCCTGGCACTGCCCCCTCCGGCGCGAAGCGCACCGGCAGATCGCCGCGCACACCGCGGATCGGCACCGCGTCGTCGCGCGGCTGGTTCTTGTCCTTGCGTGCGGCGCGGCCCGGAATCTGGAACAGCATGCCGGCGGCGTTGCGGATCTTCGACCAGCCCTCCTCGCGCTGCTTGGGCGCGACCAGCGTGACACGCTCGTCCTTGTAGTCGGGAAACACCGCCTTCATGACATCGGTGGAGGCAAGTTCGCCTCGGCCGACCGCGGCCAGTACATCCTCGATGTCCTTGCGCGCCAGCCGGTGCAGCACCGGCTTCAGGCTTTCCTTGGTGAAGGTCTTGCCAGAGCGTTCGAAGGCGCGCTCCAGAATGCGGATACCGAGACCCGAATATTGCTTGCGAATGGCGTTCTTGGTGGCGCGGCGGATGGCCGAGCGTGCCTTGCCGGTAACGACCACCGATTCCCACGCCGCCGGCGGGACCTGCGCCTTCGAGCGGATGATCTCGACCTCGTCGCCGTTCTTCAGCTCCGTCATCAGCGGCATGATGCGGCCATTGACCTTGGCGCCGACGCAAGTGTCGCCGACGTCGGTGTGGACGGCATAGGCAAAGTCGATCGGCGTGGCGCCGCGCGGCAGCGCGATCAGCATGCCCTTCGGCGTGAAGCAGAATACCTGGTCCTGAAACAGTTCCAGCTTGGTGTTTTCGAGGAAGTCCTCGGGATTGTCGCCTTCGGCAAGCTGCTCGATGGTGCGCCGCAGCCAGGCATAGGCATTGGTTTCCTTCGAGATCGCATGGGCGGCACCATTCATCTTGCCGCCGGTATCCTTATAGATCGAATGAGCCGCGACGCCGTATTCGGCGATCTTGTTCATTTGATAGGTGCGGATCTGCAATTCGACGCGCTGGCGCGACGGGCCGACGATGGTGGTGTGGATCGAGCGGTAGTCGTTCTGCTTCGGCGTCGAGATGTAATCCTTGAAGCGGCCGGGCACCATCGACCAGGTGGTGTGGATGGCGCCGAGCGCGCGGTAACAGTCCTCGACCGTCTCGACAACGACGCGGAAGCCGAAAATGTCGGACAGCTGCTCGAACGACAGCGCCTTGGCCTCCATCTTGCGGAATACCGACCACGGCTTCTTCTGCCGGCTCTTGACCTCGGCCTTGATCGAATATTTGTCGAACAGCGTGGAGAGCGCCTTCTCGATCTCCGACAGCACGCCCTTGTTGCGCTCGAAGATTTCGGCCAGCCGTGCGGTGACGGCGCGGTAGGCTTCCGGATTGATGAAGCGGAAGGCAATCTCCTCCAATTCCTCGCGCATGCCTTGCATGCCCATGCGGCCGGCCAGCGGCGCATAGATGTCCATCGTCTCTTCGGCAATGCGCAGGCGCTTGGCTTCCGGCACATGGTCGAGCGTGCGCATGTTGTGCAACCGGTCGGCGAGCTTGACCAGAAGCACGCGCACGTCTTCCGAGATCGCCAGCAACAGCTTGCGCAGGTTCTCCGCCTGCTCGGCCTTCTTCGAGACGAGGTCGAGCTTTTTCAGCTTGGTCAGGCCCTCGACCAGCTTGCCCATTTCCGGGCCGAACAATTCGTCGATCTCGGCCCTGGTCGCCGTGGTGTCCTCGATCGTGTCGTGCAGCAAGGCAACGGCGATCGTCGCCTCGTCCATGTGCATTTCGGTGAGGATGGCGGCGACTTCGAGCGGATGCGAGAAATACGGGTCGCCGGAGGCGCGTTTCTGGTGGCCATGCTTCTGCATGGCGTAGACATAGGCCTTGTTGAGCAGCGCCTCGTTGACGTCAGGCTTGTAGCGCTGGACGCGCTCGACAAGCTCATACTGACGCATCATGGGCGGGATCTCGCAATGCTGAAATGAATCATGCGCCGCACTGGCGTACGGCGCATGTCATAGATAGCCACGAAACTGCCGACGCGAAAGTGTCGGCAGTTGTCGCTAAGATCAATAATCGTCGCTTTTTTCCGGCGGCACCAGGCCTTCGATGCCGGCCAACAGGTCTTCTTCGGTCATGCGATCGAAGGTGACGTTGTCCTCGGCGTCGTCGGCATCGGTCGCTGCAACGGCGCTGCCGGTCTGGTCGGCAATCGCCTCGCCATCGGCTTCCGGCTCATCGACCTCGACATGCTTCTGCAGCGAATGGATGAGATCTTCCTTGAGGTCGTCCGGCGACAGCGTCTCTTCGGCGATTTCGCGGAGCGCAACGACCGGGTTCTTGTCGTTGTCGCGCGGTACGGTGATCTGCGCGCCCTGGCTGATCTGACGGGCGCGGTGGCCGGCCAAGAGCACCAGCTCGAAGCGGTTGTCGACCTTGTCGATGCAATCTTCAACGGTTACGCGGGCCATGAGTTGCCCCTTTCATGCCTGGATTTGATGGAAAACAGGCGCGGTCCATAACCCGAACGCCGCCAAAATACAAGCTTTTATGGCGGTGCGCAGCTCTGACGCGGGCCGCCTGCGACGACACAGCGCCGATCACAATTGCTTGCGGTGCGGCATGGTGCCTTGGATTGCCGTAAAACTGGCGTTATCTCGAACGATGAAGGCCAACAGGTCTATTATCAGACCGGCCGATAGTCGCCACGCATTTAGACGACCGCTTATTTCGAAAAAGGACATTTTCTATGTTCGATCCTCGTGAAAAAATCGCTCTCTTTATCGACGGTGCCAATCTCTACGCCACCTCGCGCGCTCTGGGCTTTGACATCGATTACCGCAAACTTCTGGCGAGCTTCCAGAAACGCGGCTATCTGCTGCGCGCTTATTACTACACCGCGCTGGTCGAGGATCAGGAATACTCCTCGATACGGCCGCTGATCGACTGGCTTGACTATAACGGCTTCAAGGTGGTGACCAAACCGGCCAAGGAATTCACCGACTCGACCGGCCGGCGCAAGATTAAGGGCAATATGGATATCGAGCTGACCGTCGATGCGCTCGAGCTTGCCGATGTCGTCGACCATTATGTCATCTTTTCGGGCGACGGCGATTTCCGCACGCTGGTCGAGGCGCTGCAGCGGCGCGGGCGCAAGGTGTCGATCGTCTCGACCATGGCTTCGCAGCCGCCGATGATCTCCGACGATCTGCGCCGCCAGGCCGACCATTTCATTGACCTGATGACACTCAAGAACGAAGTCGGCCGCGATCCGTCGGAGCGGCCGGTGCGCCGGCCCGAACCGGCCGAGGCCGACGAGGAAGACTATTGACGATCGTCGCCTTGACCGCGCCGCCGGCCGTCTCTCCCGAGCCCGATCGCGACTGCCCGCTCTGTCCGCGGCTGCATGATTTCAGAGCCGAATGGCGGCAGCGTGAGCCGTCCTGGTTCAACGCGCCGGTGCCGACCTTTTTGCCGCCGGAAGGCGAGGATGCAGTGCGTCTGCTGATCGTCGGGCTGGCGCCGGGCCTGCGCGGGGCAAACCGGACGGGGCGTCCCTTCACCGGCGATTTTGCCGGCGACCTGCTCTACAACACGCTGATCGCGCACGGCTTTGCGCGCGGCGAATTCAAAGCGCGACCGGATGACGGGCTGCAGCTTGTCGGTACGGCGATTACCAATGCGGTGCGCTGCGTGCCGCCGGAGAACAAGCCGGTTGGCGCCGAGATAGCGACCTGCCGGACGTTCCTGGTGCCGACGATCGCGCGATTTCCAAATCTGCGCGCTGTGCTGGCGCTTGGCTCGATCGCGCACCAGTCGACCGTGCGGGCGCTCGGCCAACGCGTTGCCGCCTATCCGTTCCGGCATGGTGGGCAGCAGCAGGCCAATGGCATCACGCTGTTTTCCAGCTATCATTGCTCGCGCTACAACACCAATACCGGCGTGTTGACGGAAGCGATGTTCGTCAACGTCTTCAGTCAGATAGAAGCTTTTCTGAAGACATAGAGTCGGACGACGCCCGCCGGGGCACGAGCCCTAGATTCGGGCGATCGCGAACAACCAGGCCAGGAGATCCAGCAACCACAGAAACAGTGCAAGCTGCAGTGCGACGCGCAGGCGTTGGATGATCCGCCAATTGCTGGCCATGTCGGATTTGATGCGCAGCGCAAGCGCTCGGTGCATCCCGTCCAGGGTTGCGGGAGGGTGCTGATCGACGAAGTCCTGGAGCAGCTTCTCTGGATCGAAACGGAACGTATAGTTATAATACGGCCACACCATAATCGCGACCAGCAGCCCGATAAGAAAAAGCAATGTCAGCGCCAGCCAGTCCCAAGGCCCCACGCCATCCAGGAGCGCCCTGCCTCCGAGGAGAGAACTCGCGAACGCGGTTGCGAAGATCAGATTGCCGGCGCGCGTATTGAGACTTTCAACCACGCCCTGCTGGTGCTGGAGGCCACGCACCGCCTCCGCATAGACAAATGCCAGGCGGGGGTCGCCGCCGTCCGTCGCAGCAGGCGGGGCGTTGCTGTCATTGGTTGATGAAGGGCGCTCCGGCATCAAATGTACTTAGCACGGCGCCGCCTGCGATATGAATAGCCACATGGGGAACGCTTCGTCGCTCTGTCTTCGTGCCATCGAGGGTGTTTTGGTGGACGGGAATAGCATCAATCCGACGCTGTCGCTTCAGGCGCTGCGGCAAACAATGCGGCCAGCGTCGCAGGTCCGCCCTGGAGAACATTCAGGTCGACGTCGCCGCTGATGCCGTCGACGCGGCCCCGGTTGTGATACTGCCAGTAGATCCAGTTGTCATGGCCCGGCCGCAGCGCCAGCGAACGCAGCCAGCGCGGGCGGCTGGCTAGCTGCCCGGCATAGGCTTGCGCCGCCTCGTCGGTCACATAGAGGATCGCCGTCTTGCCGAACGCCGCCTCGACCGGGCCGAGGAAGGCGGAGAGTTCGGCGCTCAGCTGTTCGGGAGTTGGCCGCTGCGGGCAATTGCCGCCGAACTCGATGTCTACCACCGGCGGCAGCAAAGGCTGATCGTGCGGCACCACCGAGATGAAGTTGCGTGCCTGATCCGCACCCGGTCTGCAGAAGGTGAAGAAATGATAGGCACCGACGGCAAGACCGGCGGCGCGGGCCGCGCGCAAATTGGCGGCGAAGGCATCGTCGACATGATCGCCGCCTTCCGTCGCCTTGATCACGGCGAAGGCGACATCGTCGGCGGCAACACGCCGCCAGTCGATCTGCCGCTGATGATGGGAGACGTCGATGCCCCTGACCGGATATTTGCCGCGGTCCGGAGAAAACGTCTGGAAGTAGGTATAGCCGCCGGCCAGAACGAGGCCCGCCACGAGCAGACCGGCCGCGCCCCATAAGACGATCCGGTTTTTCAAACGAGACCTATCCCTTTTGGTCCGCCCTGCCCGCCGCTACGGCTCCGGGCGTTCGTCGCTCGAAAAGCCAAATCGCTGGCTTTTCCTCCGCTTCGCGGACCGCTCCTCACCCTCGCTCCTTCAGCAGCCGGCCCTTCTCGCGCGACCAGTCGCGCTGCTTTTCGGTCTCGCGCTTGTCGTGCAGCTTCTTGCCGCGGCCAACGGCGAGCAGCAGCTTGGCACGGCCTTGGTCGTTGAAGTAGATCTTCAGCGGCACCAGCGTCATGCCTTCGCGGTCGACGCTTTGCGCCAGCTTGGCCATCTCGCGCTTGTTGAGCAGCAGTTTGCGGCGGCGGCGCGGCTCATGGTTGAAGCGGTTGGCCTGCAGATACTCCGGCAAATAGGAGTTGATCAGCCAGATCTCGCCGCCCTCGACCGAAGCGTAGCTGTCCTGGATATTGGCCTGGCCCTGGCGCAGCGATTTCACTTCCGTACCGGTCAGCACCAGGCCGGCCTCGATCGTGTCGAGCACCTCATAGGAAAACCGCGCCTTGCGGTTTTCCGCAACGGTCTTGTTGTTGGGATCGGCTTTTCTGACTTGATTCATGATGCGGAGAGGTGGCGCCTCATCCCTAGTTTATCAAGCCGGCGTGCTTCATCGCCGCGTCGATCTTCTCGGCGGTCGACGGCTCGACCGTCATTAGCGGCGAGCGCAGCACATTCTCGACCTTACCCAGCTTCGACAGCGCATATTTCGCGCCGGAAACGCCGGGCTCCATGAAAATCGCCTTGTGCAGCGGCAACAGACGGTCCTGCAGGTCGAGCGCCTTGGCGCTGTCGCCGGAAAGCGTTGCCTCCTGGAATTCAGCGCAAAGCCTGGGCGCGACATTTGCCGTCACCGAAATACAACCGACGCCGCCATGCGCGTTGAAGCCGAGCGCCGAGGCGTCTTCGCCGGAGAGCTGGATGAAATCCTTGCCGCAGGTGGCGCGCTGCTCCGAAACCCGCTCGACCTTGCCGGTGGCATCCTTGACGCCGACGATGTTCTTGAAGTCGTGCACCAATTGCCCCATCGTCTCCGGGCTCATGTCGACCACCGAGCGCGGTGGAATGTTGTAGATGATGATCGGCAGGCTGGTCGCCTTGGCGACGGCGGCGAAATGCGCATAGAGGCCGCGCTGCGTCGGTCTGTTGTAATAGGGCGTGACGACAAGGGCCGCGTCGGCGCCCGCCTTCTCAGCATACTGGACCAGGCCGACCGCCTCGTCGGTGTTGTTGGAGCCGGCGCCGGCGACGACCGGAACCCGGCCCTTGGCGACCTCGATGCAAACCTTGACGACTTGGCGGTGCTCGTCATGCGACAGCGTCGGCGACTCGCCGGTGGTGCCGACAGGGACCACGCCCGTCGTGCCTTCGGCGATCTGCCAGGCGATGAACGCGCGAAAGGCTTTCTCGTCGAAACGGCCGCTCTTTTCGAACGGTGTGACGAGCGCGGTCAGCGAGCCTCTTAGCATGTCGTCCAACTCCTTGGGACTAGCGCATGACCCCGAAAATCGCCGTCGATTTCGGAAAGGATCATGCGCCAAATTTAAATTGCTACAGCGTCCTTTGCGCGTCTGAGAAGACGCGCGGCGCTGTAGGTGTTTGTCGTGCGCGCCTTCTAGCCGAAAGCGAAGCGGCGCACCATAGTCTCGACATTGTTGCGCGGCAAGCATTGCGCCAGCAATTGCAATTCGAACGACCTCGATAGGGTTTTCTTTACGGGCCCTTCATCACAGACGAATAGGCTGCAGTTCATCTGTGCCAGCTGTAGCATCGAAGAAATAGGAAAAGACCAAATCCATGCCGACCAGGCGGCCTCATCTTTTCGCGCTTCTCGGCGCGATCGTTGTGCTGATCCCCGGCGCGGCGATCGGCGGCAGCGTCGATGGGCAGGTCACGTCGGCGATCCCGATGACGGAGCCGCAGAACGATGCACTGCAGCAGTCCCCTTCGCCATCCGCCAGCGTCGCGGCGCTGAAGAGCGGTCTCGATGCGCTGGCGGCAAACGACATTCAGCGCGCGCGCCAAGTGCGCGAAACGCTGCCGGCCAAATCGCTCGATCGGCACATCCTTGCCTGGGCGATTGCGCTCTATGGCGGCGACCAGGTGCCGAGCGGCGAAATCGCCGATGCCGCGAAGATGCTGCCGAACTGGCCGGGCACGATCGCCTTGCGCAAGAACAGCGAGCGCGCGCTCTATCGCGAGAAGCCCGCGCCACAGATCGTGGTGCGGGCGTTCGACGGCAGCCAGCCGCTGACCTTCGAGGGCGTGGTGATCCTTGCCCGCTCCTATGTAGCGCTGGGCGATACGAAGGCGGCGCGCTCGGTGCTGTCGCCATTCTGGCGCACCGAAAAGCTCGAAGCCACGGACGAGGCGGCGGTCATCCGCGAGTTCGGCGCGCTGATCCCGGCCGCCGACCATCGCTTCCGCATGGAGCGCATGTTTTATGCCGATCGGGTCGCTTCGGCGCTGCGCGTCGCCGGTCTCGCCGGCGCCCAGCAATTGGCCGATGCCTGGGCGGCAGTCACCAAAGGCGACAAGAACGCGGCCAAGCTGCTGAAGGCGGTGCCGGCAGCGCAGCGGGCGGCCGGCTATCTCTTTGCCGAAGCCGAATATCTGCGCAAGCAACAGAAATTTTCCGATGCCGCCGCGCTGGTGCTGAAGGCGCCGGGTGACCGCGACGCTCTGGTCGATCCGGACGCCTGGTGGGTCGAACGCCGGGTGCTGTCGCGCGAGCTGGTCGACCAGGGCGACATGAAGACCGCCTACAGAATAGTCGCCGCGCATGCCGCCGAAAGTCCCGCCAATGCTGCCGAGGCGGAATTCCATGCGGGCTGGTACGCGCTGCGCGGCCTCAACGACCCGAGCACCGCCGCCAAGCATTTTGCGCAAATCGCGGAGCTCGCCCAAGGGCCGATGTCGCTGTCGCGCGCCTATTACTGGCTCGGCCGTGCCGCCGAAGTCGGCGGGCCCGGCAGTGCCAAGGATTATTTCAGCCGCGCCGCCAGCTACGGCACGACCTTTTACGGCCAGCTCGCCGGCGAGCGCGTCGGCCGGCAGATCCTCAACATCGTCTACCCGCAGCCAAGTGCCGCCGACCGCCGGAATTTTGCCACCCGCGAGGCGGTCAGCGCCATCAAGCGGCTGCAGGAAGCCGGCTATGACCGCTATGCCGAGACGCTCTACCGCGACCTTGCCGGGCAGCTGAACAGCCCCGGCGAACTTGCGCTGCTTGCGGCGCTGGCGGAAAGACAAGGCAACCATTTCATGGCGCTGAAGGTCGGCAAGATCGCCGGCGCACGTGGCATCGATGTCGGCGCGCTGTTGCATCCGCTCGGCGTCATTCCCGACACCGCCAACATTTCCGGCTCGGGCAAGGCGCTGGCCTATGCGATTGCCCGCCAGGAAAGCGAGTTCAACATCGGCGCCGTCTCCAGCGCCGGCGCGCGCGGGCTGCTGCAACTGATGCCGGGCACGGCCAAGCAATTGGCGAAGAAGGCCGGCATGACTTTCTCGCAGGCGCGGCTGACCACCGATGCCGGCTACAATGCGACGCTGGGCGCCGCCTTTCTCGGCGAGCAGCTCGGCCGCTTCGACGGCTCCTACGTGCTGACCTTCGCCGGCTATAATGCCGGCCCCGCCCGCGCCGCCCAGTGGGTGACGAAATACGGCGACCCGCGCGGCAAGGACGTCGATGCAGTCGTCGACTGGATCGAGCGGATTCCCTATACGGAAACAAGAAGTTACGTTCAGCGCGTGATGGAGAATTACGAGGTCTACAAGATGCGTATCTCCGGCAAGTACGATATTGTCGGAGATCTGGTGAACGGCCGGGGTTAGCCTTTCCTTCTCTCCTTGTGGGAGAAGGTGGCCGAGCGAAGCTCGGTCGGATGAGGGGTGCTCCAGCTTGGTTCCGACAGCGCTCCGTCCAACACCCCCCAACCGTCTCGGCGCTAACGCGCCGATCCACCTTCTCCCACAAGGAGAGAAGTAAGAGCCCCCAATTTGACCGCCCCTGCCCTCGCCTGTAGCAGTCGCAACGATCTGACAGCAGCACGGAATCGAGTGTACATGCCAAACGACGAAGGCTTCTCCGATTTCTTCTACGCCGCGCCGGACGGGCTGTCCCTGCACGCCCGCATCTACGGCGAAGCGAATTCCGGCCGCTGGCCAGTCGTTTGCCTGCCCGGCCTGACCCGCAATTGCCGTGACTTTCACGAGCTGGCGCTTTATCTGTCGACGCAGGCGAAGCGCAGGGTTGTCGCCTTCGACTATCGCGGGCGCGGGCAGTCCGCCTACGATGCCGATATCGGCCATTACAATATCGGCATCGAGGCGGGCGATATCCTTGCCGGGCTGGCGGCGCTGAACATCGAGAAGGCAGCCTTCATTGGGACGTCGCGCGGCGGACTGATCATCCATGTGCTCGGGGCGATGCGGCCGCCCGTGCTGAAGGCCATCGTCTTCAACGACATCGGCCCGGTGATCGAGTCGCAAGGTCTCGCCCATATCCGCTCCTACCTCGACCCCGCGCCCAGGCCGAAGACGTACGCAGAGGTGGTCCGCGGCCTGCGCAGCACCCATGGCGCGGATTTTGCGGCGCTGACCGATGCGGATTGGGAGCGGATGGCATCAGCCCTCTACCGCGAGACCGAGGAGGGATTTCTGCCCGATTTCGATCCGAAACTGGTCGAGACGCTGGCGGGGCTCGATCCCAGCCGGCCGCTGCCCGATCTTTGGCCACAGTTCGACGCGCTGGCGGCCATCCCGATGCTCGTCATACGCGGCGCCAATTCGAAGCTGCTGTCCGCCGAAACGCTCGAGCAGATGCGGACGCGCCATACCGATATCGAGACGATCACCGCCGACGGCCAGGGGCATGCACCGTTTTTGGAATCCGGGATCCTGCCGGGCAGGATCGCTGGTTTTTTCGATCGAGCGGAGCGGCGGGGTGGCAGGAAGTAAGCACTTACCATGCCTTCGTCATCCTAGGGCGGAGCGAACGCGAAGCGGAGCGCAGACCCTGGGATCCATGCCATGACGTCAGCCGAAGAATGACGTCAGCCGAAGAATGCAGCGGATCGGAATCGCGCTCGTATCCGTAACGTGGACAGCTACCCTTCAACCATCACCCGCGACTGACCGCCGGTGCGAAAAGCACTCGAATTTGCTCCGCTTTCGTGTACGCAAATGTAACGGCATGGATCCCAGGGTCTTCGCTACGTCGCTTCGCTCCTGCTCCGGCCCAGGGATGACGAATGCGAGGAGGCTTCGGCCAATCTCGGAGATTTACGCTTTGCCACTGAAAGAATTTTGGAGGCTCGCTGCCGAGTGGCAGGCCAACCTAAGTAATACCCGAGACTTCATGTCGAGTATTACTTGACTTAACTTCGCGGGGAACAAACCGTCAGGATTTAGCGCTTCTCTTTGCGGGCTTTGGGGCCTTGCTTGCGGCCGGCTCGCCTTTTGGCCCTCGCTTCGCCGGAGGTGGAGAAGACAAAGCGCTTGCGCCGCCGATATCCGAGCCACCGGACCGAGGCGTTTCCAGCACGGTGACGCAGCCGTCGAGGTCGTTGGTGGCCAGATGGGCGTAACGCATGGTCATCGACAGCGTCTGATGGCCGAGCCACATCTGCACGCGCCTGATGTCGATGCCGCCCTGGACGAGACGCGAGGCGCAAGTATGGCGCAATATATGCGGCACGACCTGATCGTCGGCACCAAGCCCGACTTCGGCCTTGGCATCGTTCCAGATGGCGCGAAACTGCGCCTGGCTGAGCTTGGTGAACGGGCCTTTGGGCCGGCGGCCCTCGGTGGCCGGCAGCTTGATCACCTCTTTTACCCGCTCGGTCATCGGAATGGTGCGGCTGCGGCCGGATTTGGTGATCCAGAAACTGACGCGGTGCTCCTGGATATCGTTCCAGATCAAACCCAGCGCTTCGCCGAGGCGGCAGCCGGTGTCGACGAGAAAGACGGAAAGCCGATAAGCGTCCTCGCTGCGGCTCTTGATGGCGGCGAAGAGCCGGGCCTCCTCGTCTCTTTCGAGGAAACGAATCCGTCCCGCCCGCTCCTTCTGGCGGCGGAACTCGGGCAGGCTGTGGATATCCCCCATCTTGTAAGCCTTGCGCAGCAGTTTGCTGAGGGCAGCCATCTTCCGGTTGATGGTTGCGTTGCTGTTGCCGCGCTGGCGCAAGGTGCCGATTAGGTTGTCGAGGGTGCTTTGGTCAAAGGCGCTGAAACGCTCCCCAAGGAGAATCTCGTCTATCTCGCCGATGAAGGAGCTGACATTGTATTTATGCCGCCCGTCATCCCAAAGTATGTCCCGGTATGCTGAAAACAGTTCTCCGATCCTGTGCGACTTTACTTCTCGTATCTTGTTATAACTGTATTTTATCTTTGCAGTTTGAGAAGAAAATATCGAAAAATGATCAGAGGTTCCTCCCTCTTGAATCGCATCGTTCGTCATTATTCGCCACACCCCCCGAGTGGATAGGCCTAGACCTACCTGCTTGGCGGTGCCCTTTCAAGAGTTTTAAGCGTTGCGGCCGATTTCATCCGCCAGCGGCGGATCCCAACGACATCGTTCCACAACTCTGTTCAGCTACCGAAACCCCTTTTCCTTCTATTTGCGACCAGTCGCGAAAACAAAAACAGCCCGGGCGTTAAAGCGCCCGGGCTGGATTTCACTTGCCTTAAGTCCAGCCCTTAGAACGAGCGCTGGAAGCGGAGGAAGCCGCCAACGGCGTTTTTCTTGTCGCCCGGGATGCCGGTCCAGTTGTATTCATAACCGGGCAGCGAGTCGCTATCGATGTGATGGCTGTTATGAGCCCAGTCCACTTCGGCCGTGATCGTGAAGCCGGGAACGATGTCGTAGGCGATATTGGCCGCGACGCCAGCTTCCTTGGCTTCGTCATACGACGCCTGGAGGTTGAACGAGGTCTTCTCGTTGATGGTGTAGGTGCCACCACCCCAGACTGCCCAGTTGCCGCCCCACTGCTTGTAGAAGTTGCGCGGGAGATTGTCGTCAGAACCGTAGCCGGCCATCAAGAACAGCGACAGGTTCTGCATCGGCGTCACGTCGAGGCGAACCTTGCCGGCCCATTCTTCCAGGCTGCTGTCATAGGCGACAACACCGCTGATGGAGCCCCAGCCCTGCGTGTACTTCACGCCGCCGACGACATACGGAACGAAGCTGTCGACCGAGTCGTGACCGAGATTGAGGGCAGTATTAGCGTCGTTAAGGATAAAGCCTTCACCGGTTTCCAACGAAGCCACGGCCGAGAAGCCGTTGCCGGCATCGAAGTAGTACTGGACGACGTTGGTGTCGAAACCGCCGTAGGGAACGATCGTATCCTGGATGACGTTGCCGGCGTAGCCGGTGAACGTGTTGAAGGCTGTTTCGTCCTTACCGACGCGGAGACCACCAAGCTGGATCCAGGCGAAGTTCAGCGAAACGCCTCTGCTGCCAAAGTCGGAGAAGCCCGTGTCGAACCCAGGCACGCTTTGATAACCAGTTCCCCAGTTGAAGCGGGTCTCGGTGTAGGTCTTCAAGGTGCCCATCTCGGTTTCCTGGCCGGTATAGGTCCTCAGCGTGAAGCGAGCCTGCTTGTAGTAGCCGTCGTTCTCGTTGTCTTCACCATTCAAGGCATCCAACAGGTCCTGGTACCTGGCGCCGTCGAACGAGCCAGCCTGGCCCACGCCGATGTCATAGCGGACATAGCCGCCGATGCGCAGGCAGATTTCGGTGCCGGGGATGTAGTAGTAGCCAGCGCCGTAGACGTCGCAGATCTTGACGTATTCAGCGGGTTCCGGCTCGGCGACGACGACGGCGTCGGCGGCGCGCGCACCGGAAACTGCGATCAGTGCCGCAGCGGAGCCGAGAAGAAGGCTCTTGATGTTCATTTTCTGACCTCCAGTCAAAAGTTAAAAAACGGGTCTGGGTATTCTTTGCTGAAGGACAGCGTTCCCTGCCCCATCCCCACTACCGAAAAAGATGCGCACCGCGCCGCTCCTTCAAACCCGACATTACCCATGAGACGGCGGCATTCAACCACGATCGTACCGGCAAAAGGTTTGTGTTGGCGCTATACCCCGGCGTTGTTGCACAAATGACACGATTTGGCCTCACTCCGAAAGCTCCCGTTAACCAACAGCCCTTCGCAAGCCGTTGCAAACCGCGGATTCCGGCGATGGTCGGCCCGAAATGTGACCGTGGCCCGAGTCGCGAACCAGGGAATTGCCGTAGAATCGCCACATCGCCGCGCGGCGCTTTGGCGAAGGGTCGATTTTTCAAGGATAATAGCGTCAGCTTGTTGATTGTGCCGGCGCTTTTCTTTATCCACCGGCGCAACGGAGAGGTGGCCGAGTGGTCGAAGGCGCTCCCCTGCTAAGGGAGTAGAGGTCAAAAGCTTCTCGTGGGTTCGAATCCCATCCTCTCCGCCACCCTACGCCCTGCGGGCTTCGGGTGGCAGGCCACCCGAAACCGCATTTTGGGCGTAGGGTGTCGCCCGAAGCTACGAAGTAGCGTAGGGGGACCATGTGGTACGTCTATTTCCTGCAACTTCGTAACGGCGATGTCTACGTCGGGTCGACCAACGACCTTCGGCGCCGTTTCGAATCGCATCGATCAGGCTATGTGACTTCGACTAAGGCCTATCTGCCTGTAGCTTTGAAGTCCTACATCGGGGTTGAAACCGAGGCGAACGCACGGCAACTCGAGCGATATTTCAAGACCGGTTCGGGCAAGACCTTTGCGAGTAAACGTTTTTGGCCGACACGGCCTCACTGACGGCCTTAGGACCTATCTATTTGAAATATAAATAAAAACAAACCCAACGAGCTGCTTTTCGCCGACCTCCGTCCCGATTCTGACTGGAGGTCAGAAAATGAATATCAAGAGCCTTCTTCTCGGCTCAGCCGCGGCATTCGTCGCGGTCTCCGGTGCGCGCGCCGCCGACGCTGTTGTGGTCGCCGAGCCGGAACCCGCCGAATACGTCAAGATTTGCGACGTCTACGGCGCCGGCTACTTCTACATCCCCGGCACCGAGACCTGCCTGCGCATCGGCGGCTACGTCCGCTATGACATCGGCATCGGTGACGTCGGCTCATTTGACGGTGCAAAGACTACCGATCAGCAGGACGGCGACTCGCAGGATACCTACTACAAGCACGCCCGCTTCACGCTCAAGACCTGGACCGGCCAGGAAACCGAGCTCGGCACCTTGAAGACCTACACCGAGACGCGCTTCAACTGGGGTAACCACAACGATTACCTTGATGACAACTTCAATGGCGGTACGAGCGTTTCGCTGAACTTTGCCTGGGTCCAGCTCGGTGGTCTGCGCGTTGGCAAGGACGAATCGGCCTTCGATACCTTCATCGGCTACGCCGGCAACGTCATCCAGGATACGCTGGTCCCCTACGGCGGCTTCGACACCAATGTCGTCCAGTATTACTTCGATGCCGGAAACGGCTTCTCGGCCGTGGCTTCGTTGGAAACCGGTTCGGGCAGTGCCGCCGCGGATCCTGGCATTTTCCAAGACAGCAACAGCGGCAATGATTCCATCGACAGCTATGTCCCGTATGTCGTCGGCGGTATCAAATACACGCAGGGCTGGGGCTCGATCACCGGTGTCGCCGCCTACGACAGCACCTGGGAAGAGTGGGCCGGCAAGGTTCGCGTCGACGTTACGCCGATACAGAACCTGACACTGTTCCTCATGGCCGGTTACGGCTCTGACGACAACATCGACCGCAACTTCTACAAGCAATGGGGCGGCAACTGGGCAGTCTGGGGTGGTGGCACTTACACCATAAACGAGAAGACCTCGTTCAACCTCCAGGCGTCGGCTGACGATGACAAAAACTACGGCGTCGCCGCGAACATTGCCTACGATATCGTTCCCGGTCTCACGATCACTGCCGAAGTCGATTGGGCCCGCGACGGTCAGTTTGACAAAGCCTACGATCGCAACTGGACCAATGCCGACGACAAGGACAGCGTCGGCGGCATGCTCCGCTTCCAGCGCTCATTCTAACAGTCCGAGCTAGATTGAGATTGAACCCGGCGGGCAACCGCCGGGTTTTTCGTATCGGCGCGACGCAGCTGTCAACTCTCGATGCATAATGCAGGCTGCTGCTGAGCAGCCGATCGCAGGGCTGGTCGAATGCAATGCTCGCTCCGCACGCTTGTTCGTGCAAAAGAAAACTTGGGCCGATCTGAAGAGCTGGCCTACCGGATCAATGTATCTCGACAGCAAGTCACGATCGACCTCGGCCGATCGGGCGCATCCTACCTGTTCAAATTTCAGCCAGATCGCTCAAGGCGTCAATCAGCGGCTGAATTGCGCTCTCATACTTTTTCCAGCGTTTGACGGATGAACTATAGATCGGCTGCCGGACCTGCCAGCGGCTGGGGGTATTGACCGATCCGCTCCTCTCGAAAAAGCGCAGGCAGGAATCGTCCCAAGGCAAGCCGAGATGATCGATGAGACGGCGCGATTGCGTCTCCTGATCCGCAACCAGCGTCTCATAGCGGCTTTCGAAAATACGTCCGGGAAAGACCTTGTCCCAGTGCCGCATCAAGCGATCATATTCGCGGTAGTACAACCCGAGTGTCTCAAGGTCGGCGTTGTAGCCGTGGTCCTTGGTGAAATGCAAGACGAAGCAGGAGACGCAATTGTCGATGGCATCGCGCCGGCAATGAATGATGCGTGCGTTGGGAAAGAGAATTCCAATCACGCCGATAAACTCGAAGTTGTGCGGCATCTTGTCGACGATGCGGGGCGCGGCAGGCGCGTGCTGGCGCAGATAAGACAGGTATTCTTCGGCCAGCGCCCTCGACTGATCCCTCGTCATCGACACAATCGAACTGCGCAGGTCCTCATCCGACAGTATTCTAAAGCCCATCGAGTTCGCGATTCGCCGCAGCTTCGTAAGCTCCCCGGCGCCATGGACATCCGGATGGCTCGCGCAGATCTGCTCGGTCAGCGTCGTCCCCGACCGGGGCATGCCCAGCACAAACACAGGCACTTCAGACGGACTGCCGTGGCCAGCCTTGGCTTCCAATAGTGATGGGCTGAATATCTCGATCATGGAATCGACGCTTCGGCGGTAGTACTCCAGGTCGAAATCGTGACCAGCGGCCTTTTTCGCCCTCTTGAAGTGATCTATCGCCTCTTCATAGCGCTGAAGATCGTTCAGCACTTTGCCTGCCGCGTGGTGGAGCTGCGATGCAGCAACGGGTTCGAGCCTGGGATTGGAGAGTTCGCGCAGGATAGAGTCGAGCTCGGCAGGTTTTTCGGTGAACTTTTGCGTGTCGACCAGGTAATTGTAGGCTGCCCCAACATCGACGCGACGTTCTATTGCCTGATCGAGATAGGCTCTGGCTTCGTCCATGCGGCCGAGGCTGGTGAGCGCACCAGCCAGACCAATCCGGACCATGGGATGGTCGCCGTTGATCTTTAGCGCCTTCTCGTAAAGGGGCAAAGCCATCTCGGCCTTGTCGAAGTTGACGTAGGCACGCGCCAGTCCGCAAAGCGCTTCCACCAGATCGGGTTTCAATTCGCAGGCGCGCTGCAGGTGCCTGATCGCAAGCAAGCTGTCGCCAAGCTTCAGACCGGCTTCTCCCAGGCTAAGGTGGAAATATGGATTCTGAGGCGTCTGGCTTACTGCCCGCGCAAAATATTTGAGAGCCAACTCGTCGTCGATACCGAGCCCCAACGTGCCGAGGACGTAGAGCGAAAGCGGGTGGTTGGGCGTGCGGGCGAGAACGCGATGGCATAATTCCTCCGCCTCCGGGAGCCGCTTGGCTTGCTGAAGTTCGAGCGCCTGTCGCAGCAGCATGTCGTCAGCTTGCGCGCGCGAGGGCGATTTCACTTTCGACGGCTGCAGTTTCGGCGCCGAACGGGACTTTATGTGTTTGGACCAAGCGGGCGGCAGTCGGTTGCTCATCATGTCTCGCTAGCAAAATGGTCCGGGAGAATCCAGCCTGGCCTGAAGGCTGGCCTATCCTGTCGGGCGCCCTCCTTATTCAAAGTTCGGCTAGGTCGCCCAAGGCGTCGATCAGCGGCTGGATCTTGCCCTCATAATTTTTCCAGTGCTTGATGGACGAGTTGTAGATCGGCTGCCGGACTTGCCAGCGACTGGCCGTGTTGACCGATCCGCCCTTCTCGAAGAAGCGCAGGCAGGCATCGTCCCAGGGCAATCCAAGATAATCGATCAGACGGCGCGATTGTGCCTCCTGATCCGCAACCAGCGTCTCGTAGCGACTTTCGAAGATGCGTCCCGGAAAAACCTTGTCCCAATGTCGCATCAGGCGATCGTATTCACGGTAGTACAGCCCGAGCGTCTGCAGGTCGGCGATGTAGCTGTGTCCCTTGGAGAAATTCTGGAAAAAACACGAGAGGCAATTGTCGATGGCGTCGCGGCGACAGTGAATAATCCGCGCGTTGGGAAAGAGGAGGCCTATGAGGCCTATCAATTCGAAATTCCGGGGCATCTTGTCGACTATGCGACGTGCGGTCGGCGCACGCTCACGAAGGTAGGACAGGTGCTCCTCGGCCAGGATTTTGGACAGGTCAGGGGTGATCGGCACTATCGATTGGCCCAAAGCCCGTGCCGAAAGCCTGGTGAGGCCGGTAGCATTTGCGGCTCGCCTTAGCTTTTTAAGTTCTCCTGCGCCGTGAACATCCGGGTGGCTCGCGCAAATCTGCTCGGTCAGGGTGGTCCCCGACCGGGGCATTCCCAATACAAACACGGGCACTTCCGATGGGCTTCCATGACCCGCCTTGGTAGCCACCATGTCCGGGTTGAAGAGCTCGAGCGTAGAGTCGACCCAGCGGCGATAGGCTTCCAGATCAAACTTATAGCCTGCGGCCTGCTTGCCTTTCTTGAAATGATCTATCGCGTCTTCGTAGCGCCCAAGGTCGTTCAGCACCTTGCCGGCTGCGTGATGAAGTCTCATCGCACTTTCGGGGTCAAGCTTTGGGTAGCCCAGTTCGCGCAGGATGGACTTAAGTTCGGCCGGCTCTTCGGTGAATTTGCGCGTATGCACAAGCTCGTTATAGGCAGCGGGCATCGCGATGCGACGTTCGATCGCTTCTTTCAGATAGACTTCGGCTTCGTCCACGCGACCGAGACCGGTGAGTGCGCTGACCAGTCCTGTCCGAACGCGAGGATGATCGCGGTTGATCTTGAGCGCTTTCTCGTAAACCGGGACAGCCATGTCAGCCTTGTCGAATTCGACGTAAGCGCGTCCCAACGCGCAAAGCGCTTCCAGCAAATCGGGCTTCAACTTCAATGCTTGCTGAATATGCCTGATTGCGGGCGAATATTCGCTGACTTTTAGATAAACTTCACCCAGACTAAGGTGATAAAAGGGGTTTTGAGGCTCCTCGCCGACGGCTCGGGCCAAATATCGCAGCGCCGTTTCATCGTCGAGCCCGATGAACAGCGTGCCCATGATATACAAAGCCAGGGGATGGTTGGGCGTGCGCTCCAGCACGCGGCGGCACAGTTCCTCAGCCTCGGCCAACCGCTTGGCCTGCTGCAAGCCATACGCCTGTTTCAGCAGCGCATCGTCAGCTTGCGCGCGCGACGGCGGTTTCGCTTTCGGCGGCTGCACTTTCGGCGCCGGGCGGGACTTTATGTGTTTGGACCAAGCGGGCGGCAGTCGGTTGCTCATCATGTCTCGCTAGCAAAATGATCCGGGAGAATCCAGCCTGACGTGCCCGCCTGCCGCGGAACTTGCGCAGGCCAAGCCAGCAGGCTAGCAAGAAGGCCCCTTTTCGAACGAGCCTTTGCCATGCGCCCTCCCCTTACGCCGCTCATCGACGCGCTTCCCTCCACGGTACCGTTTGTCGGCCCGGAGGCGCAGGAGCGTGATCGCGGTCGCGCCTTTCGCGCCCGCATCGGCGCCAATGAGAGCAGCTTTGGCCCTTCCCCACGCGTCATTGCCCGTATGGCCGAGATTGCCGGCGACATGTGGATGTACTGCGACCCTGACAATCACGATTTGAAGGTAGCCGTGGCCCGGCATCTCGGTGTCGGCGCCGAAAACGTCGTCGTCGGCGAAGGCATAGACGGGCTGCTCAGCCTGGTTGCGCGCATGTATGTGGCGCCGGGCGATGCGGTGGTGACCTCGCTCGGCGCCTATCCGACCTTCAACTTTCATGTTGCCGGCGTCGGCGGCCGGCTGGTCGCAGTGCCCTACGAGAACGATCGGGAAAACCTCGACGGCCTGCTGGCGGCAGTGGCCAGGGAAAAGGCGCCACTGGTCTACCTGTCCAATCCGGACAATCCGATGGGCAGCTGGTGGGAAGCCGCCGAGCTCAGCCGCTTCATCGAAGCCTTGCCGGAGACCACAATGCTGGTGCTCGACGAAGCCTATGGCGAATTAGGGCCAGCCTCAGCGCTGCCGCCGATCGATGTGGCGCGGCCGAACGTCATCCGCGTGCGCACCTTTTCCAAGGCCTATGGGCTGGCCGGCATACGCTGCGGCTATGCGGTGGCCGAGGCCCAAGTGATTCGGGACTTCGAGAAGATCCGCAACCACTATGGCGTCAGCCGCATGGCGCAGATCGCCGGTGTCGAGGCGCTTGCCGATCAGGCCTGGCTGGATAGCGTGGTGGCGCGGGTCGCCGCCGGCCGCCGGCGTATCGCCGCAATAGCCGAAGCGAACGGGCTGAAGCCGCTGGCTTCGGCGACCAATTTCGTCACCATCGACTGCGGCCGCGACGGCGCTTTCGCACTAAAAGTGCTGCAGGCGCTGTTGTCACGCGACGTCTTCATCCGCAAGCCGATGGTGCCGGTTCTCGACCGCTGCATCCGGGTCAGTGTCGGCCTCGACCACGAGCTCGACATCTTTGCCGAGGAACTGCCTGGCGCACTGGCGGCAGCGCGGGGGAACTGAAGAGCGCAACGCCGGGATTCCAGTGCTGCCCGCTATTTCTCTCCGAGCACGCGCATGACGCGCTTCAAGGCGTCCGATAATTCGGCAGCCGCGTCATCGGCGAGGCCGGCCGTCAGCCGGGCGAGGTCGCGATCCGCCGCAGCCTGAAGCCAGGCGAGCTCAGCACTTCCGCGAGCGGTCAGCGACAGGATACGTCTGCGCTGATCGGCTGGGTCAGAGCGTGTCTCGGTCAGGCCAGCGGCGGCGAACCTCCTCAGGACGCGTGAGACATAGGCCGGATCGAGCCGGAGTTCGGCAGCGATTTCGGAGGCCGCCGGCCGGAGATCGAGGTGGAACGCCCGTTGCAAGAAACCCTGCCTCACCGCCGCTATTGGCGACAGCGCGGGATCGGCCGCCCAATTCGAACAGCAGCCGCGCCTCGCCCAGCGTATAGGCGCTGTGCGTCAAGGTCAGGTCGAGCAGCCCGATCAGGCGCGTGTAGAAGCGATTGAAGCCACGTATCTCTGCGACAAGGGCATTCCGATCGGCCGGCATGTCGACCTCCTTCGGACGGACCGCTCCGTCAGGGCCATGATCACCTATTATTTGACTTAGTCAATCATTAATGGAGACGCCGCCTATCTCGCACGTGAAGCTGGCGGATAGCGACCGGAGAGAGACCTTCGATGCACGTTGCGCGGTTGAATTTGCACGGCGATGCGCCAGACTCGACTTAAAGGATGGAGAGCGCGATGACCGATCGTACGGTGCAGGTATGCATATACGGCAAGGTGCAAGGCGTCAGCTACCGGGTCTGGGCGCGGCGCGAGGCGTCGGCGCTTGGCCTTGCCGGGTGGGTGCGCAACGAAGTTGACGGCTCGGTGACAGCCTTGATCGCAGGGACCGGTGCGGCGGTCTCGACAATGATCGAACGGCTTTGGCAAGGACCGCCAGGGGCAGCAGTTTCGAAGGTCGATGTCGAGGAGATCGAGTCAGGCAACATGTCCGCGGGTTTCAGGATTGTTGCCTAGCAAGGCATGATCCTGCTCATTCGCTTCCATCGCACAAATCTCCAGGGTGCAGATAGAGAAAACCTGAAACCATTGCCCTGCCCGGACATGCCTCGGTCCTTGAATTAATTGAACGTTTGTTTTATTGTCCGCGAAAAGGCGGCTTGTCATGGCGCGTACGACCGGTTCCGACGGAGAGAAGACCGAAGCTGCGGTCCGCGAGGCGGCGGTCAGCCTGATTGCGCGTCTCGGCTACGAGGCGATGTCGATGCGCCAGCTGGCGGCCGAGGTCGGCGTCCAGGCAGCGGCGCTGTACCGCTACTTCCCGACCAAGCAGGACCTTCTGTTCATGCTGATGAGTGAGCATATGGAAGGCTTGATCGAGGCGTGGCGGGCAACACGCCCGGTCGGCGCCGATCCGGCAACGCGGCTTGCCGCTTATGTCGAAAACCACATCGCTTTCCATATCGAACGCCGCCACTCCACCCATGTCTCGAACATGGAGCTGCGCAGCCTGTCGCATGAAAAACTCACGCAGATCCTGCGCATGCGCACGGCCTACGAGAAGGAGCTGCGCGCCATCCTGCGCGACGGCGTCGAAGCGGGGTTATTCAGCATCGAAGACACCGGGCTCACCGCCATGGCGCTGATCCAGATGATGACCGGCGTCATCGTCTGGTTCCGGCCGGGCGAACGGCTGTCGATCGCCGAAGTCACCGCTACATATCTAGCAATGACAATGCGCCTTGTTGGAGCGAAGAGCGATGGCGCGTCAACGAGCTACGACGCTGCGCCTCTATTCGGGCGCGCATAGGACGCTCTAGCAACTTGATTTCGCGCATGATCCCGATTTCGGGATCGTGCGCCGGGAGGAACGGCATGTACACGCATACGCTCAACTTCGGGCTTGACGAAGACATCGAGGCGCTGCGCGACCTGGTGCGGCGCTTCGCCCAGGAAAAGATCGCACCGATCGCCGCCGAGATCGACCGCTCGAACGAATTCCCGGCACATCTGTGGGCGGAGCTCGGCGGGCTCGGCCTGCTCGGCATCACCGCCGATCCCGATTTCGGCGGCAGCGGCATGGGCTACCTCGCCCATGTCGTGGCGATGGAGGAGATTTCGCGCGCCTCGGCCTCGGTCGGCCTCTCCTACGGCGCCCATTCCAACCTCTGCGTCAACCAGATCAACAGCTGGGCGACGCAGGCGCAGAAGGAAAAATATCTGCCTTCGCTCTGCAGCGGCGAAAAGGTCGGCGCACTGGCGATGTCGGAATCGGGTGCCGGCTCCGATGTGGTGTCGCTCCGCCTGCGCGCCGAAAAGCGCAACGACCGCTATGTGCTCAACGGCACCAAAATGTGGATCACCAACGGGCCGGATGCCGAGACGCTGGTCGTCTACGCCAAGACCGATCCGGAACTCAATTCGCGCGGCATCACCGCTTTTATCGTCGAAAAGGCTTTTGCCGGTTTTTCCGTGGCGCAAAAGCTCGACAAGCTTGGCATGCGCGGCTCGAACACCGGCGAGCTGGTGTTCGAGGATGTCGAAGTGCCGTTCGACAATGTGCTGCACGAGGAAGGGCGCGGCGTCGAGGTGCTGATGTCGGGCCTCGACTACGAACGCGCCGTACTGGCCGGCGGCCCGATCGGGCTGATGGCTGCGTGCCTCGACATGGCGATCCCTTACGTGCACGAACGCAGGCAGTTCGGCCAGCCGATCGGCGAGTTCCAGCTGGTGCAAGGCAAGCTAGCCGACATGTATGCGACGATGAGCGCGGCGCGCGCCTACGTCTATGCCGTGGCCGCCGCTTGCGATCGCGGTGAGACGGCCCGCAAGGATGCTGCCGGCTGTATTCTCTTCGCCGCCGAAAAGGCAACGCTGATGGCGCTCGACGCCATCCAGCTTTTGGGCGGCAACGGCTACATCAACGACTACCCGACCGGCCGGCTTTTGCGCGACGCCAAGCTCTACGAGATCGGCGCCGGCACCAGCGAAATCCGTCGCTGGCTGATCGGGCGGGAAATCATGGTGGAGGGCGCCTGATGGCGTCTTTTTGAGATTTTGCCAGAAGCCGCACGATGTGGCACACTTCGGAATATGTGCCACAACACAGGCGAGACGGACCATGGCTGGCAAAACGGGAAAGTCCGGATTTGACGAAGATCCGCAGGCACGGTTCGATGTCGGCGCTCGCCAACCACAGCTTCGTGCTCCGGCGAAACGCGAGCGTGTCAAGCTTGGCGAGGGCGGGCGCTTCGTCATTCCTGCCGCGATGCGCGAGGAGATGGGCGTGAAGCCTGGCGAGGACATGATCCTGCATGTCGAAAACGGCGAGCTGCGGGTAAGATCGTGGCTGCAGAATCTGCGACGCGTCCAGGCCGAATTGTCAGCGTTGAAACAGCCCGGTGAAAGCGTCGTCGACGAATTTCTGAAAGAGCGACGGGAAGAGCAGCGTCGAAGTGACAAGCGTCTCGACCGGCTTCACGCCGAAGGGACAACGGGAAAGCGGACGAAATGAAGCCCTACGTCATGGACAGTTCGGCGGCGCTCGCAATCCTGCTCAACGAGCAAGGCACCGACAATGCTTTGGGGTTCGCGCCGGACGCACAATGCAGTTCAGTCAATGCGGCCGAAATCATCGCCAAGCTGATCGACAAGGGACGCAGCATGGAACAGGCCGCGGACGACCTCGCCAGTCTCGGCATGCCGATCGCCGTTTTCGACGACGCGATGGGCATCGCCGCTGGGCAGCTTCGCCAATTGACGCGGCATCGCGGCTTGTCGCTGGGCGATCGGGCTTGCCTGGCGCTGGCAATTCGCGAGAATGCCATTGCCGTCACCGCTGATCGCGATTGGGGCGACCTCGATGTCGGCTGCAAGATCGAGCTGATCCGGTAGCGCCATGGCCGCCCTCACCTCTCAGATGTCGTCCGCCTCCGATGCCTTCCGCGCCAATGCCGAGCGCATGCGGGCGCTGGTCGCCGATATTGCTGAAAAAGCCGCCGCCATCGAGCGCGGTGGCTCGGAAGAGGCGCGTGAGCGGCACGTCTCCCGCGGCAAGCTCCTGCCGCGGCAACGCCTAGCCCAATTGCTCGATACAGGCTCGCCCTTCCTCGAAATCGGCCAGTTCGCGGCATGGTCGATGTATGGCGAGGACATCCCTTCGGCCGGCCTCATCGCCGGCATCGGCCGCGTCGAAGGCACCGAAGTGATGGTCGTCGTCAATGACGCCACGGTGAAGGGCGGCACCTATTATCCACTGACGGTGAAGAAGCATCTGCGTGCACAGGAGATCGCATTGCAGAACAATCTGCCTTGCGTCTATCTGGTCGACAGCGGCGGCGCCAATCTGCCCAACCAGGACGAGGTGTTTCCCGACCGCGATCATTTCGGCCGCATCTTCTACAACCAGGCCAACATGTCGGCCGCCGGCATTCCGCAGATCGCCTGCGTCATGGGTTCGTGCACGGCCGGCGGCGCCTATGTGCCTGCGATGTCGGACGAGACAATCATGGTGCGCAACCAGGCGACCATCTTTCTCGGCGGGCCGCCGCTGGTGAAGGCGGCCACCGGCGAGGACGTCACCGCCGAGGACCTCGGTGGCGCCGACGTGCACACAAGGCTTTCCGGCGTTGCCGACCACTATGCGCTCGACGACGAGCATGCGCTGGCCATATGCCGGCGTATCGTCAAAAACCTGAATCGGAACAAGACTGTAAGCCTTGCCTTACAGAAATCGATTCCGCCGCTTCACGATCCACATGAACTCTACGGCATCGTGCCGACGGATCTGCGCCAGCCCTACGACGTGCGCGAGGTAATCGCCCGCACCGTCGACGGTTCCGAGTTCGATGAGTTCAAGCAGAATTATGGCACCACGCTGGTCACCGGTTTCGCCCATCTCAGCGGCATGCCGGTCGGCATCGTCGCCAACAATGGCGTGCTGTTTTCGGAAAGCGCGCTGAAGGGCGCGCACTTCATAGAGCTGTGCTGCCAGCGCAAGATCCCGCTGATTTTCCTGCAGAACATCACCGGCTTCATGGTCGGGCGAAAATACGAGGCCGGCGGCATCGCCAAGGACGGCGCCAAGCTGGTCATGGCGGTCGCAACGGCCAAGGTGCCGAAGGTGACCGTGATCATCGGCGGCTCGTTCGGTGCCGGCAATTACGGCATGTGCGGACGCGCCTATTCGCCACGCTTCCTGTGGATGTGGCCGAATGCCCGCATTTCGGTGATGGGCGGCGAGCAGGCGGCAACGGTGCTGGCCGTGGTCAAGCGCGAAGGCATCGAGCGCAAGGGCGGGGAATGGAGCGCTGAGGAGGAAGCGAAATTCAAGAAGCCGATCCTGATGAAGTACGAGCAGGAGGGACACCCGCTCTATTCGTCGGCAAGGCTCTGGGACGACGGCATCATCGACCCGGCCAAGACCCGCGAGGTGCTGGCGCTCAGCCTTTCGGCCGCGCTCAACGCCGAGATCGAGGAGACAAAATTCGGCGTGTTCAGGATGTGAGATGAGCGAAATCGGCCAGAGGATTCGCATTCAAACCGGCGACATCACGAAGCTGGCGGTCGATGCCATCGTCAACGCCGCCAATACCTCTCTTCTCGGAGGCGGCGGCGTCGACGGCGCTATCCACCGCGCGGCCGGCCCCGAGCTTGTGGCAGAATGCCGGACCTTGCATGGCTGCAAGGTCGGAGACGCAAAAATCACCAAGGGCTACAGGCTGCCCGCGCGCTACGTCATACATACGGTCGGGCCGGTCTGGCAAGGTGGCAGCAAAGGAGAAGCCGAACTGCTCGCCTCCTGCTATCGCCGGTCGCTCGAAATCGCCGCCGCAAAGGACTGCCGGACGGTGGCGTTTCCTGCGATCTCGACCGGGGCCTACCGCTATCCGAAAGATCAGGCGACGCAAATTGCTGTCGGGACCGTGAGCGCCTTCATCGGCCAGAACATCGTTCCGGAAACCGTCATTTTCTGCTGCTTCGACGAGCCGACGGCCGAATTGTATCAGCGGGTCGTCGCTGCACTCGGCAGGGTGTGACCCTGCGCGGGAGACAACCCACCACATCTCCAGACTATTTTTTGCTTCTCGATCTGGCCAGACGAAAGAATCACGGCTATTGATCATCGCAAATACCAATGGGGATTGGGCGAAGATGAGGCGGCGGGTTTTTCAGAGAACAACTGTGCATATACTTGCGGGATTGCTTATATTAGCAATGCCTGGCATCTGTGCAGCGGAGTCGCTGGCGGGAAGCAAGGGCGAGACCCGTTTCTATCCCTATTTGCCGCAGAGCCCGAAGGATCCGTGTACCAGGGCCTACAAGGCCTATGTAGCGGCCGGCGGCCATTCAGCCTATGCAACCACTCCGTATTCCCGGGTGCGTTTTCTGTACATCATCTGCGGCTCGCGCTTGAATGCACCGTCACAGCAAGCTGCCGAAGAATTCGCGTTGAAATCCTGTCAGGCCGCCCGCAACAGTTACAGAGTTACAACAGGCGGCGGCTGCGAAATCGCTGCCTCCAAGTAGGCGAATATATTTCAGTGTTTGGGGTTCAAATGGGTTTGGCAATGAAATCTTTATCAATCAAGCGAGCAACCATGTCGGTACTTGCACTGCTTGTGGCCTCTGCACCGAATGTCGGCGCCGCCGAATCGCTGGCGGGAAGCAAGGGCGACAGCCGCTTTCCGGTCTATTTTGCACCGGGTACAATCGGAGGCTGCGGCAAGAATTACAAGGACTATGTGGCGGCTGGCGGTCACTCGGCCTATGCGATGACGCCATTCAACTGGGCAACCGAATTCACTATTTGCGGTGCTTATCTGAATGCAACATCCCAGAAGGCTGCGGAGGCGCTGGCGTTGAAATCCTGCCAGTCCGCGCGCAGCAAGTACAAGGTCACGACTGCAGGGGCCTGCGCCATAGCTGCCTCCAAATAGACCGACACTCGTCGGCCTTCGACGTATTCAATGGGTGGGAAAAATGAAATCTATAAGCGTCAAACAAGCAGTCTTCTCGCTGATAACCGGGTTGCTTCTAATCTCGAGCCCCAATGTCGGCGCGGCGGAATCGCTGGCTGGAAGCAAGGGCGACGTCCGCTTCTACCCGTATTTTCCGGCGACCGCGGATCGGCCATGCACCAAGGCATATAAGGCCTATGTGGCGGCCAGCGGCCATTCAGCTTATGCGACCACTCCGTATTCCCGGGTGCGTTCGTTGTACATCCTGTGCGGCTCGCGCTTGAATGCGCCCTCGCAAAAAGCTGCCGAGGATATGGCGATGAAATCCTGCCAGGTCACCCGCGACCGTTACAGGGTCACGACCGGGGGAGCTTGCGAAATGGCGGCCTCAAAGTAGGCAGGCCTCGCTTGCCTACCCTTTGACCGCCAGACTACAAAGCAGGGCATTGCCGCAGTTCGCGTGACGAGAATTCGCGCCGTTGGCGGCAGCTCTGCCTGTGGAGGCCCGATGTTCGCCAAGATCCTGATCGCCAACCGTGGCGAGATCGCCTGCCGGGTGATCCGCACGGCACGCAGGATGGGTGTGCGCAGCGTCGCCGTCTATTCCGACGCCGACGATCGCGCCTTGCATGTCGAAATGGCCGACGAAGCGGTGCATATCGGCGCCTCTCCCGCCAACGAAAGCTATCTGCGCGGCGACAAGATCATTGCGGCGGCCTTGGCCAAAGGTGCCGAGGCCATCCATCCGGGCTACGGCTTTCTTTCGGAAAACCCTGATTTCGTCGATCAGGTGGTCGCGGCGGGGCTGATCTTCATTGGCCCGTCGGCGGCCTCGATCCGCGCCATGGGACTGAAGGACGCGGCCAAGCGGCTGATGGAAAAGGCCGGCGTGCCTGTCGTTCCGGGCTACCATGGCGAAGCGCAGGAGATCGTGTTGCTCGCCTCCAAGGCGCGCGAGATAGGCTACCCCGTACTGATCAAGGCGCGCGCCGGCGGCGGCGGCAAAGGCATGCGGCGCGTCGAGCATCCCGATGATTTTTCGGAAGCACTGTCGGGCGCTCGGCGCGAGGCGAAAGCCGCGTTCGGTGACGACCGCGTCTTGGTGGAAAAATATGTCGACAAGCCTCGCCACATCGAAGTGCAGGTGTTTGGTGACAATTTCGGCAACGCCGTGCATCTTCACGAACGTGACTGCTCGGCACAGCGCCGCCACCAGAAGGTGATCGAGGAGGCGCCTGCCCCGGGCATGACGCCGGCACTGCGCAAGGCGATGACCGAGGCGGCGGTGAAAGCCGCCAAGGCAATCCACTATTCCGGCGCCGGTACCATCGAGTTCATCGTCGATGCCTCGCAAGGTCTGAAGGCCGACCGTTTCTGGTTCATGGAAATGAACACCCGCCTGCAGGTCGAGCACCCCGTCACCGAAATGGTCACCGGCATCGACCTGGTCGAGTGGCAGTTGCGGGTAGCCTCCGGCGAAAAACTGCCGAAGACGCAGAGCGAGATCGCGCTCTCCGGCCACGCCTTCGAGGCGCGTATCTATGCCGAGGACGCGGCAAGAGGGTTTTTGCCGGCGACCGGCACCTTGCACCATTTGAAATTTCCGCAGCCGGCACCGGAGGGTGCGACCATGCGCATCGAAACCGGTGTGCGCGCCGGCGATGCGATTTCGCCGTTTTACGACCCGATGATCGCCAAGCTGATCATCCACGGCAAGGACAGACGGGCAGCGCTCACAGCGCTTGGCGCAGCGCTGTCGCAGACCGAAATCGCCGGCTCAACGGTCAACACTGGCTTTCTTGCCGCGCTGGTCGCTGATGCGGATTTTGCGGCGGGCGATGTCGATACCGGCCTGATCGCTAGGCATCAGCAGGCGTTGACGGCGGTTCCGCCGCCGGGCGGTGAGACGATTGCCGCCGCGGCACTTGCCGCGTCCGGTGCGCGCGACTTGCCGTCCTCGGACGATCCCTGGTTGTCGCTGGCCGGCTATGCGCATTTCCACGCTGTAGTGCGGCGCATGCTGCTGAAGTTTGGCGAGCAGGAGATCGGCGCGCGCGTGTCGGTGCGGCCGGACGGGCGGTTCGAGGTGGCGCTGGATGCGCCCTATGACAGCGCCAATTCGCGTGATCTCCGCGCGGCGCCTCGCCTCGCCCGCTGGCCGGGCCACGTCACGGTCTTCGATGGTGCAATCGGCTACGGTTTTGCTGTGCCGGATCCGCTGGCCCGAGCCGACGAAGCCGCCGCCGCTTCCGGCAGCCTGCGCGCGCCAATGCCCGGCCTGGTCAAATTGGTGCGTGCAGCCAGAGGCGAGTCCGTGATCAAGGGCCAGCCGCTGCTGATCCTGGAGGCGATGAAGATGGAGCACACCATTGCCGCGCCCCATGACGGGGTTATCGCCGAGATTGCTGCCGAAGGCGCGCAGGTAACCGACGGCACCGTGCTGGTTCGCTTTGCCGAGGAACCTCAGTTGACTGCTGTTTCCCTATCCACGAAGTGATCTCGAACGCGGCACAAAGGCGTCGCCAAAAACAACATGGCCGGGTTTGACCCCGGCCATGTTCAATTACAGCAGCGCGTCTTGCGGCGCCGCGGCCATCACGGCTGGATCGGCGCGTATTTGCCGTCGTGCCACTGGTTGATGTCGTAGCTGGCGTTTTTGAGGTCGCCCTTCTCGTCGAAGGTGACTGACCCGACAACCGTGCTGATCGGCTGGCCGTTCTTCAACGCTTCGGCGACTTTTGCCGGATCGTCGCTGCTGGCGCGTTTGATGCCTTCGGCGAAGGCCTGGATCACCGCATAGGAAAACAGCGTGAAGCCCTCCGGCACGAAGCCGCCGGCCTTGATCTTGGCGATGGCTTCCTTGGCTTCGGGCTTCGCCTGCGGATCCGACGGGAAGACGAACATGGTGCCTTCGCCGGCCGGACCGGCAACCTGCCAGAATTCCGGCGAAGCGATCGAGTCCGGCATGATCAACTGGAACTTGAGGTTCTGCTCCGCCGACTGGCGCAGGATCAGGCCGGCTTCGGGGTGATAGCCGCCGAAATAGACGACGTCGGCTTTCAGCTCCTTGAGCTTGGTAACAAGAGCGGAATAGTCCTTCTCGCCGGCGTTGATGCCCTCGTAGAGGATCTCTTTGAGACCGTTCTGGTTCATCGTTGCCTTGACGGCATCGGCCACGCCCTGCCCATAGGCGCTCTTGTCGTGCATGATGACGACGTTCTTGCCGGCATATTTCTTGGCGATCCAGGGACCGATGAAAGCGCCCTGCGCATCGTCGCGCGTATAGAGGCGCATGATCGTCGGCCAGCCGGCTTTCGCCGCTGCGTCGGTCAACACCGGGTTCGAGGAAGCCGGACTCATCATCAGCGCACCGGCTTCGGCGTAGACAGCGGAGGCCGGGATGCTGGAGCCCGAGCAGGCGTGGCCATCGATGAACTTGACACCGTTGGCGATGATGCGGTTGGCGACCGAAACCGCCTGCTTCGGATCGCACTGGTCATCCTCGACGTCGAGCTTGATCTGGCGGCCGTCGACGCCGCCCGCCGCGTTGATCGCGTCGGCGGCGGCTTGCGCGCCTTGCTTAAACTGATCGCCGATGGTGGCAAGCTGACCGGTCATCGGTCCGACCACCGAAAAGGTGATGTCGTCGGCGAAGGCGACCGGCGCGGTCATCATCAGGCCAAATATGGCGGCGCTCAAAATACTGAATTTCTTCATGGTGACACAACTCCTCCATTCTCGCGCGACCATCCCGGCCGCGCCTCTTCCAGAGTGGCGGGAGAATTTCATCCTTCACCGGGGCTGTCTAGACGCATCGTCGGCACTCGATTGGGCCTGCAACACGCAGTCCCAAAGACAAAGCCGCGCCAGCCTTGTTCCGGCCGGTCGCGGCTTTTGCCATGAGCTTCCCAACGCATCGGCGCCAGGACCCGCTCGCCTTCCCTGCCTATTGCACAGCTTGCCGCCGTGTTCTTGATCTTGTTGGCTCAGCCGTCTTGCGCGGCCTTGATTTTTCGAGCCCGGCCCTCTGCGCGGCCTTGACCCGAAGCGTCCCTGTTGTGAGGTCAGTACCCTTGTGAAGTCGATGCCGGCGAATTCAGTGCATCGTCATCCATTCGCGAGCTTCGCGCAGCGCCTTGGCGATCTCGACCTTCGACATGGCGGCAGACAATTCGGAGCGCAGTTCCGCGGCGCGGGCCGAACCCTTGATCGCGGCGATGTTGAACCATTTGTGGGCGGCGACGACATCGGTCTCGCAATCGCGGCCAGTCGCATACATCATGCCCAACTCGAAAAGAATATCGGCCTGGGCAGTTGCCCCCATGGCGCCGAAGCCGGCTTCAAGCATTTCAAAACGTGCCATTTCAAATCCCCTGTTCTGGCTCCCGAGAGCTGTCTCCGTCTGTCCCTCGGTGTCCTTGATTACCGTCGGGGGCGGCCGCTCTTTCGATGCTTTCGAGAATGCCCCGGAGGCTTGAATCCGTCGTTAAATGGCGTGCTTAATTTGAGGAAAACAAAGCTAAAACAAGAGGTAAACGCGAAAATTCGTTAAGGATACAAAGCCAGCAATCGCGCCGGTTTGCACAAGATTTGAAGAAAACTTGCGAGGCGCGGATCAAGACTCCGCTAACCACAGAAGACAAAGACGTGTGCGGCCCGTTTCATTTTTCGCCGGCGCGGCCGTTCGGGAGCGGGCAAAAACCCGCACCCTTCCGTCGCGGCACCGCTTTTGTTTTTCCGGGAGCTGGACTAGCTTACGTTTGCGTAAGGGGCAGACACCCGGGACGGAGCCCGATTGGACTTACCTGAGGGAGGAAAGACATGTTTCGGCAAGTGAGCCTGGCCCTCGCGGCCGCAATAATGATGACCGGCGCGGCGTGGGCCGATCCGATCGAAGGCAATTGGAAAACGCAAGCCGGATCGACTGCCGCCATTTCGGGTGGCGGCGGGGCATTTTCGATTACGCTCAAATCCGGCAAATTTGCCGGCAAGAACATCGGTTCACTGAAGGTTGCCGGCGACAACAAATATGCCGGCACCATAACCGACCCGGAAACCGACAAGACCTATTCGGGCAAGGCTTCGCTTTCCGGCAGTTCGCTCAAGATGAGCGGCTGCGTGCTCGGCGGGCTGATCTGCAAGAGCCAGACCTGGCACAAGCTCTGATCGTGCCCTTCCTGCCGGGGTGAGCGGGGCCAATCGGCCCCGTTTTCATGTTATCGGTCTCGCAGCCATGGCGTCGCCATGGGTCGCTGCACTCAAAGCGGACCCTCTCAGAGATCATCAACCATTTTTGAACCGCAGATGAACGCCGGGATCAGAGCCGGTTCAGCCGGGGCAAGGCATTGTCATGCGTGTTGAAGGAGACACCGCGCAATGCTTGCCCGCCGCTTCACCATCGTCTGCCTGCTGATGAGCCTGTTCGGCATGTTGTTCGCCGTCCTTGTCGCCGAAGCCGGCCGGCCGTCCCGCTCCTGGGACGTCGCCAGTTCCTGCCGACTCGGTTGCTTGAACCATCTTCACCACTGAAACGACAAAGAGCTGAACCTTTAGAGAAAAGCAAAACGCCAATGAACCGCCTCGCCGCCAACACCCTCAAGACGCTTCGGCTGCTGCCGCGCGCGGCGCTCATCCTGACTGTTCTTTCGGTACCGGTACTGGCCGTGCCGACAATGCGCACCAACGCCGGCTCGACGATCGAGGCGCCTGCGTTGAGGAAGTCAGGCCTCGGCTTTGTGCTGCTGGTTAGCCTGCAGCGCGGTTAGCAGACCGAAAAACGCCGCCAGCGCGTATTGAGGCCGCCTTACCCCCTCCCAACCGCGCGTCCAACTCTCTATATTGGGTCATGGAAAAGCGAATCTATCCCCAAGCCATTGAATCGGTGGTCACGCCGGAGCCGTTTGGCCGGCAGAGCTTCAACGACGCCAAGAAGGCCGTCGCGGCCCTACAGGTGCTTTACGACCGCAACACCAAGTTCCTGCGCGATTCATTTGCCGCGCTCGCCGCGGGCGGCGACAACAACAAACGCTACCGGGCTTTCTATCCGGAGATCGGCGTCACCACGAGTTCCTTCACGCAAATCGACTCGCGGCAGGCCTATGGCCACATGCCGACGCCGGGGCATTTCTCAACCACCGTCACCCAGCCTGCTCTTTTCGAAAGCTACCTCACCGAACAGCTTCGGCTGATCATGCGCAACCACGGCGTTCCCGTCACGGTTTCGGAATCGACCACTCCCATCCCGCTGCATTTCGCCTTCCTCGAAGGCACGCATGTCGACGGCACTGCTGCCGAGCGCATCAAACGGCCGATCCGTGACCTGTTCGACGTGCCGGATCTCGACGGCACCGACGACCAGATCGCCAACGGCACGTTCGAAGTGGCATTGGGCGAGGCACGGCCGCTGGCGCCGTTCACCGCGCAACGGATCGACTATTCGCTGCACCGGATGTCGCATTATACGGCGACCAGTCCCCAGCATTTCCAGAACTTCGTGCTGTTCACCAACTACCAGTTCTACATCGACGAATTCGTCGCCCGTGCACGCGAATTGATGGCCAATGGCGGTGGCGGATATGTCGAGTTCGTCGAGCCGGGCAACATCGTGACCAAAGCAGGGGACGGTGCGCCCGGTGAGGGTGCTGCGCCCCCTCGCCTGCCGCAGATGCCGGCCTATCATCTGAAGAAGCCGAATCATGGTGGCATCACCATGGTCAATATCGGCGTTGGGCCTTCCAACGCCAAGACGATCACTGACCATATTGCGGTGCTCCGGCCGCATGCCTGGGTGATGCTCGGCCATTGCGCCGGCCTGCGCAACACGCAGGCGCTCGGGGATTATGTGCTGGCCCATGCCTATGTACGAGAAGACCATGTCCTCGACGACGATCTTCCGGTCTGGGTGCCGATCCCGCCGCTAGCCGAAATCCAGGTGGCTCTGCAGGAAGCGGTCGCCGAGATCACCGGGCTTTCCGGATATGATCTCAAGCGCATCATGCGCACTGGCACCGTCGCCACTATCGACAACCGCAATTGGGAGCTGCGCGACCAGCGCGGGCCGGTCCAGCGGCTGTCGCAGTCACGGGCGATCGCGCTCGACATGGAATCGGCGACGATCGCCGCCAACGGCTTCCGCTTCCGGGTGCCCTATGGCACGCTGCTTTGCGTATCCGACAAGCCGCTGCATGGCGAATTAAAGTTGCCGGGCATGGCGACCGAGTTCTACAAGCGGCAAGTAGCGCAGCACCTGACCATCGGCATCAGGGCGATGGAGAAGCTGGCTGAAATGCCGATGGACCGACTGCATTCGCGCAAACTCAGGAGCTTTTCGGAAACTGCCTTCCAGTAAATGCCGAATCGCATGTGTCTGTCCAGGTCAGGACATTTCGTCATCTTGATTGAGCCGCACTTCTGCCGATAGACAAGGCGATGGCACGTGTTCGGGACATGACGGTTGCGCTGGCATTCGTCGCAATGCTTGCACTCTCGGCCGCGCTGGTGGCCGGGTTCTTCGGATCGCTGCATCCGGCCCTCGATTCCTTTGCTCATTTCCGCGTCCATTTTTCGGTGCTGATGGCGCTTTGCGCGCTGCCGCTGCTCGCCACCTCGTTTCGCCTGCAGGCCGCGTCCGCATTGCTGTTTGCGATAGCCTCCTTTGTCACCACGTCGAATGCCTTGCCGCTTTCGCGGCTATGGCAGGTGCAGGCCGCCTACGAAGCCAAACCCGGTGACGAGCCAGTCTACCGCCTGCTGCAGATGAACCTCAGGTTCAACAATCCAACGCCTGAGCAGGTGCTGTCGCTGATCGGCCGGACCCAGCCTGATGTGATCACCCTCGACGAGGTGTCCGAGATGTGGAAGGCAAAGCTTGGGCTGCTATCCGGCGCCTATCCCCACCGGATCCTCTGCCCATATCCCAATGGCGTGTTCGGCGTTGCGCTGCTGTCCAGACGACCGTTTGCCATAGGCACGGAGCCGCACTGCGACAGCCGCGGCGCGATGGCGATCGCCACGGTCGATTTCGGCGGAACCGACGTCGATGTCGCCGCCATCCACCTCACCTGGCCATGGCCGTACAACCAATCACGGCAGATTGGAGGGTTGTCTGGCGAAATCGCCTCGCTTGGCGAGACGTCAATCCTGGCAGGCGACTGCAACGCAGCGCCATGGAGCGCCGCCGTCCGGCGCGTCGCATCGCTTGGCAAGCTGACTGTAATGCCGTCGGTCGGGCCGACCTGGCTCTACAGAAGGCTGCCGGATTTCCTGCGCTTCGCCGGACTGCCGATCGACCAGGTTTTCAGCAAGGGCGCCATCGTTATCCGTTCGGCGTCGACCCTTGAGGACACCGGCTCAGACCATCTGCCGATGCTGGTGGAGTTTTCGCTACGGTCGGATGAACAAAAGCCGCTCGACGAGCACCAGACGGCGACCGCGCTTGCGGCGCTGCCTGGCGGGACGCGAAGCTGAAAATCCGCAGTCCAATCTCGACCTGGCTTATTACTGGCCCACAAAAGCGCGGATGAGGTGCTCGACAGGGCCGCCGTCGCGATGCTCGTGCGCATCGAAGGCGATCTGCTTTGCCTCGTATTCGGCATAGATGGCATTGATCCGGCGCTTTGCCTCGCGACGTGCATCGAAACAGTGCGGGTCATCACCGACTGTCAGCCCTCGAAGCGACTTTTCGGTGGCCCGCATCATCTGTCTGGCGATGCGGCCATGGGTCTCTTCATGGGCGCGGACGCCAGCGAAGAACCGCTTCCAGCGCTTCTGCAGCGCAGGCGACGTGGCTGAGACTAGTTTGGGATAGGTATAGAAGAGATTGAGCGTCCCGTTGGCCTGGCGCAGGCGGCAGACGCCGTTTTCCCGATGGGCGTCGAAGGTCCAATCATCGACGCTGTAGCCGGTCTGCGCGATGGCGTGGGTCATGAAGCCGTGCTTCGGCCCACTGCGATCCATGGCCTCGATCAGGGCCGCGCCGGTGGTTCCGGCAATGCTGTAAGTTCGTGTCTTGACCAGCACCTTAGTGCCGGCCAAGGCTGCAGGGGCGCACAATGCCCCGATCGCCACAACGCTCGTCAGAACTGCCAGGCGCATTTTTCCTTCCTCCCTGTCGCCGCAGAAAGGAAACACAGGCAGGCGGTTTATTCAACAATCCTACGGTTGCGCTGCTCCTCATCTTGTTTAGTCCGGAGCAAACCTTGTGACTTACATGTTCTGGTAGACCGGGCCCTCGCCGCCCTGTGGCGGCACCCAATTTATGTTCTGGTTCGGGTCCTTGATATCGCAAGTCTTGCAGTGCACGCAGTTCTGCGCGTTGATGACGAAGCGCACATCCTTGGCCGCAGGATCGGCGGCGGCATTGCCATCCTTGTCGACCCATTCGTAGACGCTGGCCGGGCAGTAACGCGTCGAGGGTCCCGCATAGACGTCATGCTCAGAGCGCTTCTGCAGGTCCATGTCGGCGACGAGCAGATGCACCGGCTCGTTCTCCTCGTGGTTGGTGTTGGACAGGAACACCGACGACAGCCGGTCGAAGGTCAGCACCCCGTCCGGCTTCGGGTAGGCGATCTTCTGGTGCGCGGCGGCCGGTTCCAGCGTGGCATAGTCGGCCCTGCCGTGCTTCATCGTGCCGAAGGGCGAGAAGCCGAACAGCGTGTTCAGCCACATGTCGAGGCCGCCAAGGCCGACGCCGACAATGGTGCCGAAGCGCGACCATAGCGGCTTGACGTTGCGCACTTTCTTCAGGTCCTTGCCGATATCGGTGGCGCGCCAGGTGGCCTCGTAGGAGGCCAGCTCGTCATTGGTGCGGCCGGCGGCTATCGCATCACAGACATGCTCGGCCGCCAGCATTCCGGAGAGCACGGCATTGTGCGAGCCCTTGATGCGCGGCACGTTGACGAAGCCGGCCGCGCAGCCGATCAGCGCACCGCCGGGGAAGGACAGTTTCGGCACCGACTGCCAGCCGCCTTCGGTGATGGCGCGGGCACCATAGCCCAGCCGCTTGGCACCCTCGAAGGTGCCGCGGATCGCCGGATGGGTCTTGAAGCGCTGGAACTCGTCAAAGGGCGACAGATAGGGGTTCTTGTAGTTCAGGTGAACGACGAAGCCGACTGCCACCTGGTTGTCCTCGAGATGGTAGAGGAAGGAGCCGCCGCCGGTCTTCAAATCGAGCGGCCAGCCGAAGGAATGCTGGACAAGGCCCGGCCGGTGGTTTTCCGGTTTGATCTGCCAGAGTTCCTTGAGGCCGATGCCGTATTTTCCAGGCTCACGACCGTCGGAAAGGTGGTGTTTGGCGATCAGTTGCTTGGCCAGCGAGCCGCGCGCGCCCTCGCCGATCAAGACATATTTGCCCATCAGCGCCATGCCCGGCGCAAAGCCCGGACCGTGCGTGCCGTCCTTCTCGACCCCCATGTCGCCGGTGACGACGCCGGTGACCGCACCGGCCCCGTTGTAGAGCAGGCCGACCGCAGCAAAGCCCGGATAGATCTCGACGCCCAGCGCCTCGGCCTTGGTCGCCAGCCAGCGGCAGACATTGCCGAGCGAGACGATGTAGTTGCCGTGATTGTTCATCAGCGGCGGCATCAGGATATTGGGCAGACGGAACGAACCGGCGGGGCCGAGAACCAGGAAATGGTCGTCGGTGACCGGTGTCCTGAAGGGATGACCCTCCTCTTCGCGCCAGCCGGGCAGCAGCCGGTCGATGCCGATCGGATCGACGACGGCGCCGGACAGGATGTGCGCGCCGACTTCGCCGCCCTTTTCCAGCACGACGACGGAAAGCTCGGGATTGACCTGCTTGAGACGGATCGCGGCGGCGAGGCCGGCCGGGCCGGCGCCGACGATGACCACGTCGAATTCCATGCTTTCGCGTTCGATATCGCTCATCGATCCCTCACTGGCTCGCTATTCCCGGCATCTTGCTGGCTCACGCGCTGCATAGCGCATCAAATAGCGACGGGAAACCGGCGCGGACGTGACAATACCGATTTCGTCAAAAAGTCGCGTCCTGCCGCACAGATTCGCGGTGACGAGCATCAATCTTCAATCCTATTCGGTTTGCACAGATATGTCGCACTGATGTTTTTAATTGTTCGACGGCTTGCTTATCGGCCATACTTCCCGCCATGCGCATATTCGGGCCGGCTGGCTTTTCATCGACGCGCTTTTTTTTCACGCCCGGCCGGTTTTGCCGTGCGGCGCTCTTGGCGCTTCTGCCACTGACGGCCCTCGATGCCCGTGCCGAGCAGCAACTGGTCTGGGCGACCGGCGCCTATTCCTTTTCCGACGAGCGCGGCGGTTTCCGCATCACCGGGGCTTCCGGCATCGGCACGAAGGAGGATCCGCTGGTCATCACCGAAGAGCTGAATTCAGCGACGCCGGTAACGCTGGCTATTCGCACGACAAGGCCGATCCAGCCGTTCGGCAAGGCGGGAGACTTCGCCAATGGTCTGATGTATATGCGCATCGACGTGCTCAACAATAGCGGCCAAGCCTGGGTCGAGTTCCAGTTCGAACTCCAGGAGATCCTCGACCAGCCGAGCGTGTTCGGCGACGGCCTGTCGTTCGACCAGCGCAACAAAACGCCCGAAAATATCTGGTCGAGCAGCTACGCCGATTTCGACCGCAATTTCGAACCGTATGACCGCCTGCTGTTCAAGAACGGCAAGATCGACCCGCTGAAGACCGCCAGCTTCTATTTCCTGATCACCGACTACACGCCGCGCTGGACGTTCTATCTGGTGCAGGATCCACGCATACCGTCGAGCTGAACTTGCAAATTCAAGCTCCGCGGCCGAATGTGAAACCATGACTGCCGCCCCCCACACTAGCCGAGCCGATCTCGCCGAGCTGCTGGCCTTCTACGCCAGCGCCGGCGTCGACGAGGCACTTGAAGAACAGCCGGTAAACAGGTTTGCAGAAGCCAGGCCGCCCGAGCGGGTGCCTGCGGCGGCCGCTCTGCCGGCCGGTGAAAATGCATCGCCTCATCGCTCGACGAGCGTGTCGCGCGCCGAAATGGGCGAGAGACCGAATACGGCACCGGCAGTGCGAACGTCCGCGGCCATGTCAACGGTGCCCGACGAGGCGCAGGCGGCATTGGCGCGGCAACTGGCGAGATCGGCGGCAAGCCTCGACGAGCTTCGCCAGCACATGGCGGCATTCAACGGCTGCAATCTTAAATTCACCGCCAAGAACCTGGTGTTCGCCGACGGCAATCCGACTGCCGCGGTGATGCTGGTCGGCGAAGCACCGGGCCGCGACGAGGACATAGAGGGCTTGCCGTTCGTCGGCCGCTCGGGCCGGCTGCTCGACCGCATGCTGGCCGCGATCGGTCTTGACCGGACATCTGCCTACATCGCCAACGTGATTCCCTGGCGGCCGCCGGGCAACCGCACGCCGACGCCGCACGAGACCGAGATCTGCCGGCCGTTCATCGAGCGGCAGATCGAACTGGTCAATCCGAAGGTGCTGGTCAATCTCGGCGGCCCGTCGGCAAAGACCCTGCTCAACACCTCCGAAGGCATATTGCGGCTGCGCGGCAACTGGCGCGTCCACATGACCCCGTCTGGCGTCGCCATTCCCGCCATGCCGACCCTGCATCCGGCCTATTTGTTGAGAACGCCGGCGCACAAGAAGCTGGCGTGGCGGGATTTCCTCGAAGTGATGGCGAAGTTGCGGGCACTTGGGTAACGGTGCAGAACGCGTCTTCCGTCCTCCCCTTGCGAGGAAGGAAGGCGGCATCATGACCTAGCAGGTAATTGAAATGCGCCCACTTCCGGCCTAGTCATCTCGTGATGACAGCAGCCCAGATTTCCGCCGGCAGTCTCATTCGCGAATGGCGTACACGCCGGCGCATGAGCCAGCTCGACCTTGCTATGGAGGCCGAGATCTCGCAGCGGCATCTGAGTTTCGTGGAAAGCGGCCGCGCCGCACCCTCGCGTGATATGGTGTTGCATCTGGCAGAGCAGCTCTCGATCCCGCTCAGGCAGCGCAACCAGCTGCTGCTGGCCGCCGGCTTTGCCCCGAGCTTCAGCGAACGACCACTTGACGATGCCTCGATGGCACCGGCGATGGCGGCGGTCGAGACCGTGCTCAAGGCGCACGAGCCGTTCCCGGCGCTTGCCGTGGACCGGCATTGGAACCTGGTGTCGGCGAACGTCGCCATCGGCCCGTTCCTCGCCAATGTCGCCGACGCCTCCCTGCTGAAGCCGCCGGTCAACGTGTTGCGCCTCAGCCTGCATCCCGGCGGCATCGCGCCGCGCATCGTCAACCTTGCGGAATGGCGGACGCATCTTCTGGAGCGGCTGAAGCGGCAGAACGACGCTGCCGCCGATCCGGTTCTGGTCGAGCTCGAGCGCGAGCTTCGGGCCTATCCGTCCGGCCTTAGAAGCAGCCGGCCGGCGCCGGTCGAACCGAACGCGATTGTCCATCCGCTCAAGCTTGCCCATGGCGACGCGGTGCTGTCGTTCATCAGCACCATCACCGTGTTCGGCACGCCGCTCGACGTGACGCTGTCGGAGCTGGCGATCGAATCTTTTTTCCCCGCCGACGAGCAGACGCGGGCGGTGCTGATGTGGCTGGCGAAAGAGCGGACCGATGCAGCGGGCTGATCACCCTTCCGGCGCGACGGCCTTGCGGGTGCGGGTGCGTTCGAGACCCAGCTGGCGCTCGCGCCAGATGATGAAAATCCCCGCCGCAACCACGATCATGCCGCCGACCAGCATGTTGATCGTGGCGACGTCGCCAAAGACCAGATAGCCGACGACGACGCCGAGGATCATCGAAGTGTATTCGAAAGGTGCTACGACGGAAGCCTCGGCATGGCGATAGGCCGAGGTCATCAGGATCTGGCCAAGCCCGCCGCAAAAACCCGCGGCAATCAGAAGCACCGCCTGTGCTGGCGTCAGCGCCTGCCAGCCGAATGGCAACGAAAGCAGCGCCATGACGCTCGCGGTTACCGAAAACCACAGCACGATGGTCGCCGTCCGCTCGCTCTGGACGAGGTTGCGAACCAGGAGCATGGCGATGGCCGAGATCGCCGCGGCTATGAGGGCGGCGATGACGCCAAGCACCTCCTGATCGCCAAGGGCAGCGCCCGAACTGAGCAGCGTCAGTTCCGGCCACGAGATGATCAGCACCCCGACCAGGCCGACGGCAACCGCACTCCAGCGATAGATGCGGATGGCTTCGCCGAGGAAGATCGAACTGAACACCACGACCAGCAGCGGCTGCGCGTAGTTCAGTGTGATCGCCTCCGGCAGCGGCAGCCGCGTCAGCGCGAAGAAGCCGAGCCCCATGGCACAGACACCGACGACGCCGCGCGCAATGTGGTTGAGCGGGCGCTTTGTCGAAAAGGCGGTTCCGAGTTTTCCCTGGAAGGCGAGGAAGGCGATGATCGGAAAAATGGCAAAGAAGGAGCGGAAGAAGACGATCTGGCCCGCCGGCACGGTGCCTGCCGCCTTGATGCAGGACGACATGCCGACGAAGACCGCCACCGATACGATCTTGAGCAAGATCCCGGTCAGCGTGCTGTGCTCGCCGGCAAGGTCGCCGGCTGCAAGCACTGGCAAATCCGGTCTGGCTGTCACGCCCCTTTTGCTTCCTCGATCGCCGCCCAGATGCACGCCGGCGTTGCCGGCATGTCGATATGCCTGATGCCGTAGGTGCGGTAGAGCGCGTCGGTCACCGCATTGAGCGCGGCAGGCGTCGACCCGATCGTACCCGCCTCCCGCGCGCCCTTGATGAAGGCCATATCCTCACGACGCAACACAGAGGCGCCCGTTCCGAATTTCGGCGTGACGACGGTCATGGAAGCCTCGCGATGATGCTTGGGAAATGATCGCGTGAAATAGACGTCGCTGCAGTTTTGTCGAGGGAACGTTTCGTGTAAAGAGCGCAGACTTCAAATTATTTGGACCAGCGGACCCGCCCGCCGCTCCCGGATCGACAGGAAAAATCAAGGAATGCGCACAGATACCGGCCAGGTCTTCAAGCTCGAAGACTATCGCCCCAGTGATTATCTCATTCCGGAAACCAGCCTGACTTTCCGCCTTTCGCCTGAAGCAACGCATGTGACCGCCGTGCTGACGGTCGAACGCCGCGACGGGATTGCGGCGTCGGTGCCACTGGTGCTGGATGGCGACGGGCTGACGCTCCGCAGCATCGCCATCGACGGCCAGGAACCGAGCCCTGCGGATTTTCTCGCCACGCCCGATCAACTGACAATCATCAGCCCCCCTGCGACAAGGTGCTTCCAGCTGAGAATTGAAACCGTGTTGGCGCCAGCGCAGAACGAAGCGCTAATGGGCCTCTATCGCTCGAGCGACGTCTATTGCACACAATGCGAGGCCGAAGGCTTTCGCCGCATCACTTATTTCCTCGACCGTCCCGACATCCTGTCGGTCTATTCGGTCCGCATCGAAGCTCAGCGCCGTGAGGCGCCGCTGCTTTTGTCCAACGGCAACCCGGCCGATGGCGGCGAGCTTGCCGGCGGCTGGCACTATGCGGTCTGGCACGACCCCTTCCCCAAGCCGTCCTATTTGTTTGCGCTGGTGGCGGGCGACCTCGGCAAGATCTCGGACAGTTTTGTCACCCTGTCTGGCCGCAGGGTCGAGCTCGGAATCTATGTCGAACCGGGCAAGGAGAGGCTCGCCGGCTACGCCATGGACGCTTTGAAACGGTCAATGAAATGGGACGAGGAGGCATTCGGCCGCGAATACGACCTCGATGTCTTCAACATCGTCGCCGTGTCCGACTTCAATATGGGCGCAATGGAGAACAAGGGCCTCAACATCTTCAACGACAAGTACGTTCTTGCCGACCAGGAAACTGCGACCGATGCCGATTTCGCCAATATCGAAGCCATCATCGCGCATGAGTATTTCCACAATTGGACAGGTAACAGAATCACTTGCCGCGACTGGTTCCAGCTTTGCCTGAAGGAAGGGCTGACGGTTTTCCGCGACCACGAATTCTCGGCCGATCAGCGCTCGCGCGCCGTCAAGCGCATCGCCGAGGTGCGTACGCTGCGCGCCCATCAGTTTCCCGAGGACCAAGGGCCGCTGGCGCATCCGGTCCGGCCTCGCCGCTACCGCGAGATCAACAATTTCTACACGGCGACGGTCTACGAAAAAGGCTCGGAAGTCGTGCGCATGATCCATACCATCCTCGGCGCCGAGACGTTCCGCGCCGGCATGGACCTCTACTTCGAACGTCACGACGGCCAGGCGGCGACGATCGAAGACTTCATCAAAGTGTTCGAAGACGTCTCAGGTCGCGACCTGTCGCAGTTTTCGCTGTGGTATCATCAGGCCGGTACGCCGAACCTGACCGTCAGTTCGGCGTATAATCCGGCGGCGCGGGAATTCACGCTCGAAATCGAGCAGTCGGTGCCGCCAACACCGTCGGAAAGCCGCAAGCGGCTGATGCACATTCCGCTTGCCTTCGGCCTGGTTGGCGCCGGTGGCGAGGCAATAGCCCACAGCGGCGCCGAAGGGGCGAACGTCGAGGACGGTGTCATCCATATCCGCAAACGCCGCCATGTCGTCAGGTTTTCCGGGATTGCCGAGCGTCCAGCCATGTCGCTCAACCGCGGCTTTTCGGCGCCGGTGACGCTTTCGGTCGAGCAGCGGCCCGACGACCAGTTTTTTCTGGCTGGCCACGACAGCGACGCCTTCTCGCGCTGGCAGTCGTTCAACACTCTTTTGACCGATGCGCTGATTGCAGCCTTCCGCCAGATCCTGGACCACAGGCAACCCGAGTTCAGCGCCCGGCTGACCGGGCTTGCCGGCAAGACAGCCGGCGACGAAGCGCTCGAACCCGCCTATCGGGCGCTGGCGCTGGCGCTGCCGGGCGAGGCCGATATCGCCCGCGACATCGGCAAGAACATCGACCCCGACGCCATTTTCGCGGCGCGCGAGGCGCTGGCGGTTGCGATCGCCGAGGCCAACCGCGAGATATTCTCCAACCTTTACGATCGGCTCGCCGACAATGGTCCGTTCAGCCCGGACGCGGCCAGTGCCGGGCGGCGTGCACTGCGCAATGTCCTGCTGGACTATCTCTCCTTGCTGCCGGGAGGTGCGGGACTCGCTGCCGGGCACTTCCAATCGGCGACCAACATGACGGATCGTGCCGCGGCGTTGACCGTTCTTGCGCACCGTCACCATGGCTCACCTGAAGCGACCAAGGCACTGGCCGATTTCGAGGCGAAATATGCAACCGATCCGCTGGTCATGGACAAATGGTTCCAGACCCAGGCCAGCGTGCCCGGCCCGCAAACCGTGGACGCGGTGCGCGCCTTGACCAGCCACCCGGCGTTCTCGATGGCCAACCCGAACCGGGTACGGGCACTCATCGGTACGTTTTCCAGCGCCAACCAGACCGGCTTCCATGGCGCCGACGGCCAAGGCTACCGGCTTTTCGTCGAAACGGTGCTGCAGGTCGAAAAACGCAACCCGCAGGTGGCCGCCAGGCTGGCGACGGCGCTCAGGTCGTGGCGCTCGCTCGAACCGGTGCGGCAGGCCAAGGCAAGGGAGGCGTTGCTTTCGATCGCCAATACCGAGAAGCTGTCGGCCGATTTGCGAGACATCGTCGAGCGCACCCTGGCGTAAGCGACCTCCCGTTCTCCCCTTGTGGGAAAAAGGGAAGACCACCCGAAAACCCCATTATTTTAGTCGATTTTTAATCTTTTTTCGCCGCGCCTCTGGACAAGGCGAATCACCTTTGATTCTTTAGTGACGATTCGGAAGTGCGGCGTTGCCGGATCGTCAAGCGGGACAGAAAATCGGGGAGTGCCATTTATGGCGAAGGCGGACGCGTGGGGCGCGCCCGGTGGGACGGCGTTTGAGCGTCGCGAGGCGCGAAGCGACGGTCTCGCGGGCAATACGCGGCTCATCGCCGAACCTGCCTACCGACGGCTGCTGGCAGCCGAGCCGCTGTTGCGGCGATCGATCCCGGCCCTCATCATCATGTTTCTGTTGATCATCGCAGTACTGCGCTTTCTGTCGCTGATGAACGAGCGCGACGAGATCGAGCGCGACGCCAAGGCGATCCTTGCGCTGGCCGCCGGCCAATTGGCCAGTTCGATCGCCGACGCGACCATGGTTTCCGCGCCCGGCGCGATCCAGGACCTGCTGGAGAGCACCGGTCGTCAGGGCGCGATGGGCCGAAGCCACGTACTGGCGATCACCGATAGCGCCTTCAAGATCACTGCCGTATCGCCGCAGTCGATGCACTGGGAGGGGCGATCGCTCGATGGCGTCGTGCAGGGCGGGCAGCCGCTGTTCATGTTCGGCGACCGCGCCGGGGTAATGGAGGTCAACATCGGCGGACAGGACTGGTACGCGGCAGTGAGCCTGGCGAATGGCCGAAGGGGTGCCGCGGCAGCGTTAGTGCCGCAGGAGGCAGTTTTTGACGCCTGGCGCAAGACGGTCTCACTCAACGTCACGCTGTTCGTGCTGACGGCCGGCGTGCTGATCATCATCCTCTACGCCTATTTCGGCCAGGCGGCGCGCGCCCAGGCCGCCGATCGCATCTATCTCGAAGCCCACCAGCGCATCGACATGGCGCTGGTGCGCGGCCGCTGCGGCCTGTGGGATTGGGACATGGTGCGCGGCAAGATGTACTGGTCGCGCTCGATGTACGACATGCTGGGCTACGAGCCTTGTGACACGATGCTGTCGTTCGGCGAAGTCGATGAAATCATTCATCCCGAGGACGGCGATTTGTTCGAACTCGCCAACAGGATCATCGCACGCGAGATCGACCATATCGACCAGGTGTTCCGGATGCGCCATGCCGACGGGCAATGGGTTTGGATGCGCGCAAGAGCACACGTTATCGACCCGGAAGCGCCGGAGATCCAGCTGATCGGCATCGCTGTCGACGTCACCGAGCAGCGGCATCTGGCGCTGCGCTCCGAAGCGGCGGACCTGCGCCTGAGGACGGCCATCGAAAACATCAACGAATCTTTCGTGCTGTGGGATTCGTCCGAGCGCCTGATCATGTGCAATTCCAAATACCAGCAGGACAACGGCCTGTTGGATCGCGACGTGATGCCGGGCGCTCCGCGAGCCGTTCTGGAGGAACGCATGCTGGCCTTCGCCTCGGAGCGGCGGCTTGCCAACACCAACGGACCGCAGGGAGGCGTGACCTTCGAGCGCCAGCTTGCCGACGGCCGCTGGCTGCAGGTGAACGAGTTGCGGACAAGGGACGGCGGTACCGTCTCCGTCGGCTCCGACATCACCCAGATCAAGCTGCACCAGGAGAAGCTGGTCGACAGCGAGCGCCGGCTGATGGCGACAATCCATGACCTCAGCCTTGCCCGCCGCGCGGAGGAAGAACGGGCTCGTGAGCTCGTCGAACTCAATCGCAAATACATGAAGGAAACCGAGCGCGCCGAAGCCGCGAACCGGGCCAAATCCGAATTCCTGGCCAACATGTCGCACGAGTTGCGCACCCCGCTCAACGCGATCATCGGCTTCTCGGAACTGATGGAACGGCGGCTGTTCGGGCCGCTGGGTTCGCCGCGCTACGAAGAGTATGCCACCGACATCAACGGCAGCGGCAAATATCTTCTCGGTGTGATCAATGACATCCTCGACATGTCGAAGATCGAGGCCGGCCAGTTCGCCCTGGATCAGGAAGAAATCGATCTCTGCCCGCTCATCAGGGAGACGGTTCGCGTCGTTTCTCTGCAGGCGGCGGAAAAGTCGATCACCGTCGAAACCCGCATCGCCGATTCGCTGACGCTGTTCGCCGACCGCAGGGCGATCAAGCAGATCCTGATCAACCTTCTGTCCAATGCGGTGAAGTTCACCGGGCAAGGCGGCCACATCTCGGTCAGAGCCCGCAGCATTTCCAGCGCGCTGATCCTGACGATCGAGGACAATGGCTGCGGTATCCCGAAGGCGGCGCTGAGCAAGCTCGGGCGGCCATTCGAACAGGTGCAAAACCAGTTCTCCAAGAGCCATGCCGGCTCCGGCCTCGGCCTCGCCATCTCGCGCTCGCTGGCCGAGCTTCAGGGTGGCGCGTTGAAGATCCGCTCGACCGAAAGCGTGGGCACGATCGTCTCGGTACGCATCCCGATCAAGAAAGCCGCGCAGGCGGTCAGGGCGGCTGCCTGAATGACTTCGTGACCAGGCCCAGCATGATCAGTCGAACATGCGCTTGCGCGCCGCCCTGCAACGCGAGAACTTTCCCTTGATAAGTCTATCTATTTTATCTATTTTAGATAACAGGAGGGCTTGTGATGCGAGTGACTTCAACGGAATTCCAGCAGAATGTCGGACGCTTTCAGGATGCCGCCCAGCGCACGCCGGTTGCAATCACAAAGAATGGGCGGACCCATACAGTACTCCTGTCAGCGGCTATGTTCGAGGTTTTGGTCAGAGGACGGGTCGCCCGCCCGGTCGAGGAATTGGACGACGAGACGCTGAACGCCATCGGCGAAAGCGCCGTCCCGACCCAATACGCCGGACTTGATGCAATGCTCAAAGACTGGACACCGTGAGCCTCCCAAAACCTGTCTCCGGTCTGGTGATTTCCTATTCCTATCTCTGGCCGAGAGAAAACAAAAAAGGCGCGGAGGAAGGCCGCAAGAGCCGGCCCTGCGCCATTGTCGCCGCCCGTCGCATCGTGGAGGGGCGTGAAGTTGTAACGGTGGTTCCGATTACCCACTCAGCTCCGGCTGATCATGCGGATGCAATAGAAATACCTGCGCCACTCAAAACCCACCTCGGTCTCGACGATATGCCGTCGTGGATCATCGTGACCGAGATCAATGAATTCCTTTGGCCGGGTCCCGATTTGAGGCCCATTCCAGGGACGAAGCCGTCCCGCTTTGATCACGGCATGCTGCCGCCGCGCTTCTATGCCCATCTGCGCGACCGGATTTTGCAGGTCCACACAAGCCGCGCCCTGCACCGGACTCGCCGAACAGAGTAGCTGAATGCGGTGGAAACACCGTCCGTTCGCAGTTGGGCCGATCTGGTGATTCAGGCGTCGACGCGCACATAAGTCTCCGGCGGCTCGCACCGCCGGAGCGTTATCAATTCTCACTGCATGCCGTCAGTGCCATCATTGCCCTCGCCGTCCCATTGGCGGTGACCGCCGGGACCCTTCGGCAGTTCGTTCTTCTCGATTTTCCCGTCATTGTCACGGTCGAGCATGGCGAAGACCTTCTTCTGGCGGCTGGTGATGTCATCGGCGGTCAGCGTGCCGTCGCCCTTGGTGTCGTAACGGGCGATGATGCGCCTGGCCATCTGCTCGAAGCGTGCTTTCTCCAGCGCCTCGGCGAGCTGTGCCACGGTCAGCTTGCCGCCATTGTCGGCGACCATCTTCTTCAGCCGCGCGTTCATGGCGTCGGAGAACTGGTCGAAGGTGATGGTGCCGTCATTGTCCTTTATGACCTTGCCGAGGCGCATCATCATGCCGTCGCGCGGCCCGGCCCCGGAGTGCTCGTCTGCATAGGCAGCGGTGCCGACGGCGCCGGCCAGGGCTGCGAAAACGAGTGCAAGTCTGGTTGTCTTTCTCATGGTCTTCTCCTGTTGCATCGTCACCCCCGATGCTAGAGCGGCGGACCTTCAATCCCCCGCTCTATCTCTTTGATTGAACATCGGAACCTCCCAAAGCAGGTCGCAATTTTGGGCCCGATGCTCTCGCCCGTTCGGCTGGTTGCCGTCACGGTTGTTTCGCACGAAGCAGAAGGTCGAAATCCTTTCTGACCTTCTGCGACGTCTCCCCGAGATGCGCTTCAAGCACCCCGAAATCCGGCAGGTCGGTGACGGCCAGAAGCAGATCCGAAAGCCCTGGCGGAACGTCGTCGCGTTCGAACGCGCCGGTGAGGCAAAGCCGTATCATCTGGGTCAGCGCCAGATAGAGCGAATAGGCATCCACCAGTTCCTGCCTGACCTGGGCGCTGGCGAAATCCGGCGCCAGGCGCGACAGGACCTCAGCCGTGCCGGTGGCCCTGCGGCCTGCCTCGATCTTTCCGGTGATCAGCGCAACCTGGGCAATGAATTCGAGATCGATGAGGCCGCCCGGGATCAGCTTGATGTCCCAGGGATCGCGCGGCGGCTTCTCCTTGTCGACCATGGCGCGCATCTCGGATGCCTCGGCCATCACCTTGGCTGGATCGCGCGGCAGAGCGAGCACTGCGGCAACCTCTCCCTCGACCTCGCGGCAGAGCTCGGCATCGCCGCCGATCGTGCGGGCGCGCGCCAGCGCCATGTGCTCCCATGTCCAGGCGTCCTGGCGCTGATACTTCTTGAAGGCGTCGACATGGGTGGCCACCGGCCCCTTGTTGCCGGACGGCCGCAGGCGAAGGTCGAGCTCGTAGAGCACGCCCTCGGCGGTCGGCGCGGAAACGGCGGCGATCAGCCGCTGTGTCAGCCGGCTGTAGTAATGCGACGGGGCAAGCGGCTTGTCGCCGTCGGACTCCTCCGCATCGGCGTCGTGATCGTAGAGCAGGATGAGGTCGACGTCGGAGCCCGCCGTCAGTTCGCGGCTGCCGAGCTTGCCCATGCCGAGCAGCGCGACCCGGCCGCCGGCAATATAGCCATGACGCAAAGCGAATTCCGCCATCACCGCCTGCAATGCCGCCTCGATGGTCAGGTCGGCGAGATCGGAAAAAGCGCGGCCGGCGCGCGGCGGGTCGATCGACCCGGCAAGCAGCCTGACGCCGATCAGGAATTTTTGCTCCGAAGCAAAGATGCGCAGCCGGTCGAGCACGTCTTCATAGGCTCTGTCGCCTTCGAGGAAGGCGGCAAGACGCGCCGACAGATAGGCGCGGTTTGGCAGTTCGCTCAGCAGCGCCGGATCGAGCAGCCCATCGAAGACATGCGGCCGGCGCGTGATGATGGCGGCCAGCCGCGGTGCCGCGCCCATGATAGTCGCCATCAGCTTCAGCAAAGCCGGATTCGACTGCAGCAGCGAAAACAGCTGGATGCCGGCAGGCAGGCCGGCAAGGAATTCGTCGAAGCGGATCACCGCCTCGTCCGCTCGCCGCGTCTGGCCGAAGGCTTGCAGCAGCGCCGGCGTCAGTTCGGTCAGCCGCTCGCGCGCCTCCGCCGACCGGGTGACGCGGTAGCGGCCGAAGTGCCAGCCGCGGATAACCCGGCAGATGTCGCTCGGCCGCTGGAAGCCGAGCCGCTGCAAGGTCTGCAAGGTATCGGGATCGTCGACGTCGCCGGTAAAGACCAGATTGCCGATGCCGGCCGAAAGCTCCGGCGCGGTTTCGAACAGCGCTGCATAGTGGCGCTCGACCTGGTGCAGCGCCGCGCGGAACGTTTCGGCAAAGCCTGCCGCATCGGCAAAGCCCAGCATGCGGGCGACGCGCTCCAGCCCCTCTTCGTCCTCCGGCAGGATATGCGTCTGCTGGTCGGCAACCATCTGGATGGCGTGTTCGACGCGGCGCAGGAACCAGTATTGCCTGGTGAGCGCATCGCGCGCTTCGGCGGTGATCCAGCCGCGCGCGGAGAGTTCGCCCAGCATCGGCACGGTCTCGCGGCCGCGCAGTTCGGGAAAGCGGCCGCCGGCGATGAGTTGCTGGGTCTGGACGAAGAACTCGATCTCGCGGATGCCGCCGCGGCCGAGCTTGACGTTGTGGCCTTTGACCGCGACCTCGCCATGGCCCTTGTGGGCGTGGATCTGGCGCTTGATCGAATGGACGTCGGCAATCGCCGCGTAGTCCATGTATTTGCGCCAGATATAGGGCTGCAGTTCCTTCAGGAACGCGGCGCCGGCGGCAACATCGCCGGCCACCGGGCGCGCCTTGATCATGGCGGCGCGCTCCCAGTTCTGGCCGCGCGCCTCATAGTAGCGCAGCGCCGCCTCGACCGGGATCGCCAGCGGCGTCGAGCCGGGGTCGGGACGAAGCCTGAGATCGGTGCGGAAGACGTAACCGTGCTCGGTGCGGTCCTGCAGAATGCGGACCAGCCGGCGTGTCAGCCGCGAAAACAGCTCGGTTGCATCGAGCGGATCGACGACGGCAGGCGCATCGGGGTCGAAGAAGGCGATGAGGTCGATGTCGGAGGAGAAGTTCAGCTCATGCGCGCCGAGCTTGCCCATGCCGAGCAGGATCCAGCCCGAGCGTCGCGCCGGATTTTTGGCATCCGGCAATCGGAGCTTGCCTTGCTCATGCGCGTCGCGGAGCAGGAAATCGACAGCCGCACGCGTGCAGGCGTCGGCAAGGTCGCTCAGTCGCCGCACCGTCAGCGAGGTCTCGGCTTCGCCGGCGAGATCGGCCAAGGCGATCAGGAAATGCGCCTCCGCCTTGCATTGGCGCAGCTCCATCATCAGGCTGCTTTCGGAGACGGCCTGAAGGCGTGCTGCCTTGTCGACCGCGGCGCCGATCGATGATAGCCGCGCCTCGATGGTCTCGTCGAAAAGCACATCGAGTATCCGCGGCCGGCGGCGCGCGGTATCGCGCAGGAACGGCGACAGGTCGAACACGGCGGCGAGGAAATCCTGGACGACCCCCTTGCCTGCCAAGAATTTCGCCAGTCGCGGCAGTTCCTTTTGCCGCGCGGCGTCGGCGATCTCCGACAATTCCTGCCTGGCGCGGCTTGCATCCAGCGGAACGAGCTCTACCGTCGGCTTCAACAGCCAGTCCGTTTCGAGGCGTCGCACTGCCATCCTCGCCACCATCAGCGATCCTCACGCCCGGGAAAACTCATGACGACCGACAATCCGGGATTGCCGGGCAGAAGCTCAAGCCGTCCATTGTGGAATGTCACGATCGCCTTGGCGAGGCTCAAGCCAAGGCCGGAACCCGGCTGCGAGCGGCTCTTTTCCAGCCGCACGAATCGCTCGGTCACCCTGGCGCGGTCGACATCGTCGGGAATGCCCTGGCCGTTGTCGGAGACGGCGAGTCTGATCTCGCTACCGACACGCTCCAGCGTCACGCGAACCGTAGGCCTGGAGGTCGAGTCGGTCGAATATTTGATCGCGTTGTCGACGATGTTGGACAGTGCCTGGCCAATCAGCTCGCGATTGCCGTTGACGGCGAAAGAACCTTGCACCGAAGTTTCGAGCGTCACGCCCGCCTCCTCCGCTACCGGCTCGTAGAGTTCGACGACGTCGTGCACGGCAGCGGCCAGATCAACCCTGGTGGTGCTTTCCGAGGAATAGCCGGCTTCCAGTCGCGAGATCATCAGGATGGCGTTGAAGGTCTTTATCAGCTGATCGGATTCGGCGATCGTTCCTTCCAGTGCCTGCCGGTAGTCGCTGGTGTTGTGCTTGCCGGAAAGCGTCGCCTCGGCGCGATTGCGCAGCCTGGTCAGCGGCGTCTTCAGGTCGTGGGCGATGTTGTCGGAGACCTCCTTCAGGCCCTCGTTCAGCGTGGCGATCCTGGCCAGCATGGAATTGAGGTTTTCCGACAGCCGGTCGAACTCGTCGCCGGCGCCGGTGACCGGCAGCCGGCCGGAAAGATCGCCGCCCATGATACGGCGGCTCGCCTCGGACACGCTGTCGATGCGCTTCAGCGCCGCGCGCCCGACGAAGAACCAGATCAGCAGCCCACCGACGCCCATCATGCCGAGCGCCAGCATCAAGGCGCGGCGAATGACGGCGCGGAAGCGCTCCGGCTCGCCGAGGTCGCGGCCGACCAGCATGATCATCTGGTTGGGCAGGCGCAGCACCAGGGCAATGGCGTTGTGGCCTTTCTCGCCTTCGGCCTGGACTTCGCTCTGGGCGGGCTCGTTCGGGTCGGAGATCGGGTTGCGCTGCCGCTCGAGCTCGCCCTCGCCGAAGCGGCGGTAGGAGAACGGTTCGGTGGTCCAGCCCTCGGCCTCGATCACGCCCGGCTCCAGGCTCTGCACGTTGCCGGTCAGGATCTGGCCGTTGGCATCGGCGATCAGATAGAGATTGGCGCCGGGCTGGCGGGAGCGCTGCTCGACGACACGGACCAGCAGCGGCAAGCCGCCGCGCTGATAGGCGCGGGCGAGGCCGAGCACCTCGTCGTTGATCGTGTCCTGGGTCTGGCCGGTCAGCATGCGCGCCGACAGCGAGGTCATGTAGAACACGAGCAGCACCGCGCAGATGGCGAACAGCAGGAGGTAGAGCGCCGAAAGCCGCGCTGCCGTCGTCTTCATGATGGCCGGCACGGAAAGAGTCATGGGGTTCTAGCCGCTTTTCAGCATGTAGCCGGCGCCGCGAACCGTGTGCAGGATCGGCTTGTCGAAGCCCTTCTCGATCTTGCCCCGCAGCCGCGAGATATGAACGTCGATGACGTTGGTCTGCGGATCGAAATGGTAGTCCCAGACATTCTCGAGCAGCATGGTGCGCGTCACCACCTGGCCGGCATGGCGCATCAAATATTCGAGTAGGCGGAACTCGCGCGGCTGCAGCGTTATCTCGCGCCCGGCGCGCCGCACCGAGTGCGACAGCCGGTCGAGTTCGAGATCACCGACCCGGTAGACGGTTTCGGCTTCCCTGGCGCTGGCGCGGCGGTTCAGCACCTCGACGCGGGCGAGCAGTTCGGAAAAGGCGTAGGGCTTGGTCAGATAGTCGTCGCCGCCGGCGCGCAGACCGGTGACCCGGTCGTCGACTTCGCCGAGCGCCGACAAGATCAGCACGGGCGTCGTATTGCCCCGGGACCTGAGCCCGGCAATGACGGACAGGCCATCGCGGCGCGGCATCATGCGATCAACGACCATGACGTCATAGTCGCCGGAATCAGCGAGCGCGAAGCCGGTTTCGCCGTCGCCGGCGACATGGGCGGTATGGCCGGCCTCGGCGAACGCCTTCTGCAGGTAGTCGGCCGCCTCGCGATCGTCTTCTATGACGAGAATCTTCATAGAACCGTTATACGCGATTTCGCTGGAAGATTGAGTGGCCGGCATATGCATCGTGGCCTTCTCCATGGCATATCGCGAACAAAGTGATTCAGGGATACGCGGTAAGTCTTTGTTTTAGCATGTCGTTAGCCTAAAATCGCTTCACGCCTTGAGCGGCATGTTCGAGCGGCAGCGGCGATGGGAAGCCCGCTGCCGCTGGGGCGGAACACGATGACTGACTAACGTATTCAGGCCCCGTGCTTTCCCGTGCGGCGGCTCGGGGGTGTTGAAAACCGCCGCACCGGAAAAGTCGACCACTAGAGCGCCGCGCGTCCTCTTGGACGCGCAAAGGACGCTCTAGCACCTTGAATCGGCGCATGAGCCTTTCCGAAAACGGAATACGTGTTCGGGGTCATGCGCTCAGCCCTTGGCGACAGGCAGTGCGACGAAGCGGTTGCTGTCGTCGCGGGTGATCTGCATCAGCACCGCCTTGCGGCCGGACTTCACCGCGTCGGCCATCGCCTTGTCGACGTCGCCGGTGCCGTTTACTTCCGCCGAATTGACGGAGGTGATGACGTCGCCGGGCTGGATGCCGCGATCGGCGGCATCGCTGTCGGGGTCGACATCGGTCACCACAAGGCCCTTGCCATTGTCAGACTTGGTGACGGTCAGGCCGAGATCGGCGAGCGTGTCGGTCTTCGGCGCGGGGGCAGGCTGCTGGTCGGCCGAGGCCTGCTTGTCGCTCGACGGCAGCTTGCCGAGATCGACCTTAACCGCCTCGCTCTTGCCGTTGCGCCACACCGTGACATCGACAGATTTGCCGGGCGGGTAAGCGCCAATCAGGCGGGCGAGTTCCTTCGGCGAAGCAACGTCCTTGCCGTCCACCTGGGTGATCACGTCACCGGCGGTGATGCCGGCCTTCTTGCCGGGACCGTTGTCCTGCGCGCTGGCAACGAGCGCGCCCTTGCCGGACCCAAGGCCAAGCGACTCGGCGATTTCGGGGGTGACCGGCTGGATCTCGACACCGAGCCAGCCACGCTGCACGGTGCCGTTCTTCATCAGATCCTGCACGACCTGCTTGGCGGTCGAAGCGGGAATGTCGAAGGCAATGCCGACGCTGCCGCCCGAGGGCGAGAAGATCGCGGTGTTGATGCCGACAACCTGGCCGTTGAGGTTAAAGGTCGGGCCGCCCGAATTGCCGCGGTTCACCGAGGCGTCGATCTGGATGAAGTCGTCATAGGGACCGGCGCCGATATCGCGGCCGCGGGCCGAAACGATGCCTGCGGTAACCGTGCCGCCGAGGCCGAACGGATTGCCGACAGCCACCACCCAGTCGCCGACGCGAACCTTGGAATCATCGGCGAAGTCGACATAGGTGAACTTGTTGCCGTCATCGACCTTGAGCACGGCAAGATCGGTGCGCGGATCGGTGCCGATCAGCTTGGCGTCGAGTTCCTTGCCGTCATTGGTCACCACGGTGAAGGCGGTGCCCTCCTCGACGACATGGTTGTTGGTGACGAGATAGCCGTCATCGGAGATGAAGAAACCGGACCCTTGCGCCACCGGCCGCGGCTGGTCGTTGTTGCGGTCACGGTGTCCAAATCGGCGCATTCCGTTCGGGCCCTGATCGCCGCCTTGATCGCCAAAGCCGCGGAATTCGCGGAAGAACCGGCGCAACTGCGGGTTGTCGGGAAGATTGCCTAAGCCGTCCTCGTCGTCCATCTGGCCGGAACCGTCATCGGCCGTCGACTGGATCTTGGCCTTGACGCGCACGCTGACGACCGCCGGCGAAACGCGCTCGACCACATCGGCGAAGCTCGGGACCTGCGGTGCCTCGACACGCACGGCGTCGGCCAGCACCGGGGCTGTCCCGGTGGCAACAGCACCAAAGCCGATCGCGCCGGCAATGGCCAGGGATGCGGCTGCGGCCAGCAGGCGTTTACGGGTGCGAAGATATGAATTGGGGGCAACATTCATGTTTATCGTATCCTCTTTTCAAGGGACGCCCCTTGATTGGCATCCTCGACAAAGGAAATAGAGGGCCGCACATTACGGCGCCATTTCCGGTACATGAAACTTTCGTAATGTATCGATCAATCGCGGCGGAGCATCTTGTCCAGCGCCGCCTGTTCCTCGGCAGTTAATGCAGCGGTCACCGTCGAACGGCGCGAGCGGGCGGCCAGCAGGATGAATGTCCCGCCAACCAGCAGCAGAAGAACTGGCGTCCCCCAGAGCAAAACATTGCGCAGATTGAAGCGTGGCTTCAGCAGCACGAATTCGCCGTAGCGCGAAACGACATAGTCCATCACCTGCCGGTCGGTATCGCCGGCGACCAGGCGCTGGCGCACAAGGATGCGCAGGTCGCGGGCGAGGTCGGCATCGGACTCGTCGATCGACTGGTTCTGGCAGACCATGCAGCGCAGGCCTTCCGACAAAGCCCGCGCCCTCGCCTCGAGTGCCGGGTCGGCGAGCACCTCGTCGGGCTTGACCGCCTGCGCGGCGCCGGCGAACAACAGCGCCAGCAGCAGGACCAGCGAGGCCAGCGTGATCCTTTTCATTGCGGGCTCGCCGATGGCACGCCGGCCGCAGCCTTGCGGCGCGACGGTGCGCCGACGCGCAGGCGGCGGTCGAGCAGCGACATCGCCGCGCCCGCCATCATCACCAGTCCGCCGCCCCAGACCAGCGTCACCAGCGGCTTCCACCACAGACGAACGACCACAGAGCCATCGCTGCCCTCGTCGCCAAGCGAAAGATAGAGCTGGCTGAAGCCGATCGTCCTGATGCCGGATTCGGTTGTGGTCATCTGGCGCACCGGATATGAGCGCTTGGCCGAGGTGATCTCGCCTGCGACGCTACCGTCGGCGCCAAGCAGGGCGAAGCGGCCGCGATCCTCACTGTAGTTAGGTCCCTGGGCCGGGTAGAGCCCCTCGAAGCGCAGCTTGTGGCCGGACAGTTCGACGGTCTCGCCGGCATGCATCGCCAAGATTTTTTCGGTGCCGAAGCAAAGCGTGCCGACAATGCCGAGCGTTGTCAGCCCGAGGCCGAGATGCGCAAGCGCTGTGCCGAAGACCGAGCGCGGCAGGCCGGCGAAGCGCCTGAGCATGGTGGCGGGCGCGACGGTGCCGAAGCCGGATTTGACGGCGAGATCGGTGAGCGCGCCGCAGATCAGCCAGAAGGCAAGGCCGACACCGAGTGCCGCCAACACCGAAGCGCCATCGATGAACAGGGCCGTCACCAGCACGGCGAGCAGCGCCGCCGCGAAAGCCGCCATCAGGCGCTGGGCGACCGCGAAAATGTCACCGCGCTTCCAGGCGAGCAGCGGCCCGAACGGCACGACGACCAAGAGCGGCACCATCAGCGGGCCGAATGTCAGGTTGAAGAACGGCGCGCCGACCGAAATCTTGTCGGCAGACAGGGCTTCGACGACGAGCGGGTAGAGCGTGCCGACCAGCACGGTGGCGGTGGCGGTGGTGAGGAACAGATTGTTCAGGACCAGCGCGCCTTCGCGCGAGATCGGGTGAAACAGGCCGCCGGCCGTCAGCCGGGAGGCGCGCAAGGCAAACAGCGCCAGCGAGCCGCCGATGAACAGCGTCAGGATGCAGAGGATGAACACGCCACGCGTCGGATCGGTGGCGAATGCGTGCACCGAGGTCAGCACGCCGGAACGCACCAGGAAGGTGCCGAGCAGCGACAGTGAGAAGGTCAGGATCGCTAGAAGCAGCGTCCAGATCTTCAGCGCCGAGCGCTTTTCCATGACGATCGCCGAATGCAGCAGCGCCGTGCCCGCCAGCCACGGCATGAAGGATGCGTTCTCGACCGGATCCCAGAACCAGAAGCCGCCCCAGCCGAGCTCGTAATAGGCCCAGTAGGAGCCCATGGCGATGCCGCCGGTGAGGAACATCCAGGCAACCAATGTCCACGGCCTTACCCAGCGCGCCCACGAAGCGTCAATGCGGCCCTCGATGAGGGCAGCGACAGAGAAGGAAAAGCAGATCGAGAAACCGACATAGCCGAGATAAAGCAGCGGCGGATGGATGGCGAGGCCGAGGTCCTGCAGGATCGGGTTGAGATCGCGGCCCTCGATAGGCGCCGGATTGAGCCTGACGAACGGGTTCGACGTCGTCAGGATGAACAGGAAGAAAGTGGCGCCGATCGCTCCCTGCACGGCAAGCACATTGGCCCGGAGCGTCGCCGGAAGATTGCCGCCGAAGACGGCGACGAGCGCGCCGAAGAAGGTCAGGATCAGCACCCAGAGCAGCATCGAACCTTCGTGATTGCCCCAGGTTCCGGTGATCTTGTAGATCAGCGGCTGCAGCGAATGCGAGTTCTCCCAGACGCTCTCAACCGAGAAGTCGGAGCCGGCGTAGGCGGTTGCCAGCGCCACGAAAGACAGCGCCGTCAAGGCAAAGCCGGTCAGCGCGGCCGGTGCGCCGACGGCCATCATCTTGTGGTTGCCGGTGCGCGCACCGAACAGCGGCACCATCGTCTGCACCAGGGCCAGCGCAAACGCCAGGATCAGGGCGAAATGTCCGGTTTCAACCATTGTCACCGCACCCGCTAGTCACTCTTGCTCTCCTGCCATACGCCCTTGGCCTTGAGGCCGTCGGCCACTTCCTTGGGCATATAGGTCTCGTCATGCTTGGCCAGCACGCTGTCGGCGACAAAGATTCCGTCAGGGCCAAACGAGCCTTCGGTGATCACGCCCTGCCCTTCCCGGAAAAGATCGGGAAGAATGCCGGTATAGGTAACCTTGACGTCCTTCTGGTTGTCGGTCACCGAAAAGGCGACGGTGGCGCCTTGGCTACGCTCGACCGTGCCTTTTTCGACGAGACCGCCGAGCCTGATGCGCTGGCCCGGCTGAAGGCTGGCGGTGGCCAGATCGGCCGGCATGTAGAAATAGGAGGCCTTCTGGCCAAGCGCATAGAAGGTCAGCCCCGTGGCAACACCGAGAAACCCCAGCCCCGCTGCGATCACCGACAATCGTTTCTGCTTGCGCGTCATCGTCTACTCCGTCGCCGTCACGCCAAGCGAGGCGGCAAAGGCGGTGAATTTCCTGGCCTGGTCACTGTCCGCGCCAAAGACGGCGATACCGCGATTGAGCGCGTCACGCGCCTGATCTGTCTTGCCCAGCACGGCATAGGAACGAACGAGCTGCATCCACCCTTCCTCGTCGCGCGGATTTTGCCGAAGCCTTTCGTCGAGGCCGGCAACCATGGTGCTGATCATGGCTTGCCGGTCCTGCGGCGACATCGAGGAGGCAGCATCGATATCCTCGGCGGTCGGCCCTTTCGCGGGCGCCTCGGCGGATTCGGCCAGCGCCTGCTCGACGGCGCCGCGCCACGGCGAGCCCTGCGGCAAGGCGGCAAGCATCTTTTGCCAGGCCGCCGTGGCTTCAGCTATGCGGCCTTCCTGTGCCATGCCCATGGCGAGATAGAACGATGCCTTCGGATTGGCCGGATCGAGCTTCAACGCCGCCTCGAAACCCGCCTGCGCTTCGGCGGAGACAATGCCGCCGGCCGCATTGGCGATCGCCTCGCCAAGACCCGCCTGGCGGGCGGCGCTGTCGCCGTCGAGGCGGATGGCGTTGCGATAGGCGGTCACCGCATCGGCGTATCGCTGCATGCGCAGATAGACCGGCGCCAGCACGTCCCAGCCGCGGCCATCGGATGGGTTGGCCGCCAGGTGCGCCTCGGCGCGGGCTATCAGCTCGTCCACCGAGCTGTCGGCGGGATTCTTGGCCAGGCGTTCGCTGAGCGGCTGCGACGGCAGGTCGGGTGAGCCGAGCTGGCCATAGAGGCCCCAGCTGACCAGCGGAACCAGCAGCACGGCCGCTGTCGCCACCAGCCTTGTCGACCGCGACGGCTGCGTCGCCGTGTCGTCGGAGTGGCCGGTATTGCTCAGGCGAAGGATGCGGCGGGCGATTTCAGCGCGTGCCTCTTCGGCCTCCATTGGCTGGATCAGGCCACGCGCCATATCGCGGTCAAGCTCGGCCAGCTGGTCGCGATAGACTTCAAGGTCGTGATCGCCGGCAGCGGACGCGTTCTTCGATCCGCCGGCCAACGGCAGCAGCACCGCCAGGCTTGCGCCCAGCGTCAGGATTGCGGCTATGACCCAGAACAGCATGGCTCTTCCAATAGAACGAGACCCTTGCCCTGCCAACACAAGCGTGCTGCGACGCTTTGGCGGGGCCGCTCCGATCGATAATGCATGTCGCGCAAAAGTGTGCAGCGGTTTTGCGATAACGACCATGCATCAAAACAAGAACCTAAAGCGCGTCGCATGAGGCCGGTCGAACGCGACGCGCTTTGGTGCCGGACCGGAATCGGCGGATCGACGGCCGGCCAGCTACGTCAGCGGCGTCCAGCTGCCGTCGGCATTGCGGCAGGCGGTTCCGCGCGCGGTGGCGCCGGCGGTGCCGGTAAACACCGTATGGGTGTATTGCCGGCAGTCCTGCGAGCCGACGCGATAGGGCTGGGCGGCGACCACTTCGCCGCGATGGGCCGAACTGTCGCTCTTCCAAGCCACTTTCTGGCCGCTCGCCGTGTATTCAAGCGCCTTGTATTCCGCCTCGAGCGCGCTGCGCTTCTCGGTCTCGCTCAGGCCGGCGCCGATAGAGCCGCCGACGAGGCCGCCGCCCATGGCGGCGATGATCGTCGTCGCCACCTTGGCGCCGCTGGGGGGCGTCGCGGCCGGCGTCACCGTAACGGCCGGGCCCTTGCCGAGCGTTGTGCAGCCGGAGACGGCGAGCAGGGCGGAAACGAGCGCGACGCGAATCTTCATGCCAATACCGGCTTTCTTGAGCTGGACCGCCGCGCTGTCAGCAGCTGGCGCGGCCATAATGTCGATGTTTGTCGGAAATTTGGCCGCAGCCGGCCACCTGGAAAAGCAATCTGGAAAAGCATTACTGAAGGCTCCGCAATCGAACCATCGCCTTCAATCCACCCATGACGGATCGTTCCAGCGCCAGAGAGCCTCCATACTCGTTGACAAGGTCGGCGACAATGGCAAGTCCGAGCCCGCTGCCCGGTTTTGTCTCGTCGAGCCGCCGGCCGCGCTGCAACACCTCGCGCGCCTTGTCGTCGGGAATGCCGGGGCCGTCATCCTCGATGCTGATCTCGAACAGGTTGGCTGCGCCTTCCGTGCCAGCGCCACCCTTGCTGGAGATTGGCTTGACCGAAACGGCGACCGCGCTCCTTGCCCATTTCATCGCATTGTCGAGCAGATTGCCGAGCAGCTCCTCCAGGTCCTCGCGTTCGCCGGCAAAGACGATGTCGGTGGCCGGCAGCGACAGCGACAGCGCCGTCTGCGGGTTGAGCTTCTGCAGCACCCGAACCATGCGCTGGACCAGCGGCGCCACCGGCGTACGGTAGACGACGCTGTCGCGCTGCGCGGCGACGCGGGCACGTTGCAGATAATGGTCCACTTGCTTTTGCATGGAAGCGGCCTGCTCGGCGATCAGCTGGCCCTTGGCGCCACCCAGCGCCCGTCCCTCGTTGAGCAGCACGGCAAGCGGCGTCTTCAGCGAGTGCGCGAGGTTGCCGACCTGCGTGCGCGACCGCTCGACGATACGCCTGTTGTTCTCGATCAGCGCATTGGTCTCGTTGGCGAGCGGCTCGATCTCGGCCGGGAAACGGCCGTCTAGGCGCTGCGCGGTTCCTTCGCGCACCATGGCAAGCGCATTCCTGACCCGGCGCAGCGGCTGCAGGCCGAGCAGGATGGCAATCGCATTGATGGCGATCATGCCGACGCCGAACAGCGACAGATAGGTCAAAAGGCGCCGCTGGAAGGTGGCGATTTCCTGCTCGAGCTCGGTCTGGTTGCCCATGACGCGGAAGCGCGCGGCGCGGTTTTTCGCATCGAGCACGAACTCGCTCTCGAACACCTCCAGTTGCTCGCCTTCGATGCCGTCCGCTGAATAGCTGCGCTGGAAGCTGGCATTGAAGGGCACCTCGGCAACGCTTGGCGACGGGATCGCCTTGGTCATCGACGACGAATGGAGATCGCCGTGCACACCTTCCGAGGCAGGCTCGACCGACCAGTACCAGCCGGAATTCGGTTCCGAGAACCTCAAATCACCAAGGTCGGGGGCGCCGGTCAATTGGCCGCTTTCAGAAACGCCGACCGAGCCGATCAGGTTGAACAGATGCGCCGAAAGCAGGCTGTCGAAACCGCGCTCGCTGGCCTGGCGATAGAGCGTGGTGATCAAGGTGAAGATGACGACCAGAGTGAGGATCGCCCAGACCGTGGAAAAGGCGATGACGCGAAACGCCACCGAACGCGGCCATGACCGCAGCGACGGCGTGTTCGAGACGGCGGGTTTTGTAGGCAGCGGTTCCGCGTTACGCCTCCGGCTTACGCATGCGGTAGCCCATGCCGCGAACAGTTTCGATCATGTCGATGCCCATCTTCTTGCGAAGCCGTCCGACAAAGACCTCGATCGTGTTGGAATCGCGGTCGAAATCCTGGTCGTAGAGATGTTCGACAAGCTCGGTCCGGGACACCACCTCGCCCATGTGGTGCATCAAATAGGCAAGCAAGCGGAATTCGTGCGAGGTCAGCTTCAGCGGCACGCCGTCGACGTCGGCCTTGGAGGCCTTGGTGTCGAGGCGGAGCGGCCCGCAGGTCAGTTCGGACGAAGCGTGCCCGGCAGCACGCCGGATCAAGGCCCGCACCCTGGCCAGGATTTCCTCGATGTGGAAGGGTTTGGTGACGTAGTCGTCGGCGCCGGCGTCGATGCCGGCAACCTTGTCGCTCCAGCGGTCGCGTGCCGTCAGGATCAGCACCGGCATCTTGCGGCCGCCGCGCCGCCAGCGTTCGACCACGCTGATGCCGTCCATCTGCGGCAGGCCGATATCGAGCACCACGGCATCGTAGGGCTCGGTGTCCCCGAGAAAAAGCCCTTCCTCGCCGTCGAAAGCGCGGTCGACGACATAGCCGGCATCGACCAGCGCATCGCCGATCTGCCGATTGAGATCCTTGTCATCTTCGACGACGAGTACGCGCATGCGGGAGGCCTGTTGATGCTGGTCAGATATAGGCCGATTCCGGCAGACTGGGAAACGGCACGATTCAGTTCAGCGGAACGACGATCTCCGAGCGACGCGGACGCTGCCCTTCCTTGCCCGGAACGAGCACGACGATGATGCAGACCGGCTGGCCGCCGCGTGTCGACTGCGAGGCTTTGGCCAAGGTGCCGCCATTCTGCTCGGCCACCTGCTGGCCGATCGCGTAGCAGTCGGACGCGGCGAGGACGACCGGCTGCGGCTGCTCGGGCACGACAACGGGGATCGCCATCGCTTGCGACGCAAGCAGACCGGCGGCTGACAGCGCCAGTGCCGCGGTCCGGAAGTGGGGGCGAAGGATGTTCATGGTCAGCGTTCTAACGCGCCGGTGCTGAACGTGATATGAACGGTGAACGCTCGAATGCATGCCCGCCACACCCCTGAAGCGCGAGATTACCGGATTGCCATTTCGCCGCCCGGCTCCGCGAAATCGCCAATGTTTAACCTAGCCCTCCAATCCTTCGTCGACAACCGGCATCATCTGGCGGGCAGGACCATTTGGGACGACGAAGCATCCGGCCCAAGGCAACCGATGGCAGTTCAGGCGAACCGAACCTGAAACAAAAAACCCGCCTCTGCGGCGGGTCGCTGGCGCCATCAGCACCATAGGGGAATTAGTAGCATAGCTGCCGGCACAAAGCAAGAACAACATTGCCCGATTTGCAAAAAGTGCCCGGTGGTCAGCCCTCGTCCTTGATCACGGCGCGGAAGCGCAGCAGCCCGTGATGGGCCGAAAGGTCCTCGTCGTAGCGGGCTTCGGCGAATTCGAGCTTGAGGTAGGCGCGGCGATGTTCGCCGAGCGAGAGAGCCGTATCGCGCAGGCGGGTGCTAACAAGGTCCATGATGTCATTGGTTTCCTTGCTGGCCTCGGACTTCGACCAGACATGCAGCGTCAGCAACTGCTCGGCGTCGTTCTCCATGCCCGTTGCCCAGTCGTAGACGCTGGTGCGGCCGAAGGTCATGTGGGGAAACGCAACATTTTCCGGCGCATGGTCGAATAATCTTGCATCGCCCAGTGCCGCCGACAGGTGGGGATCGCCGTTCACTGCCTCGAATATGGCCCTCTGCAATTCGACGGCCGGCGCGGTCATCGTCTTTCCCTTCGCCCGTCGCCTCGACCTCCCGGCTGCGTAGCTGCGTTGCATGAAGGCATCCCGGCAAAGCGCGAATCAGCGCGTCTCATGCGGATTATGAACCTTCATGATCTCGGCAATAAGCCCTGCTCCTGCAACCCGCGACGTTTCGCATCACGGACGCCCTTTAGGGTGATGCCAACCCGCGAATTCATTTGGCATGCATGGAGTTTGAAAGAACGGTGCTATGAAGATGTCTGGTTTCCAAATATTCGAGGTCGGTTTCTGCGCGAGCCATCGCTGCTGCGGAAAGCTTGGGGTCAAGGCGCCGCCGGTCGCGATTGCGGCGCCGACTATGTCGATGACCATCAAGAGCTTGGTGAGCCGCACTCGGGAGATGCTCTCGGCGCACGGTAGCCTGGCCTTGAAACTGTCCGTCGTTTTGTGGACGGAGCTTGTCCTAGCGGCAGTATTCTTAATCGCCCAGGCCTGACCGAGATCGCCCAGGCCTGATCGAGCGACATTCATCGATCGGGCGGAAACCAAAGGACGCCAGGATGGCAAACCGCTACGCACTGCGCATGGAGCATCCCCACAGCTGGACCGTCTTCGACGTCTTCACCGGCCAGCCGGTCAAGCATCAGCTCATGGTCGGCATGAATACGCGCGATGCAGACGCGATGGTCGACCGGCTGAACAGTCGCGACGTCAAGCGGCGAGCCAAGGCGGATCGCAAGTCCTGAGCAACCGTCCTGTGAGCGATCTCGAAGGATCTAGCGAAAATCGGCTGCAGTCAGCACGTACATGCTCCTGCGGGTACGGGCATAGGCATTCCTGGCGACGTCATGAATTGAGCTGGAAGCCGTGTCGAAGGCCGCCAGATAGGTAGCTTCTGAAGCCGCCGTTCCCGGCTGCATCTTGGAAATGGCATCGGTTGCGACAGAGAAGGAAATCTGGAACATGCCGTCATGGCCAACGAAGCGAATGCGTTTGCTTGCCTCGTCGTAGCTGCGGCTGGGGTTGGGAAATGTCAGGCTCATGATTTGGCCTCCGTCGATGCAGATACGGCCTTCTTGACTGTCCGCGACGCCCGCTTCTTCTTTGGTGCGACCGGATTCAGAGCTTCCGCCGCGCGGTCCGCCTCTTCCTTGGCCAGTCGCAATTCCCTCAGCCTTGCCGTTTTGATGCTCCTCGCCTTGGCCTCCGAGAGATATTCGGCAGTTGCTTTGTTCCGCTCCGCCGTCTTCTTCTGATTTTCCATGAAGCGAGCCTGAGCTTTTTCCATGATGTTCTGATTGCCTTCGGCCATCGGTAAAATCTCCCTTGAAGCGAAAGTCATGAATGTGAACTTCATCGTAAAATAGGTGTTCAAAGACAGAAATTCAATTTCATTAATATTCCGCAAGACCCGAACATCAGGGCATGACCAGGCAAGATAATACGTTCAATATTTTATATGCCCTATGAATATTTTTTTGGCACTCCTATCAATCGAGTGCCAAGGCGCCTATAGAGAGGGGGCGGCCGCCTAAGCCGGCCCCAGAAAGAGTCCCCATGAAATTCCGGCCACTCCACGATCGCGTCGTCATTCGGCGCGCCGAAAGCGACACCAAATCCAAGGGCGGCATCATCATCCCCGACAATGCCAAGGAAAAACCGCAGGAAGGCGAAGTGATCGCTGTCGGGCCGGGCGCGCGGGACGAAAGCGGCGCGCTGATCCCGCTCGACGTCAAGGCCGGCGACCTCATTCTGTTCGGCAAATGGTCCGGCACCGAGGTCAAGATAGACGGCGAGGACCTTCTGATCATGAAGGAGGCCGACATCATGGGCATCATCGAAAAAAGCGAGATGGGCATCATCGACAAGACCGTGGCTGCCAAGAAGGCCGCCTGATTTGGAAGGCCGCGCGCCCTCCCGCGCGCGCAAAGGACGCTCCGAGCTTTGATTCAGGCGCTGCAAGCGTCTTGCCACGACAACCGAACTGGAAAAGATCATGTCTGCCAAGGAAATCAAATTCTCCACCGACGCGCGTGACCGCATGCTGCGCGGCGTCGAAATCCTCAACAACGCCGTCAAGGTGACGCTCGGCCCCAAGGGCCGCAACGTCATCATCGACAAGGCCTACGGCGCGCCGCGCATCACCAAGGACGGGGTGGCGGTGGCAAAGGAAATCGAGCTTTCCGACAAGTTCGAAAACATGGGCGCACAGATGGTGCGCGAAGTGGCCTCGAAAACCAACGACCTCGCCGGCGACGGCACCACCACCGCCACGGTGCTTGCCGCTTCCATCCTGCGCGAAGGTGCCAAATTCGTTGCCGCGGGCATGAACCCGATGGATCTCAAGCGCGGCATCGATCTTGCTGTCAGCGCCGTCGTCCAGGAAATCCAGGCGCGCGCCAAGAAGGTCAAGTCCTCAGGCGAGATCGCGCAGGTCGGCACCATTGCCGCCAATGGCGACACCAGCGTCGGCGCCATGATCGCCAAGGCGATGGACAAGGTCGGCAATGACGGCGTCATCACCGTCGAGGAGGCCAAGACCGCCGAAACCGAACTAGACGTCGTCGAAGGCATGCAGTTCGACCGCGGCTATCTCTCGCCCTATTTCGTCACCAATGCCGAGAAGATGCGCGCCGAGCTGGAAGACCCTTACGTCCTCATCCACGAAAAGAAGCTCGGAAATCTGCAGGCGCTGCTGCCCATCCTCGAAGCCGTGGTGCAAAGCGGCAGGCCGCTGTTGATCATCTCCGAGGACGTCGAGGGCGAAGCGTTGGCAACGCTGGTCGTCAACAAGCTGCGCGGCGGCCTCAAGGTAGCGGCCGTCAAGGCGCCTGGCTTCGGTGACCGGCGCAAGGCGATGCTGGAAGACATTGCCGTGCTCACCGCCGGACAGATGATTTCCGAGGATCTCGGCATCAAGCTGGAGAACATCACCATAGACATGCTCGGCCGCGCCAAGCGCGTGCTGATCGAGAAGGACACCACCACGATCATCGACGGCGCCGGCGAGAAGACCACCATCCAGGCGCGCGTCCAGCAGATCAAGGCGCAGATCGAGGAAACCACTTCCGACTATGACAAGGAGAAGCTGCAGGAACGTCTCGCCAAGCTGGCGGGCGGCGTTGCTGTCATTCGCGTCGGCGGCGCGACCGAGACGGAAGTCAAGGAAAAGAAGGACCGCATCGATGATGCGCTGAACGCCACGCGCGCGGCCGTCGAAGAAGGCATCGTTCCCGGCGGCGGCGTTGCGTTGCTGCGCGCCAAGGCTGTGCTGAACGGGCTGACCGGAGCCAATGCCGATGTGACGGCGGGCATTTCGATCGTGTCGAGAGCGCTCGAAGCGCCAATCCGGCAGATCGCCGAGAATTCCGGCGTCGAAGGTTCGATCGTCATCGGCAAGCTCGCCGACGACAAGGACCATAATCAGGGCTTCGATGCCCAGAACGAGGTCTATGTCGACATGATCAAGGCCGGCATCGTCGACCCCGCGAAGGTGGTGCGGACGGCACTGCAGGACGCGGGCTCCATTGCGGCGCTCCTGATCACTGCGGAAGCCATGATCACCGACGTTTCGGCCAAGGACGCCGCTGCTTCGACCGGCGGCATGGGCTATTGACCAGCCGCTGCCCGAAACAAGCCTGAAAAGACAGCCGCCGGGGTTCTTCCCCGGCCGCGCCATCGGCAAGGAGATCGATCCATGATCGCATTCGTCCCGAAGCCAAAGGCAGCGGCGAAGACCAAAGTGGCCGAGGAAAGCCGCTTCGATCGCATTCGCAGGCTTGCCGACAAGCACAGGAAAGCCGACGCCGGCATGGTAGGCCGCGACCCGAAAAAGATCGCGGACAAGCGTCCCATGTGACGACTGCCAATCTTCGGCACCCACGCAAGCGCGGCACCAGACGCTTATCGCGTTTCGCCGCTGATCAGCGCGGCACGGTCCTTGATGATGGTAGAAACGAAGCGGATGACGGCGCGCACCGGCGCCTCCGCCCCGATTTCACGGCGATAGACGAGCGACACCGGATGACTGCCGAGAATGTCGGGGGCAAGGCGCACCATCCGCGGTTCAGCTTCGGCCAACATGCAGGGCATTACCGCCAGACCGGCGCCACTCAGAGCCGCCGCCAGCATTTCCGTCATTTCGGCAACGCGAAGGACAATTGTCGCGCCGGCGCCGTGCGCCTCAACCCATTTGGCGCCGGGGACGCCGGCAAGGCTTGCGTGAAATCCAATGATCTCGTGTCCGGCCAACTGGCGAGGGTCGATGGGCATTGGGTGACGGTCGAGATAGCGCTGGGACGCATAGATCGACCAGCCCGCAACACAAAGCTTCTGCGCGATCAAATCGTCTGCGGCGACGCTGCCGATCCTGACCGCAAGGTCGGCCTCGCCGTGCTGCAGGTCCACTGGCCTGCTGCCGCTCGTCAGTTCCAGGTTGATATCCGGGTGGGCCTTATGGAACCCGGCCATACGCTCGGCAAAAAGGGGGCTGAAGCCCGACGGCAGTGCCAGCCGAACGCTATTCTTGCCCGAACGCACAAGCGCCGTCAGTGCTTGCATGGTACGTTCAAGGTCATCGCCGAGCGGCAGCAATGTCTGGCCAAGCGGCGTGATCTCAATGCCTTGCCGCGTTCGCACGACAAGCGAAACCCCGAGTGCCGCCTCAAGAGCAGCCAGGCGCCGGCTGATCGTCGTGTGACGCACGCCGAGCACGCGCGCTGCTCCCGACAACGTTCCCGCGCGGGCGGCAGCGAGAAAGTAGCGCAGATCGTTCCAGTCCGGTTCGCCGGTCTTGATCACGAACCTAGTCTCTCATGTTCCCTGTCAAGGTTGAAGGCAAGAAGGCTCGCCTGCTTGGCAGGTTTGCGAAGCAGTCGGACCGGCTGAAGCTGCACAGGGCTGGGGGTGGAGCTCAGAGACGACGGTTGATCAGACTCTCATCCGCGGGTTGGGTACCGGCCTTCCGTATCTTCGTCTCGGGGCTGTCCTCGGTCTAGAGGGCGGGCGTCGGGCGCATCGGCTTGGCCACATAACTAGCGACGGGAGTTCCCCACCGTGGCCCCACCCCCAACACTGTGCAGCGGGTTGGGTCGAGACCGGCTATGACGGCGCGACCTCCCGGCCGATGGCCCACAAGAAGGCGGCCATCTCGCGTGCGATCGCAGCCACGACCACCG